>NZ_CP081295.1:1777500-2140000 GCF_019711375.1 Qipengyuania aurantiaca
ACCAGACTGAATACATAGGTTTGGTGAAGCGAACCCGGGGAACTGAAACATCTCAGTACCCGGAGGAAAAGACATCAACAGAGATTCCCGTAGTAGTGGCGAGCGAACCGGGACCAGGCCAATGCTTCTTCGTTAATTAGCAAAACACTTTGGAAAGAGTGGCCATAGTGGGTGACAGCCCCGTATGCGAAAATGACCGAAGAAGATTCGAGTAGGGCGGGACACGTGAAATCCTGTCTGAACATGGGGGGACCACCCTCCAAGCCTAAATACTCGCACATGACCGATAGCGAACACAGTACCGTGAGGGAAAGGTGAAAAGCACCCCGATTAGGGGAGTGAAACAGTACCTGAAACCGGATGCTTACAAGCAGTTGGAGCCCCATAGGGGGTGACAGCGTACCTCTTGCATAATGGGTCAGTGACTTAATCTACCATGCAAGCTTAAGCCGTTAGGTGTAGGCGCAGCGAAAGCGAGTCTGAATAGGGCGACAGAGTATGATGGATTAGACCCGAACCCCGGCGATCTAGGCATGGCCAGGTTGAAGGTGCGGTAACACGCACTGGAGGACCGAACCGGTGAATGTTGAAAAATTCTCGGATGAGCTGTGTTTAGGGGTGAAAGGCCAATCAAGCCGGGAAATAGCTGGTTCTCCGCGAAATCTATTGAGGTAGAGCGTCGGATGTATGCCGATGGGGGTAGAGCACTGGATGGGCTAGGGCTGCGCGAGCGGTACCAAACCTAACCAAACTCCGAATACCATCGAGTCTTATCCGGCAGACAGACGGCGGGTGCTAAGGTCCGTCGTCAAAAGGGAAACAGCCCTAACCTACAGCTAAGGTCCCCAAGTCATATCTAAGTGGGAAAGCATGTGGGAATCCCAAAACAACCAGGAGGTTGGCTTAGAAGCAGCCATCCTTTAAAGAAAGCGTAACAGCTCACTGGTCTAAATAAGGGTTCCTGCGGCGAAGATGTAACGGGGCTAAAGATATGCACCGAAGCTTAGGGTTGCAGTTTACTGCAGCGGTAGCGGAGCGTTCCGTAAGCGAGTGAAGGCGAAGGGTAACCGACGCTGGACGTATCGGAAGTGCGAATGCTGACATGAGTAGCGACAAAGAGGGTGAGATGCCCTCTCGCCGAAAGACCAAGGGTTCCTGCGCAACGCTAATCGGCGCAGGGTTAGCCGGCCCCTAAGACGAGCCCGAAGGGGGTAGTCGATGGGAACCACGTAAATATTCGTGGGCCTGAAGATGTGTGACGGATGGCGGAAGTCGTTCTCTCTTATTGGATTGAGAGGGCGGCCAAGTTGTTCCAGGAAATAGCCTCTTCACTATAGACCGTACCCGAAACCGACACAGGTGGTCAGGTAGAGTATACCAAGGCGCTTGAGAGAAGTATCCTGAAGGAACTCGGCAAATTGCCTCCGTACCTTCGGAAGAAGGAGGCCCTGGATCGAGGCAACTCTTTTCAGGGGGCACAGGCCAGGGGGTAGCGACTGTTTAGCAAAAACACAGCACTCTGCTAAGTCGGCTTCAAGACGACGTATAGGGTGTGACGCCTGCCCGGTGCTCGAAGGTTAAGAGGAGGAGTGCAAGCTCCGAATTGAAGCCCGAGTAAACGGCGGCCGTAACTATAACGGTCCTAAGGTAGCGAAATTCCTTGTCGGGTAAGTTCCGACCTGCACGAATGGCGTAACGACTTCCCCACTGTCTCCAGGATATGCTCAGCGAAATTGAATTCTCCGTGAAGATGCGGAGTACCCGCGGTTAGACGGAAAGACCCCGTGCACCTTTACTGCAGCTTCAGAGTGGCATTAGGAAAGAGTTGTGTAGCATAGGTGGGAGGCTTTGAAGCGAGAGCGCCAGTTCTCGTGGAGCCATAGGTGAAATACCACCCTGCTGTTTTCTGATGTCTAACCAGCTACCGTTATCCGGTAGTGGGACCCTCTGTGGCGGGTAGTTTGACTGGGGCGGTCGCCTCCTAAAGAGTAACGGAGGCGCGCGATGGTAGGCTCAGGACGGTTGGAAACCGTCTGCAAGAGTGCAATGGCATAAGCCTGCCTGACTGCGAGACTGACGAGTCGAGCAGAGACGAAAGTCGGTCATAGTGATCCGGTGGTCCCTCGTGGAAGGGCCATCGCTCAACGGATAAAAGGTACGCCGGGGATAACAGGCTGATGATTCCCAAGAGCTCATATCGACGGAATCGTTTGGCACCTCGATGTCGGCTCATCACATCCTGGGGCTGGAGCAGGTCCCAAGGGTTTGGCTGTTCGCCAATTAAAGTGGTACGTGAGCTGGGTTCAGAACGTCGCGAGACAGTTTGGTCCCTATCTGCCGTGGGCGTCGATACTTGAAAGGAGTTGCCCCTAGTACGAGAGGACCGGGGTGAACGTACCTCTGGTGTACCTGTCATCCTGCCAAGGGTGCCGCAGGGTAGCTATGTACGGACGGGATAACCGCTGAAAGCATCTAAGCGGGAAGCCTCCCTTAAGATAAGGTATCTTCGAACCGTCGTAGACCACGACGTTGATAGGCCGGGTGTGGAAGCGCAGTAATGTGTGGAGCTAACCGGTCCTAATAGTTCTTTTCGCGCTTGTAGGATCCATACCATCAACGACAGCTCTGATGCTGTCCGCGAGGTGGAGGAAACTCTAGCCGGATAAGCCCAACAAAGCTCAAAGCATCGATTTAAACCCATGTCCGCCAGCTCTATTGCTTGGTGACCTTAGCGTCTGTGACCCACCCGATCCCATCTCGAACTCGGCCGTGAAACCGGACAGCGCCGATGGTACTAGTGCTCAAGCACTGGAAGAGTAGGTCGTCGCCAGGCATTAAAGCCGGCGGGCATGCGGGAAACAAACCCATTCACAGTTTCAAAAAAGCCGCTGCCGGGCAAACCCGAGCGGCGGCTTTTTCGTCTCTGGCCTCTCCAAGCCGGTGACGAAGGCGCCATCGAAGTGCGCAGCACTTCGCAAGGCCGACCGGCCGTCCGCAGCGACGCGACCTTCAGGTCGCATGAGCGAGGATAGCCAAGCCGACGGAGGTCGGCGCCGGCGCTTGAGGCGAAACAAAAAATTACCGCGGGGTGGAGCAGTCCGGTAGCTCGTCAGGCTCATAACCTGAAGGTCGTTGGTTCAAATCCAACCCCCGCAACCAAATCAAACACAGCCCGCCAAACATGGCGGGCTTTTTTGTGCGCGAAACCCGCCCGCATCGCGCTGTCCCTTGACCACGCGCCCTCTCTTTGGCTCTACACCCGCCAGAGATTGGAGACGCATCACGTGACCACTGCAGTCCGCCTTCCCGCCCGCCATCGCTCTTGGCTTTTCGCGCCAGGGGACAGTGAAAAGAAGATGACCAAGGCGGCGCAAGGCGAGGCCGACATTGTTATCTTCGATCTCGAGGACGCGGTGTCTGAAGGCGAAAGGCCGGCTGCGCGTGACCTGATCAGGGGATTCCTGGAAGCCCAGTCGGAGGATCAGCGCGGACGCCTCTGGGTGCGCGTGAACCCGCTCGACGGGTCGCATACGGCAGACGATCTGGCAGCGGTACTGCCCGCCCGCCCGGGGGGGATCATGCTGCCCAAATCGCGTGGTCGGCACGACGTGGAGGAGCTCGATCGCCTGCTGACCGCTCTGGAGCTGGAAAGCGGCCTGCCCGCAGGAAGCACCCCGGTCATTGCTCTCGTCACCGAGGTGGCCGCAGCCATGTTCACTACGGGGAATTATGCCGGTGCACCGCGCCTTGTGGCCATGACCTGGGGGGCGGAAGATCTCGCCGATTCCATCGGAGCGCTCTCGAACCGCGGGTCGGATGGCCAGTACAGCTTCACTTACGAGCTGGCGCGAAGCCTGACGTTGCTGGGCGCGGCGGCGGCCTCTGTCCCGGCCATCGAGACGATCGACGGTGACTTTCGCAATCTCGAGGGCCTGAAGGCCCGTGCGGAGCAGGTTCGACGCGATGGCTATCGCGGGATGCTGGCGATCCACCCGGCGCAGGTACCGGTAATCAACGCAGCCTTTACGCCGAGCGAGGAAGAGATCGCCGAGGCGCGCGAGATCGTCGCCCTGTTCGAGGCCAATCCCGACCTCGGCACGATCGGCCACAAGGGCAAGATGCTCGATCGCCCGCACCTCAGCCGGGCGCGGCAGCTCCTCGCTCAGGTCGAGGCCTAGGCGGAAAGCTTCGCGACTTCGGCCAGCACCCGCTCAGCCCATTCCGGGCGGCAGATGAGCAGGTCGGGCATGTAGGTGTCCGCCTGGTTGTAGGTGAGTGGGCTGCCGTCAATGCGGCTTGCGTGCATGCCGTGGGCGAGCGCCACGGCGGCAGGGGCCGCGCTGTCCCATTCGTACTGGCCGCCCGTGTGGAGGTATATTTCCGCCTCGCCGCGCACCACCGCCATGGCCTTCGCCCCGGCCGATCCCATCGGCACGAGCTCTGCGCCGATGGCTTCGGCCACGGCAACGGCTTCCTTGGCCGGACGGGTGCGGCTGACGACCATGCGGGGGGTTTGGGCGGCTGCGGGCACGTCGATAGGCGCATCGGTGCGCAAGACCGTGTCGAGGCCGGGCAACGCGACTGCACCTGTTTCGGGCTTGCCGTCGACGCACAGCGCCACGTGGACGGCCCAGTCCGAACGGGCCTCGCCATATTCGCGCGTGCCGTCGACCGGGTCGACGATCCACACGCGGCTCTTGCCAAGACGCTCTTCGGTGTCCTTGCTTTCTTCCGACAGCAGGCCGTCTTCGGGGCGCTGCTGGGTGATCGCGTGGCAGAGGAATTGGTTCGCCGTCTCGTCGCCCGCCTTGCCCAGCGCCTTGCCCTCGAACATGCCGCTCTCCCGAACCTGGATCAGGATCTTGCCTGCGACTTCGGCAAGGTGGGCGGCGAGTTCGGCGTCGGTCATGGGGCGTCCCTGTAGGTACAAAAGATTTCGGGGGCCGCATGGCAGACCGAAGCCGCCTTGCGAACCCCCGAAAGGTCTTTGTGGTTTCGAATTCTAGGCTGCGGCAGGGCGCCGTGCGAAGAGCCCGAAGCCCGCGATGATCGCGTAGCAGGCGATCGGCAGGATCATGGCGAAGGCGAGGCTGCCGCTGGCATCCGCGAGGACGCCGTAGAGCAGCGGAACCACCGCGCCACCGAAAATGGCGACGTTGATGATGCCCGACCCGTCAGCTGCCCGCGGACCGAGCTTCTCGCAAGCGAGCGAGAAGATGGTCGGGAACATGATCGAGTTCATCAGGCCGACGGCGAGCAGGCTGTAGGCCGCGACTTCGCCGGTCGACATGATGCTGATCAGGATCAGGATGATCGAGCCCGTCGCGTTGAAGGCGAGAATCTTGCCCGGCGAGAAGATGCGCAGGAAGTAAGAGCCGATGAAACGGCCAACCATGGCGCCGCCCCAGTAAAGGCCGATCATCCAGCCGATCACGCTTTCCGGTTCGCCAAGGACACGGTCCTGCGCGAGGTAGTTGATGATGATCGAGCCGATCGAGACCTCGGCACCCACGTAGAGGAAGATGCAGAGCGCGCCAAAGCTGAAACGGCTGCGGCGCAGCAGGTCGTTGTCGTACAGCCAGGTGAGCGGCGCTGCGACGATCAGCAGCACGCCGAGCCAGGCGTTGACGTTGATCGCGAGCAGCGCGCCGACGACGATGATCGCAAGGCCGACAAGGTAGCGGCCATTCGACACGAACTCGTTCTCGCCCATCATTTTCGCATCATGCGGCAGGCGATTGCGGAACAGCCACACGGCAAGGGCCACGATAGCGATCAGGGCGGCGACGCCGAGATAGCCCTGCCAGATGGCTTCGCTTTCGGCCTGACGATAGGCGGTGAGCTCCGCTCCGGAGAGCTGGTCTGCGGTCACATTCGCAAGACTGCCGAGGATCACCGCAGCGCCCACGATCGGGAAGACGGTGGTGCCGAGCGAGTTGAACGCCTGTGCGAAGGTGAGGCGGCTGTGCGCCGTCTTTTGCGGGCCGAGCAGGGAGATGAGCGGGTTGGCCACCACCTGCACGATCACCACGCCGCTGGCGAGAATGAACAGGGCGAAGAGGAAGATCTCGTAGGTCGCCGTCTGGCTCGCCGGGATGAACAGCAGGCAGCCGACC
The DNA here is from genome assembly GCF_019711375.1 of Qipengyuania aurantiaca. NCBI lineage: Bacteria > Pseudomonadati > Pseudomonadota > Alphaproteobacteria > Sphingomonadales > Erythrobacteraceae > Qipengyuania > Qipengyuania aurantiaca. The sequence goes on from NZ_CP081295.1 coordinate 1,783,617, forward strand.
ATCATGGTCAGCAGGCCGGCCACTGCGCCGCGCATATAGCCGAGCTTCTTGACCAGCTTCGCGCCCGGAATACCGATCACGAGGTAGGCGAAGAAGAAGCAGAACTGCACCAGCATCGCTTCGGTGTAGTTGAGCGTGAAGAGTTCCTTCAGCTTTGGGATGATCACATCGTTGAGCGAGGTGATGCCGCCGAAGATGAAGAACAGGCCGAAGACGAAGTAGTTGAGGCCGGGCGCCTGGATGCCGGCGCCCTCTTCCTCGATCGGGTTCGGATCCGTGCTCGACGAAACGTCGGGTGCGAGTGCCATTTCAAGTGTCCTCCCAAGTCCCGGTGCGACCCAACGTAGCCCGGGTTTTGTTGCTGCGCTTTGTGTGCCAGCCTTTCGCCGTCACACAAAGCGAATACGATTGCGGCTCAGAAAGAGCAGTCGGTGCCTTCTGCGAATTCCTCGCGCACCACCGAGCCGATGTTGATCTTGAACGGTCCCTGCGAGGTGATCGTCAGCGACGGACCGAGGTCGGCCATGCAGGCATCGGTCAGGATCATCTCGCGATAGCCCTTGCCTTCCGCAACCGAGAGTTCCTGCGTGACGTCCAGCGGCTCGCTTGCGCCGACCTTCAGGTACACGGCTGCGGACGGGCGCGTCTGGACTTCGTAGGTGACGCGGTAGCCATAGCCACTGTCGCCGCCCGCCTGCACCAGTTCGAGGAATGCGCCCGGGCCGAAGCTGATCGCGCGCGCGTCTTCCTGCGCGTTGCGGTCGAGGCCGATGGCGAAGATACCGCCGGCTTCACCGCGCAGATTGTCGAGCTTGCCGGTCGCCGTGTTGGCGAGAACGCCATCGGCGAGGCGGCCGCTGACATACCAGTCCTTCGCCGCACCCTGCATCAGCGGGGCGCAGTTTTCGTCAAGCACGGGCGCCGGCGAGGTGTCGGTGAGCGAACGGCCGTATCCGACTTGGAAAAGCGCGCCATCGGGGCCGTTCAGGGGACCGAAATCGCAGGTTGCGGGCCAGCTGAAGCCCAGCTTGCCGGTGGCCGGCATCGCGCCGGTCAGGACGTCGGCGATGCCGGCACCTTCGCCGCCGGGCAGCCACGACGCCACGAAGGCATCGGCAGCGTTCATCTCGCGGTTCATCCACAAGGGGCGGCCCGAAAGGAAGACGGCCACGGTGGGTACGCCCTCGGCCTTGAATTTGCGCAGGAGCTCGAGGCCTTCCTCGTCAGTGAAGCCGAGGTGCTTACGGTCGCCTGCGAATTCCGCGTAAGGCTCCTCGCCGAAGACGACGATCGCCACATCGGGCTTGGCGTCATAGCTGCCGTCAGCCGAAAGAGTAGCGCTGCCGCCGCTCGCTTCGATGGCGGTTTCCAGCCCGCTCCAGATCGAGGTGGCGCCGGGGAAATAGCTGTTGTCGAGATCGCCGCCGCCCTGCCAGGTCAGCGTCCAACCGCCTGCGGCCTGCGCGATGTCGTCGGCAGCCGTACCGGCGACGAGGACGTTGGCGCCTTCCTTGAGCGGCAGGACGCCGTTGTTCTTGAGGATGACCTGCGATTTGGCCACCGCCTCGCGCGCGATGGCGCGGTGTTCGGGCGAACCGATCAGTTCGTACTGGCCCGCGTTGGGGCGGTCCGAGGGTTTCACGAATCCGTCGAGCAGGCCCGCGCGCAGCTTCATGCGCAGGACGCGGCCGACAGCTTCGTCGAGCCGGGCCATGGGGATGGTGCCATCCTCGACCTGCGCGATGAGGTTATCCATCAAGCCCTTCCAGTCGTCGGGGACCATGTAGATATCGAGCCCGGCCAGCAGCGATTGCGGGCAATCGGTGTTGGTGCAGCCGGCGACCTGTCCGTGGCCGTTCCAGTCGCCCACGACCAGCCCGTCGAAACCGAGTTCGCCGCGCAGGACGTCGGTCAACATCGCTTCGTTGCCGTGCATCTTCCGGCCGTTGATGGAATTGAAACTGGCCATGATCGTCTCAACACCCGCCGCGATAGTGGCGGGGTAGGGCGCGGCGTGGATTTTCTTCAGCTCCTCGATATCGCCGTTCACATCGCCCTGGTCGACGCCCTGGTCGGTGCCGCCGTCGCCGAAGAAGTGCTTGGCGGTGGCAATGACATGGCCCGCGCCGAGGCGGTCGGGATCGCCCTTGCGGCCCTGCAGGCCCTCGACCAGCGCGGCGCCCAGCGGGGCGACGATGGCGGGATCTTCGGAATAGCTTTCATAGGTGCGGCCCCAGCGATCGTCACGCGCGACGGCGACGGTGGGGGAGAAGTTCCAGTCGATGCCCGTGACTTCGATCTCGACCGCAGTCGCCTCGCCGATGCGGCGCAGCAGGTCGGCGTCGCGGGTTGCGCCAAGGCCGATGTTGTGCGGGAAGATGGTCGCCTTAACGACATTGGTGTGGCCGTGGACCGCGTCGGTGCCCCAGATGGTGGGGATGACCGGCTCGCCGTTCGGCATGGGCGCGACCGAGGCGAGGTACATCTCGTCGGCGTAACGCAGCCATTCGCTGGCCGGGGCGTATTCGTCGCCATAGGGGCCGCCGTTGCCGCCGTTGAGGTAGCTGCCGAAGCGATAGCGCTCCATGTCTTCGGGCGTGAAGCTGTTGATCTGGGGCTGGATGAGCTGGGCGACCTTGCGCTCCAGGCTCATGCGGGAAAGAATGTCCGCAACGCGGGCGTCCTCGTCCGACATGGGGGCGCTTGCTGCCGGGGTCTCGACATCTGCGGGCAGCGTGCTGCAACCACCAAGGGCCACAGCAGCGGCGGTGGCCATCCAAAAGGCTTTCATATTCCTCATCCCTCCGCGTCCTCTCCCAATTGAGAACGTTATCAAAGGCGAGAAATGCCATGCGTGAAGGGCAAAATCAAGCCGCTAGTTGGAGGGGGCGGGAGACTTCGGCATGGTCAGCAGCAGGACGGTCGCCAGCGCCGCCAAACCGGCGAGCAGGAAGAACAGGCCCGAGAAGCCGAACAGCGGAACGAGCGCGAGCGTCAGCCACGGCATGATGAGGCTGGGCACGGTGTTGGTGAGATTGAAAAGCCCGAGATCGCGCCCGCGGGTCGCCGGCTTGGGCAGGACGCGCAGGGTCTGGCTGGAATGGAGCGCGAGGAACACGCTCGTCGAGAGACCGAAGACGAGATAGCCCCCAATGGCGCCCTCGATACCCTGCGCCAGCGCCATAATGACCAGCCCCAGCGCGCCCACGCCCGCGCCCCAGGCGAGCGGCAGGATAGGTCGGTCGCGGCGGTCGGACCAGCGCCCGGCGAAAAGGGCGAGAGGGACTGAAAGGCCGAGAACCAATGCGAAGATTCGCGCGGTGTCGCTGTCGGTGAAGCTTGCGTCGATGCCGGTCAGCCAGATGAGGAGATAGGCGAAGAGCGCCGCCTCGGCGATCTGGACCAGCAGGCGTGCCAGCCACATCCGCGCGACCGCGCCGCGCGGGAAGCGGGGAGGGGTGTTTTTAAGCCGCGTCACCGGCTCGGTGAGGTCCGGCATGGGGATGGGCCTGCCGAAGAGGATGACCGGTAACACCATCCCAGCCACCAGCGCCGCGACGAGGACCAGCCGCTCGTCCGGCCCCGCCAGACCGGGCAGGGTGACCAGCGCGCCCGAGGCCGCTCCCAGCGCAGGCGCGAAGGAAAGCAGGCCTCCGAGGAACCCCTTCTGCCGGTCGGGCACCACATCGCCCGCCCAGGCGGCGAGCGGGGCAAGCATCATGTTGAGGGCGACCTGCCAGACCACCACGAGGCCGATGAGCTCGGAAGGGTTGGAGGTCGTCCGAACGCTGACGAGCAGGACACAGGAAAGGACCAGGCCCGCCACGATCCACGGGCGCCGCGTACCTGTGGCATCGCTCAGCCAGCCGAAACCGATGTTGGCGAGGCTGGCGGTGATCGCTCCGGCAAAGGCAATATAGGCGAGCAGGTCGATATTGCCGTCACCCACCATTTCGGTCGCCCGGACCGGCAGCAAGAGGGTGAGGAAGGGGACGTAGGATACGGCGCCACCGGCAGCGGCCAGCGCGTAGAGCCACAGGAAGCGCAGCGTCTGCCGCTGCTCGGCCGCAGGCTCAGCTGTCGCCACGGCGTCCGGGCCCGGCGGTCGAGCCGCGCACGACGAGTTCGCCGTGGACGGAGACCGGCTCCTTCGGCGGCGCCTTCTTGCGCGCTTCGATCAGCAGCTCGACCGCGCGCGCAATAGTCGCGGAAATAGGCTGGTCGACCGCGGTCAGGGGTGGCTGCGTGAAGCGGACGATCGGCGAATTGTCGAAGCTCACCAGCGAGAGGTCTCGTGGGATATCGAGCCCGCGCTTGCGCGCCACCTCGATGGTTGCGAGCGCCATCTGGTCGCTGCTGGCGATGATCGCGGTCGGTGGCTCGGCGGCATCGAGAAGGTTCGAGGCCGCAAGGATCCCACTTTCGAACCCGAAGTCGCCGCGCTCGCACAGGCCATCAGTGGGGAGCCCGGCGTCGGCCATCGTTTTCTCCCACCCCTCGATACGCCAGCCGGCAAGGCTGAATTCCTTGGGCCCAGCAATGAAGCCGATGCGCTCGTGCCCCAGCTCGATCAGGTGATCGGTGGCGAGCTGCGCGTTATGCGTGTCGCCCATCGTCATCGCGATGCCGGGGCCATCCTGCTTCGAGCCGATGCGCGCAAAGGGTATGCCGCGTTCGGCGAGCAGCCCCGTGATGAGCGGGTTTTCCGAATGCGGCGGGGTGAGGATCACGCCATCGGGCTGGAGCGCTGCCAGCGCCGCGCCCAGTTCGCGCTCGACATGGTCGGAATGCGTGTCGACCAGCTCGATCAGCATGCGATAGCCATGCTCGGCGCAGGTCAGCATCCCGCCAAGCAGCATCTGGTCGACCCAGTCGCGCCCTTCGCGCGCGCGCCAGTCGGCGATCGTGAGGTCACGGTCGTTGATGGCGAGAATGAGATAGGAGCGCGAGCCGCTCATCCGCTGCGCAGCGATCGAGGGCACATATCCCAGCTTGTCGATGCTCGCCTGCACCCGCTCCTTCATCGCGGGGCGGACATTGGGTTCGTTGTTGATGACGCGGCTGACCGTCTGCAGGGAAACCCCCGCATCCGCAGCCACATGCTTGATCGTTACCGACTGGCGCCGCCGAGCCATGTCACAAAACCCCTGAATTTCCCGTCTTCCGGCTTCGCAATACTACTCGCGCGACGCGTTCATCGCCAATCGCGAACCTCACAAAGTCGGGCATACATACGAATACGGGCCCCGGTTGCTACAACCGAGGCCCGTGAAATTTACCGGTTCCCCCGGCCCACTCAGAAGTTGAAGCGGGCGATGAAGGTGTAGCGGCGATCGTTGCGGAATGCCGCGCTGATCGGGCGCGTGCCATCGTAATCGACCTTGGTCGACAACTTGGTCACCTCATCGAGCAGGTTAACGCCCTGAACGCCGAGTTTGAGGTTCTCGTTGACGGTGTAGAAGATCGAACCGTCAAGCTGGCCGCCGGCTTCCTGGAAGATGGGCGAGAACGGGAAGAGATCGTCCCGCGTCGTAATCAGGAAGTCGCTACGCCAGTTGTACGCAGCACGCGCCGAGAACGGACCACGCTCGTAGAACACCGTCGCGTTGATCGTGTGCTCGGACACACCCTGAAGCGGAGTGCCAGCCACGAACGGACCATTGTTCACCGGGCCGCCGGCCGAATTGACCGAGGGCGAACCGATGCCCGAGATATTCGGGTTCGGGAAGTCACCGGCGTCGACATAGGTGTAGGAGACCTGCGTGCCCAGACCATCGAGGAAGCCCGGGAGGAAGTCGTAGACCTGCTGATGAGCAATCTCGAAGCCCTTGAGCGTGCCCGAGATGTCGTTCGCCGGGCCACGGATGATCACGTCCTGCGAACCGGCGTCCGGTGCCGAATAGTTCGCGAGGCCGATGCCGTTCTGCACAATGCCGTCGATATCCTTCAGGAAGAAGGCTGCGGTAAGCGACCCCACCTCGGCAAAGTACCATTCGAGGCTGAGGTCATAGTTCCACGATTCGACCGGGCGCAGGTTGCGGTTCCCGGTAGTCAGCTGGAGCAGCGGACCCGAGTCGACGTTGCCGCTGAATGCGAGCGCGCCGCCGGCGTTGAACAGGTTCAGGTCGGGACGCGAGATCCCCTTCGAAACGGCGCCGCGGATGACGATACCGTTATTGTTGTCGAACCGAACGTTCAGCGACGGAAGCCAGTGATCGAAGACGATGTCGCGCCTGTCCGAAATCAGCTCGCCCGTGTAGAGCGATGCGAACTCGGCCAAGCGAGCGCCTGTGAGATCACAATATTCCGGCCTGCCTTCGCTGTCGACGGGAATGAGACCACACGGAGTTGAGATTTCCGACGGCTGGACAACCCCATCGCCATTGCCGCCGTTGTCCACGTCATCGAATTGTGCCGGGTCGGGGAAGGCGATGGTCGAATCGTTGCTGACGTTGGTCTCGACATAGCGGACACCGATGTTGCCCGACATGGTCCAGCTTCCGAAATCGGTGCCGAAATCGGCGCGGGCGTAAGCCGCGTTGGTGATTTCGGTCACGTCGGAAATTTCGCCCGGGCAGAACGGATCGCATTGCACGACTGTGCCATCAAGCAGGGTACGGCTGCGATTGTTCACGCCATAGGTGGCGACGCCGAAGGGAGCGGATCCGCTGAAGGCGTTGATGAGTGCGACCTGTTCATCGGTCGTTCCCGCGAGATATTCACCGAGGAAATCATCGCCGCCGAAGAAGAACGCCGAACCGCCTTCGATCGGAGTCGATGCCTCGCCGCGCTGGAAGTTGTCCGCAAAAGGCGAACGCAGCTGCGAGAAGCCCGGGAATTCGTCCGTATAGGCACCGCCACCGATGGCGCCTTCCTGACCCGGCAGGCCAGTGAAGAAACGGCCCGGCTCATAGGTGCACGGCTCGAAGGTCGACGGGTTCTGGCCCCAGGGCAGACAGCCTGCACGGCCGGTCCATGGCGCCGAAAGGTTGCCCCAGGTGCTGAAGTTCGTGTTGCGGTTAACGCGGTCGCGTGCCGCCCAACGTGCACCGAAGCGCGCCTGCTTGAGGAAGCCCTCGTCGCTGATATCGTATTCGAAATCCCCCGAGATGCTGAACAGGTTGCCATCATTGCGTTCGCGGCTATCGAGGGCGAACCAATAGTAGGTGTAATATCCGCTGCCGAAATAATCCTGCGGGACATCGGCGGGGAGAGCTCCGGACGGCTGCAGGAACTGGATATCCGGCGTTTCGCCGCTGAGGTCGATTGCGATATCGGCCCAGCTGCTGGTTGCCCCGAAAACGGAATCGCGGGTCAGTTCGGACGAGACGTGCTGCGCCTCGAACTTGCCGCGGAAACGGTCGGTGAATTCGGCCTCGACATCGAACGAATAATCCTCGGTGGTGCTGTCGGTGCCACGAAGGAACCGCAGCGCATCCATCGGGATACCGCCGATACCGAAGGGGTTTGCGTAAGCGTCGCCGTTATTCTGGGACAGAGTGCCGCTCACGAAGTTGCCGTTGGCATCGAACTCATAGCTCGTACCGGGGCGCGGTTCATTGGTCGCCACACCATCGTCGATACGACCAAGAAGTGCGAATTCTTCGGTGAAGAAGCTGGTATCCGAACGCAGATATTCTGCGGTCATCAGCAGGCGGCCGTCGAGCGTTTCGAACTGACCGACGACCGAGTAGGCCTGGCGGTCACGATCGAGCGTGGTCGAACGGACGTTGGCAAACTGCGGCACCAGAACGCTGTCAGCCGGCGGGAACTCGTCGGGCCCCAGCAGCACATCACCCTGAATGCCGCCCGAGTCGACCGCCTGGGCGCGAATGCAGCCGCTGCTGAGGTCAGCCGGGCGGTAGCAGTAATCGACCAGCTGCGAGGCGTCGGTACGGCTCTTGAGGGCCGAGTTCGAGTAGCTCAGCTGAAGGCCAAAGGTGCCAGCCGCGGAATCGAAGGTGTCGGACGCCAAGATGTTGAAAGTCGGCGACCATTCCTGGCGCAAATCGCCATAGTTGGCTTCGATCGAACCCGCGATATTCAGCCCGGGGTTGTCGAGCGGCTTGCGGGTGACGAGATTGACGAGGCCCGAAATCTGGCCCTCGATCATGTCGGCCGTGGTGTTCTTGAACACTTCGACACGGCCAACCAGTTCCGGCGAAACATCCTCAAAGCTCAGCGCGATACCGCCATTGGCCGAGAAGATGTCGCGTCCGTTCAGTTCCGAGCGCACATAGGGAAGACCGCGGATGATGACGCCGGTACCTTCGACCGAGAAACGGGTCGGGTCAGAGGTCTTTTCGAAACGACCGATGTTCACACCGGGCACGCGCTGCAGCGTTTCTGCGACAGAACGGTCGGGCAGGGCGCCGATATCTTCCGCGGTTATCACGTCGACGACCGTGTCGGCGCGCTCCTTGATGCTTTGCGCGGTTTTCAGCGACTGGGCAAAGCCAGTAACGATGATGATGTTCTCGTCATCAAGCTCTTCCGGAGTGCCGCCAGCCGATTCTTCGATGAGGTCACCATCGGTGTCCTGCGCGAGCGCAGGATGCGCCGCGACAAGTGCCAGACCCGATGCGGTGGTGAGTGCGGCGGTGCGCGAGAATGCGGCGACGCCAGTCGTTTTGCGAGACATGTATCCTCCCTGGTCCCAAGCGATTCTTCAGGACGAGTCCTGCGATCACTTTGTCATATATCGCTACTTGTTAGCGTTCACAACAATCAATATGAACGTTCACAAGCACCGTGGCGCACTGGCAACAGTGCCGCTTTGATGGCAAGGGATGGGCATGGCTATCGAACATATCGTAATCGTCGGCGGCGGGACGGCAGGATGGATGGCGGCGGCCGCGCTGTCGCGCATTCGTGACGGCCGCGATCTCAAGATCACCTTGGTCGAATCCGAACAGATTGGCACGGTCGGCGTAGGTGAGGCGACGATCCCGCCCTTCGTCGAATTCCAGAACGCGCTCGATATCGACGAGCGCGAGATGATGGCGGCGGTGCAGGGCACCTTCAAGCTGGGCATCCAGTTCGCCAATTGGGGCCAGGTCGGCGAGAGCTATATCCACCCCTTTGGTGACTATGGTTACGAGCTTGGCGGCATCAGTTTTCACCAGGTCTGGCACGCCATGCGCGAGCGCGGTGACAGGCGGCCGCTGCAGGTTTTCAACCTCGAGACGATGGCAGCCCATTTCGGCAAGTTCATGCGCTCGCAGGACTATGGCCGCGACGATTTGCCGCCGATGAACTACGCCTACCACATCGATGCGACCGCCTATGCCCGCTTCCTGCGCGGCTATGCGGAAAAGCGCGGCGTGGTGCGGCGCGAAGGGCTGGTGAAGAATGTCGCGCTGCATCCCGAAACAGGTTTCGTGACCGGCATCACGCTCGACGATGGCGAAGAGATCGAAGGCGATTTCTTCGTCGATTGCTCGGGCTTTCGCGGACTGCTGATCGAACAGGCACTGGAGACAGGCTATGAGGAATGGACCAAGTTCCTCCCCTGCGACCGCGCCGTGGCGCTGCCTTGCAACCGCGACGACGGTTCGCCGCCGCCGCCCTTCACCAAGGCCACCGCGCACAAGGCCGGCTGGCAGTGGCAGGTTCCCTTGCAGACCCGCAACGGCAATGGTCATGTCTATTGCAGCGAGTTCATGGAAGCGGACGAGGCGCACGACATCCTTACCCAGAACCTCGCCGGCAAGCCGACCGCCGATCCCAACCACCTGCGGTTCGTAACGGGACGCCGCAAGAAGTTCTGGAACAAGAACGTGGTCGCCCTCGGCCTTGCCTCGGGCTTCATGGAGCCGCTGGAATCGACCTCGATCCACCTCATCAACACCGGCGTGAACAAGCTCATCGCCACGCTCTCGCTCGACGGGGTGACCGAAGCGCAGGCGAGCACCTACAATCGCCTCACCAACAAGGAATACGAGCGCATCCGCGATTTCCTCGTGCTGCATTACAAGGTCACGCGGCGCGACGATTCCGAATTCTGGAACTATGTCCGCACGATGGACGTGCCCGATACGCTCACCGAGAAGATCGAGATCTTCAAGGCTAACGGGCAGGTCTTCCGGGAAGAGGACGAGCTTTTCACCACCACCAGTTGGGCGGCAGTCATGCTGGGGCAGGGCATCACGATGGACGGCACCAGCCCAATGGCGGCCGGGGTGATCGACGGCGTGGCGAAGGAGGTCGACGAGATGGAGCGCTCGATCAAGTGGCTGGTCCAGCAGATGCCGGGCCACGACCAGTATCTCCAGCGCTATTGCCCGACGACGGTGAAAGCCGCCTGACGCTTGCCCTCGCCGAGCGCTCGCTCTAGCGCTGCCTTCGCATGTTCGATCCCAAGGCCTTTCGCAGCGCGCTCGGCAGTTTTGCCACCGGCGTGACCATCGTCACCGCGCGCGATGCCTCCGGCGCGCCCGTGGGGCTGACGGCGAACAGCTTCAACTCGGTCAGCCTCGACCCGCCGATGGTACTGTGGAGCCTTTCGCTTCATTCGGGCAGCCTGCCGGTATTCCGCGATGCGGAGAACTGGGCGGTCCATGTGCTGGCGGCCGACCAGCAGGCGATGTCCGACCGCTTCGCCACCCCTGCCATCGACAAGTTCGAAGGCCTCTCGCTCGGCGATGGCCCCGAAGGCGCGCCGCTGATCGAAGGCTGCGCCGCGCGTTTCGGCTGCCGGGCGCGGTTCGAATATGAGGGCGGGGACCACGCGATCTTCCTCGGCGAAGTGGTCGATTTTGACCGGCGCGAGGCCGAGCCCCTGATCTATCACGGCGGGCAATACGGCCGGATCATGCGCGCGCCCACCGGCGCGGATCTGGAACGCGAGGGGCTGGCCGAGGACACGGTCGCGGGCCTTTCCCTTACGGATCGCGGCCGCGACTTGCTGCGTGCGCTGGAACGGGTCGCGAAGCGCTAGACTCAGGTTCCTCCCGCCGATACCGGTTGCAAAACGCAACACGAAGGGAGAATGCCCGTGAAGACCCGCATCACCGAAATGTTCGGTATCCAGCATCCGATCATCCAGGGCGGCATGCACTATGTCGGCTTTGCGGAAATGGCGGCGGCGGTCTCCAACGCAGGCGGCCTCGGCATCATCACCGGCCTGACGCAGGGCACGCCCGAAAAGCTCGCCAACGAGATCGCGCGCTGCAAGGACATGACCGACAAGCCCTTCGGCGTGAACCTTACCTTCCTGCCGACCGTGAACGCGCCCGACTATCCGGGCCTCGTGCGGACCATCATCGAAGGCGGGGTTAAGATCGTCGAGACGGCCGGCAACAACCCGGCGCAGGTCCTGCCCTTCTTCAAGGATGCGGGCATCAAGGTGATCCACAAGTGCACCAGCGTGCGCCACAGCCTGAAAGCCCAGTCGATCGGCTGCGATGCGGTTTCGGTCGACGGCTTCGAATGCGGCGGCCATCCGGGCGAGGACGATATTCCGAACATGATCCTGCTCCCGCGCGCGGCGGACGAGCTGGAAATTCCCTTCGTCGCCAGCGGCGGCATGGCCGACGGCCGCAGCCTTGTCGCCGCGCTCGCCATGGGAGCGGACGGCATGAATATGGGCACGCGCTTCATCGCCACCAAGGAAGCGCCGGTGCACGAAAACGTGAAGGCGGCCATCGTCGCGGCTAGCGAACTCGACACCCGCCTCGTCATGCGCCCGCTTCGGAATACCGAGCGTGTAATGACCAATGACGCGGTCGAGGAACTGCTCAAGATCGAGAAGGAAAAGGGTGCAGACCTCAAGTTCGAGGACATTATCGAACAGGTCGCTGGCGTCTATCCGCGGATCATGACCGAAGGCGACATGGACGCCGGTGCATGGTCCTGCGGCATGGTCGCCGGCCTCATCAACGACATTCCGACCTGCCAGGAGCTGATCGACAACATCATGGCCGAGGCGGACGCGATCATCACCCAGCGCCTCGCAGGGTTCCAAGCGGCATGACCGACCCGCTCGACTATTCCGGTAAGATCGTCCTCGTCGTTGGCGGCACCAGCGGCATCGGCAACGGCATCGCGCAGGGTTTCCGCGAGCGCGGCGCGACGGTCCATGTGACCGGCACGCGCGCTTCGGCGGAGGACTATCCTGACAGCGAAATGGAGGGCCTCGCCTTCCATTCGCTCGATGTCGCGGACCGCGAGGCGGTGGACGCGTTCGGCTGGCCCGACACGCTCGATGTCGTCGTGCTGTGTCAGGGCATTGCGCGCTATGGGCGCGAGGAATTCACCCGCGAGGGATGGGATGCGGTGATGTCCGTAAACCTCGACAGCTTGCTCGATTGCGCCAACGCGGTTCGGCAGAAGCTGGCCGACACGGGCGGCTCGCTGCTGATCGTGAGCTCCATCGGCGGCTATCGCGGCCTCGTCGGCAATCCCGCCTATGGCGCGAGCAAGGCGGGCGCGATCAGTATGGTGAAATCGCTGGGCGTGGCCTTTGCAGGCGACGGCATCCGGGTGAACGGCATCGCGCCGGGTTATGTCCACACCAAGATCAACGACGCCTTCCTCAAGGACGAGAATACCCAGAAGCACATCATTTCCGAAACGCCGCGAGGACGGCTGGGTCTGCCCGAGGACATGGCGGGCGTGGCGCTGTTCCTCGCCTCGCCCCTGGCGGATTACGTGGTCGGACAGACGATCAGCGTCGATGGCGGGATGAGCGTGGGGGGCTGAGCGGGAATGGAATACACCAACCTCGGACCCAGCGGCCTCAAGGTCTCGCGCCTGTGCCTCGGCTGCATGAGCTATGGCGACACGACCAGGGGCTGGCACGGCGACTGGGTGCTGGGTGAAGAGGAAAGCCGCCCCTTCTTCCGCGAGGCTGTGGAGGCGGGGATCAACTTCTTCGACACGGCCAACATGTATTCCAAGGGCGCGTCGGAAGAACTGGTCGGCAAGCTGCTGCCCGAGTTCACCCATCGCGACGAAATTGTCGTGGCGACCAAGGCTTTCCTGCCCTGGCGCAACACGCCCAACGCGGGCGGCCTTTCGCGCAAGAGCCTGTTTCAAGCTATCGACGACAGCCTGCGCCGTCTGGACATGGACTATGTCGACCTCTTCCAGATCCACCGCTGGGACGAGACCACGCCGATCGAAGAGACGATGGAAGCGCTGCACGACATCGTGAAGGCAGGCAAGGCGGGCTATATCGGCGCGTCCTCGATGCAGGCGTGGCAATTCGCCAAGGCGCAGGAGGTCGCGCGCCGCCGTGGGTGGACGACCTTCATCTCGATGCAGAACCATGTGAACCTGCTCTACCGCGAGGAAGAGCGCGAGATGATCCCGCTCTGCCGGGACCAGGGCGTCAGCCTCATCCCCTGGTCGCCGCTGGCGCGCGGACGCCTGGCGCGGGGCTGGGACGAGGCCACCGTGCGCAGCGAGACCGACGGCTTCGGCAAGATGCTCTACACGCAGAATATCGAGGCCGACCGCGCCGTGATCGAGGCGGTAGGCACGATTGCCGAGGAACGCGGCGTCTCGCGCGCCACCGTGGCGCTCGGCTGGCATTTCGCCAAGGGCATCACCGCGCCGATCATCGGGGCCACCAAGCCGGGGCACATCGGCGCCGCGGTCGATGCCATGACGCTCGACCTGACCGCAAAAGAGGTCGAGCGGCTGGAGAAACCATACCTGCCGAAAATGCCGGTCGGTGTTGCCTCGACCGCGCCTTCCTTCGGGCCCCTCACCCTGCGCGAAAGCTGAAATTTACGACTGTTACAACCATGCTCGCCGGGGTCACAAACCGGTCACATCCATGCGCCATCGCTGGCCCACTATCAGGGGGCAAGGGACGCGTTCGTGGCCGTCATCAATATTCTCATGACCGACCCGCAGGTCGAACGATACGACAATTTCGACAATGGCGAGACGGCCTATGTTTTCGACCGTCTCGCGTCGAATGGGCCGCGGCGGTTGCTCGAAGGCCCGGTATGCGTGTTCGTCGACTGGGTGCTGGAAGATCTCTCCGGCCTCGAAATGTGCCGTCGCCTGCGCGCCGACCCGCGCACCGCCGATGCCCATGTGACCATGGTGCTGGAAAGCTGCGATGCGGAAGACAAGCGCCGCGCGCTCGCCGCGGGCGCGGACGATTACATGGTTGGGCCGGTGGATCGCACCGGCATCCTCGACCGCGTCCTGGCGCTCGGCGGGGGACGCATGGCGCAGGTCAGCAACCGGCCGTTCCAGCTCGGCGATCTCGAGATCGACATGACCGCGCTGCAGGCACGCTGGCAGGACACACCCATCCCCTTGCGCCCCAACGAGTTTCGCCTGCTGCGCTTCTTCGCCGAGAACGCCGACCGCGTCCTTGGCCGGAGCGAGCTGATCGACGGGCTGGGCAAGCAGGAACCGCCGATCGATGAGCGAACCGTCGATGTCTGGATCGGCCGCCTGCGCCGCGCGCTGCGGCAGGTCGGGGCGGGCGATCCCATCCGCACAGTGCGCTCGCTCGGCTACGTTTACGACAGCCACTGACTTTCCACGACACCGGATAAAAAAAGGGCCGCTCCTGAAGAGCGGCCCTTTCAGTTTGATCCGAGGGGGAGGCCTCAGAACTTGACCGAGGCGCCGAGGCTGAAGCTGCGGCCTACGTTGTAGCTGTTGATCTCGATCCGGTTGGTCCCGTTGGTCTGGAATTCCTCGTGGTCGCTGCCGGTAAGGTTGCGCGCCTCGAACTTCATCTCGACCTCGGTCCCGGCAAGCTCGAAGCCCTGGCGGACGACGAAATCCAGTTGGAAACCCGGTTCTTCGATGATGTCCGGAAGCGGCCCCGCACCGCGGCTGGTCACCCGCTCGCTGGCGTACTTCACCAGCAGGGTGAACTGGCTCAGCCTGTCGAGGTCCTCGAGGCCCAGTTGCAGGTTCACGAGATGGTCGGACTGGCCGGTCAGCGGCACGCCATCGTCGAAGAAGTTGCTGGCTGGCTGGTCCGCGAAGGGGAAGACCTGCGCGAAATCGCCGTCGCCGACGCTGATCTCGGACTGGGTGTAGGTGTAGTTCGCGATCGCCACCAGCTGCTGGCTATCGAACCAGCCGCCCAGATCGAACAGGTCGAAATTGTACTGCACCTCGGCTTCGGCGCCATAGAGCTGGGCCTGCGGTGCGTTGGCGAAGCCGCTGATGATCTCGTTGTCGGAGAAGCTGGTAAAGACCTCGATCGGGTTCTCGATGTCCTTGTAGAAGCCCGCCACGCTCGCGCGGCTGCCGCCGCCCATGTAATATTCGAGGCGCGCTTCGTAATTGGTCAGCTCGCTGTCGACGAGACGCGGATTGCCGTTGAACTGACGGTTGGTTTCCGGATCGAAATAGGTCTGGAAGATCAGCTCGCGGAACTGCGGGCGCGCGATCGTCTTCGATGCGCTGGCGCGGAACTGGAGGGCGTCGGTCAGCTCCCAAGTCAGCGTGCCGCCGGGCAGCCAGTAGTCGTTCTCGATCAGCGTGCCGCTGCTAGACCCCAGGGGTTCGGCAAAGACTTCGACCGCATCGACCGACTGCGTGGCGCTTTCGTAGCGCACGCCGGCATCCAGCGAGAGGCGATCGGTCGGGCGCAGGTTCACCTTGGCGTAACCGGCATGGATTTCCAGCGCCGCGGCAAATGCCGGGTCGGACTGGGTCGTTTCGAAGATGGTGATTTCGTAAGGCCCGATACCGCCCGCGATCTGGGCGTCACGGTCGAAAGCGAGATCGATCAGGGCATCGCCGAGAAGGTTGTCGGGACGGAAAGCACCGAGACCCTCGGGGAAGCCGGAGCTTGCGCGGATGTCGAACTCGCGCCGGGTCGAGAAGCGATTGGTGTCCGTATAGGCGTAGCCGACCGTGGCGTTGAGCCAGTCGTTGAAAATGTAGCCGACGTCGATCCCGCCGTACCACAGGTCTTCCCTGAGGTCGGAGAAGGAAACGACCGCGCCGCCGCGCTGCGGATCGAGCGTGTTGAGGTAGATATCGCCAAAGGGATCGTTCGGATTGTTCGTGCGGACATATTCGAAGGTCCATTCGAACGGCGCCTCGCGCTTGGTCTGCGCGTAGCCGCCGCGAAGATCGACCGACAGATCGCCGAATTCGAACTCGCCGACGAACTGGCTGTTGAGCAGCTGGCGTTCGAACCACGCGGTGTCCTGGATCAGCGCATCATCGCCATCCTGGAAATCGGTGCCTTCCTCCAGCGAGGCGCGCTTGAGCGTGTCGTGGATGAAGAGGTTGGTGAAGCGCAGCTTGTGCTCGCCGATTTCGAGGCCGAAGCCGAGCATGGCGTTGACAAGCATGCGGTTGTCGGTCGAGAATTCGCGGAAGTCGGTGTCGAGTTCCAGCTCCTCATTCACCGCCGTCTGCTTGGTGATGAGGCGGTTGCGCCACTTATTGCTGATCGAGCCGGTGGCGATGATGCCGAACTGCCCGTCGGAGAAGACATCGAAGGATGTGCCTGCGGTCAGGCCGGCGGAGAAATTGGCCGGCAGGTCGCCGATCTTCTGGACGAGGTAGAGGTTGGGATCGTTGATGTCCTGCAGGATGGCGCGCGTGTCGACGCCTTCATCGTTGATCCGCGCACCGCTGTCGAAGAAGCCCTGGAGGGCGCCGTAGTTTTCGACATCGCGGCGGCCCTGGTCGAAGCCGGTCCAGTCGTAGTCGCCGCCGAAATAGGTGTAGCCGGGGCCGAAGGTGGTTTCGCTGTCGCCGGAGAGCGAGCCGCTCACCGTAAGGAAGCTTTCGGTCGGTATGGCGCGGGTGGTGAGGTTTACCACGCCGCCGCCGAATTCGCCCGGGAAGTTGGCCGAATAGGTCTTCTGCACGAGGCTCGAGGCGACCACGCTGGTCGGGAAGATGTCGAGCGGGACCACGCGGCTGAGCGGCTGCGGCGAGGGCAGCGGTAGGCCGTTGAGCAGCGCCAGCGAATAGCGATCGCCAAGGCCGCGGACATAGACGAGGCCGCCCTGCTGCGAAAGGCCGGTAGTGCGGCCGAGCGCGCCGGCAATGTCGCCTTCGCCCGTACGCGCGATTGTCGCCGTGTCGAGCACGGTGACGACCTGCGGCGAGGCGCGCGTCACATCGCGGTTGCGGCGACCGGTGACGACGATGGTGCCGCCGGGAATGGAAATATCGGGTTCGGCCTGTTCTTCCTCGGCGATATCGCCGGGGACGGTGTCGTTCGCATCCTCGACATCCTGCGTCAGTTCCTCGTCGGGAACTTCCTCTTCAGTCGGCGGCGGGCCTTCGGCACCCGTGCTCTGCGCAAGCGCGGCAGCGGGGAAGGTCAGGGCGGTGGAGAGCAGGAGCAGGGCGGAGAGCTGCTTGCCGGATGACATGGGATTGACCCCCTCAGATCAGGTCGGGAATTTAGGGTAAGTGCAAGGCGGGCGGAGGCGCGCTTTCGCAGCGCCCCCGCCCGCTCGTGATGGCGATCAGTTGTAGACCGGCAGGCTGGTGCAAGCGGACGTGTTGGCGTCGAAGGTCACCGTGCTGGACTTGCAGGTCCAGCCGTTCACCCAGTCTGCATTCTCCGTGTAGACGGCGCCGATGCGGGCCGGCAGTTCGAAGAAGCTGTTCCAGGCGGTCACGTCGAAGACCGGCACGCCGTCTTCGTTGCTGCCGTTGAGGAACAGCGAGGTCAGCGTGTTGGTGAAGGCCGAGTTGGTGTTCGTACCGGCATCGAAGACGCCCTGGACTTCGGCTGCGGTTGCGCCCGAACCATCGCGGAACGGCGTGTCGCAATCGAGCACGAGGCTGTCGAAGGCGACCGGACCGGCTTCGTCCGCGCCGGTGGTGCGGAAGAGCTCTTCCTGACCGTCGACACGCAGGCATGCGGTGCCCTGGTTCGAGACAATCACCGAGTTGGCGATACGGTAGTCTGCGAAACCGCGGATGCGGACGACCTGGTCGTCGGCCTTCTGGTGGACGAAGGTCGCGTTCGAGATACGCGTGTCCTGGCGCGGCGTGCTGTCGTTGAAGGCGTTGTCGCTGTCGGCCTCGATGATGGTGTCGCCGGCGCCGGGGCGCTGGATGGCGATGACATACTGGAGGTTGGCTTTGACGCCGGTGTCGGTGTCGATGCTGTCGTCTTCGGCGCCGACTACGATCAGGTTCTTCACATTGACGCGGCCGCCGAAGAATTCGACGCCGTCATCCGAGCTGTTGTAGCTCATGATGTGGTTGAGCGTGGTGCCCGAACCCGTGCCGCCGGTGGTCAGCGACTGGAGTTCGCTGTCGCCCGAAAGGACGAAGCCCGAATAGCGGATCTGGACGTAGCTCATGCTGCCCGAGCTGTCGCCCGGAGTAGCGCCGCCGAAGATGGCGGGCTGGGCCGCGCCTTCGACCTGGCGTTCGCAGTTGACGCTGCCCGGGGTCGCGCCGCTGGCGATGCAGTCGGTGACCGGCGCGCGGCCCGAGAGGACGACGCCGCCCCACTGGCCCGACGAGCTGTCGGTGTTGAGGCCCTGCACGTTGTCGCGGCTGGTGAAGATGATCGGGCGGGCAGCGGTGCCGTTGGCCTGGATGGTGTTGCCGCGGTTGACGTTGAGGAAGCTCGAACCCGAGGCGTAGACGATGACACCCGGCTCGATGGTCAGTTCGACATCGGTGTCGTCGAGGCCATCGCTGTTGTCCGGGGCGGGGCCGCCGTCTTCACCCACGTCGACGCGGCCGTTCATGCGGTACACGAGACCGGCGATGTAGGGCAGGGTGGAGCTGGCGGTGAAGCGTGCGGGCATGGTGCAGACGCGGTATTCGCCGGTCGGGCCCGAAATGGTGCCGCTGTCGGTCAGGCCGACGGGATCGCTGATGGTCGGGCAGCCGGCTGCCGGCGTCACGAGCGTTCCGGACGTCGGGGTCGGCGTGGGCGTGCCGCCGCCTCCACCGCCGTTGTTGATGGTGACGTTGCCGCCGGTGCCAGGCGAAACGATTTCGTCGGCGCCGCAAGCCGAGAGGGCGATTGCGGACGCGCCGAGGATAAGCGAGCGATGAAGATTGGTCACGGGTACGGTCCCCTCAAAAAACCGGATTGAGTCGAAATTCGAAGTGCGAATTCGTTGATCGCGACTCGCCAGCTAGGGGCGTCGTGTGACAGTTTGTGTCGGTTCGTGACCGTTATGTTGCAGTATCAACAGCTTTCCGGCCCGACCCGCGCACATTTCAGAAATATGACAATGTTACGGTTTTGTTGCAGAGGCCGTAACATTGCGGCATCCCAGCCTCACAAGTCTGGGAGAATAAGAGATGTCGTTTATCGCTGCCGCCGCGCTTCTGGTCGCCGCCGACGGTCCCGTCATGATCGTTTCGGCGCCCGAAGCGGATTGCACCATCGGATATGAGGAACTGCTCTCGGGAGAGGGGCGTGAAGCGCTCCAGGCGATCGAGGGATGCGCTGCCGAAGCGCCGCGTGATCCGGCGCTCCAGATCAATCACGGCGTCGCTCTCGCGCGCGTGGGCGATTATGAAGCGGCTCGCGAAAGCTTCCATGCTGCGGCCCGCAACGCCGAACGTTTCGAACTCGAAACCGCGAGTGGGGACTGGGTCGATTCGCGTGTCCTTGCGCGCCGCGGCCTCGCCATGATCGAGAACGGCGAATTTCGCGGCTACGAGGCGCTCGCCGTGCGGTAAATTTCCCTCAACGGGTATCTCGACTGGGCCCGCCTCCCTTGCCGGAGAGCGGGCCTTTTGTTGAAAAACAGGCATTCAGCTTCCTGTCACCCCAGTGTCATGTAGTATGGCCATTGGGGTCGCACGGAGGGTGTCCGACCATGATTCGCGCACACTTGGCGCTTGTTGCAGGATGGTCCTGCATCGCGCTGACCGCCTTCCCGGCGAAGGCGGATGTCTTGGAGATCGACGCGGACGGCGCGCGCTGGAAAGCCGGCGGGCAGGCCGCGATGGCCCCTGCGCAGGCGGTCGAGCTTGGCGCGGGCGAAGCGCTTGCCGAAGTGCCGGCCGAGATCGACGTGCCCGAAAATATAGTGGGCGACCCGGCCGATCACGCAGCTGCGGTCCCGCAGGCTTACAAGGCGAAAGTCGCCGAACTCGCCGCGCGTTACGACCTCAGCCCTTCGCTGATTGAGGCGATGGTCTGGCAGGAAAGCCGCTGGCGGCATGACGCCGTATCGCCGGCGGGCGCGCAGGGCCTCGCCCAGCTGATGCCGGGAACCGCGCGCGACTTGGGTGTCGATCCGCGCGATCCCTTCGCCAACCTCGAAGGCGGGGCGCGCTACCTTCGCGCCCAGCTCGACCGGTTCGACGGCGACCTCGAAAAGGCGCTCGCCGCCTATAACGCCGGCCCGGGCCGGGTGGAACGCGCAGGAGGCATTCCGCGCATCCGCGAAACGCAGAATTACGTGGCCTCGATCATGGGCCGCCTTGCCGATCACTCACGGGAGTAGAGTAACTTGAAATCGCTTATCGCCAGGCTTGCGGTCCTCGCCGCGCTTCTCAACCCTTCGGCTGCCTTTGCGCAGGCCGTGCAGCAGGACCCGGCGGGCTCCGGCCCCGTGGTCAACGCGCTGGCCTGGCTGCAGGGCACGCTGCTCGGCAATGTCGCGACCGCAGTGGCCGTGATGGCGGTGGCTGCCGTCGGCTTCATGATGCTCACCGGTCGCCTCAACTGGCGTTTCGGAGCGACCGTGATCATCGGAGTTTTCATCCTCTTCGGTGCGGCCAGCATCGTCGCGGGCATCCAGCAGGTGGCCGCGTAAGATGACCGCGCTCGTCCGCCACCCCGTCCACAGAGCGCTCACCCGCCCGCAGATGTTTGCGGGCGTGACGCTCAACTATTTCGTGATCAACGGGGTCGTGACGACCGAAGTCTTCCTCATCACCGGCAGCTTCTGGGCGCTGCTCGCCGCGCTTGTCATGCACGGTGTCGGCTATTTCGCCTGCCTGCGCGAACCGCGCATTTTCGACCTCTGGATCACCAAGGTTTCGAAGTGCCCGCGCGTTGCAAACTACAAGCGCTGGGGGTGCAATTCCTATGCCGCGTAAGACCAAATGGATCGGCCCCGCCGCCTGGAGCGAGAAGGAAGCCCGCGCGGGCGACCGCCTGCCCTATGCAAGGCTGGTGGACGAGAACACCGTGCTGCTGCGCGACGGCAGCGTGATGACCGCGATCCAGGTCCCCGGGCTCCTGTTCGAGACCGAGGATAGCGAGGCGCTCAACGCCCATGCGGCGACGCGCGAGGTGATGCTGCGCTCGATGCTCGACGCGCGCTTCGTCATGTATCACCACGTCATCCGCCGCCGCGTGTCGGTGGAACTGGATGCGGAATTCCCCGATCCGATCAGCCGCCACATCGATGCGCGATGGAAGGAACGGCTGGGCTCGGGCCAGCTGTTCGTGAACGACCAGTTCATCACCCTCATCCGCCGCCCCGCACGCGGCAAGGCGGGCCTTGTCGAGCGGATTTCGAAAAAGGCGAAGGGCCGCAAGCACCAGCTTGAAGCGGACCCCAAGGATCTGCGCGGACTTCGCGCGGCGGCGCAGGGGCTTGTGGCTTCGCTCACCGCTTACGGTGCGACCGTCCTCGGCGATTATGTCGGGCCGCAGGGCAATGTGAATTCCGAGATGCTGGAGCTGCTCTCGGCGCTGTATAATGGCGAAATGCGCCCGGTGCGCAAACCGTCGGACGATGTCGACCTCGGCATGATGCTGCCCTATCGCCGCGTCAGCTTCGGGCTCGACGCGCTGGAGATGCGCGGTTCGGGCTCGCCCGATTTCGGCGCCATGCTCGGCCTCAAGGATTATCCCGAAGCGACCAGCCCGGGGCTGCTCGACGGGCTGCTGCGCCTGCCGTTCGAGATGGTCGTCTCGGAAAGCTATGCACCCGCCGAACGCCAGACGGCGCGCGAACGCATGGACCTTGCCATCCGCCGCCTGAAAAGCGCGGATGAGGAAGCCGTGGCCGAGCGCGCCGACATGATGGCCGCGCGCGATGCGCTGGGGAATGGCGCGGTCGGGTTCGGCGACCACCACCTCACCGTGATGGTCAAGGAAACGAGCCTTGCCCGCCTCGACGATGCGACCGCCGCCTGCGCCGCCGCGCTGGGCGATACCGGCGCGATTGCCGTGCGCGAGGACACCAATCTCGAACCCGCTTTCTGGGGCCAGTTCCCCGGGAATGAGGGCTATCTTGTTCGCCGTGCGCTGATCTCCAGCGCCAATATGGCGAGCTTTGGTTCGCTGCACGGCTTTGCGCTGGGGCAGGCGCAGGGCAATCACTGGGGCGAGGCGGTGACGCTGCTGGAGACCACCAGCGCGACGCCTTTCTTCTTCAACTTCCACCACGGCGACCTCGGCAATTTCTCGGTCATCGGGCCGTCGGGTTCGGGCAAGACCGTGGTGATGAACTTCCTCGCCGCGCAGGCGCAGAAGTTCGCGCCCCGCACCATCCTGTTCGACAAGGACCGCGGCGCGGAACTCTTCGTGCGCGGGATCGGCGGGCGCTACGACAGCATCCGCGCAGGGGAGCCGACCGGCTTCAACCCGATGGCGCTGCCCGATACGCCGGGCAACCGCGCCTTCCTGCGCGACTGGCTGGGTGTGCTGCTGAAGGCCGAGGGGCCGGAAGAACAGACGACCATCGCGGCGGCTGTGGATGCGGCCTATGCCAACGACGCAAGCTTGCGCCGCCTGCGCCATTTCCGGGAATTGCTCTCCGGCACGCGCCGTCCGCAACCGGGCGATCTGGCCGACCGTCTTGGCGCATGGATCAATTCGGGCGAGAACGCATGGCTGTTCGATAATGAGGACGACCAGCTCGACCTCACCGCCCGCGTGCTCGGCTTCGACATGACCGCGCTCTTGGAAAACCCCAAGCTGCGCACGCCGACCATGATGTACCTCTTCCACCGGATCGAGGAGCGCCTTGATGGCAAGCCAACGATGATCCTGATCGACGAGGGCTGGAAGGCGCTCGACGACGAGGTCTTCGCCGCGCGGATCCGCGACTGGCTGAAGACTTTGCGCAAGCGCAACGCACTGGTCGGTTTCGCCACCCAGTCGGCGCGCGATGCCCTGGAAAGCCGTATTTCCACCGCATTGGTCGAGCAGACCGCGACCATGGTCTTCATGCCCAACAGCCGCGCCCGCGCGGAGGATTATTGCGATGGCTTCGGGCTCACCAGCCACGAGCTCGCGCTCATCCGCACGCTGCCGGCGCACAGCCGCTGCTTCCTGGTGCGTCAGCCCGATGCGAGCGTGGTGGTGCGCCTCGACCTCTCGGGCGCGCCCGAAGTGCTCACGCTGCTTTCGGGCCGCGAAAGCTCGGTCCGCCGTCTCGACCTGCTGCGCGAAGCGATGGGCGATGCACCCGCCGACTGGTTCCCCGCGCTCACCGGCACCGCATGGCCGGGCGGCCCGGACCACGCCCATGGTGACGAGCCGGTGATCGGATTGGCGGCGGAATGACCAGCGCCACCTGCCAGCAGGCCGCCGAACAGGTAGGCAACGGGGTAGCCGCCGCGCTGCGCGGCGTCGACTGCATGGCAGGCGAAGCGAGCGCGGCCGCGTTCGGCAAGCTTTTCGCTTCGGGCGGCGCGCTCAGCTATGCGCTGACGGCGCTGCTCACCATCTACATCGCGGTTTTTGGCTTCCTGCTGCTGACGGGCCGCACCAATATCGGCGTGCGCAGCCTTGTGCCGCGCATGATGACGCTGGGCCTCGTGCTGACCTTTGCGACCAGCTGGGTCGCCTACCAGAGCGTAGTGTGGAACATCTTCGTCTTCACGCCGGACTGGCTGGCGGGTGTCCTCACCGGCGTGCAGGGCTCGGCTACCGACGTCTTTGCGCAGAAGATCGACGTGGTCTTCATCGCCATCCAGGAGGCGAGCGGCAGCGAGAGCGATTTTTCGGCCTTTTCGCCCAAGGGGATGATGTGGCTGGGCGCCATGCTTTTCATGCTCGGCACGGTCGGCCTGCTGGTGACGGCCAAGATCGCGCTCGGCATACTCGTCGCGCTGGGTCCGGTCTTCGTAGTTCTGGCGCTGTTCAACGGCACGCGCGGACTCTTTACGGGGTGGCTCAAGGGGCTGGTGATGTGCGCTCTCGCGCCGCTGTTCGCGGTGCTGGGCGGGTCGATCATGCTCGAACTCTCGGTCCCGATCCTTTCCGCGCTGACGGCCAATCCCGGCTCCGTCCCGGCGCAGGCGGGCATGGCCTTCTTCATGATCGGCGCGGTGCATGTCGCGCTGATGGTGATGGTGTTCAAGGTCGCCTCGGCCATGGTCTCGGGCTGGAGCGTGTTCGGCCTCGTGCCCTCCGCCGAGACCGCGTCCGCCGCTCCGGCGGCGCCCCCGGCACCCGCGCCGCAGCTTGTCCAGCCGCTTGCGCAGGCGCAGGCGGCAACTCAGGCGAGCGAGCAGGCGCGGCGGATCGATGTCTCGGCCGTTGCGACCGGCGCCGCCGCAAACGACAGCGCGGGCACCGTCTCGCGCACCACCAAGGATTACGCCACCGCTTCAGGCGGCGCTCAAACGGGTCCTGTCAGTCAGGGTCCAAGCCGCACGACGGGGATCGGCAGCCGGTTCAAGGCTGCCCCGCCGCGCAGTCTCGGTTCTACGGAGAAAAGCTCATGAAACGCGTCGCTCTCGCCGCGCTCTCCCTCTCGCTCCTCGCCACCCCGGCGCTGGCCGATCCGCGCCTGCAGGAGGTGATGTACGACGAATACGAGGTCTTCACCCTGCCGGGCCGCGTGAACGTGCAGGCCAGCATCATCTTCGGTGAGGACGAGACGATCGAAAACGTCGCCATCGGCAATTCGCAAAGCTGGCAGGTCACGCCGAACAAGCGCGCCAATATCCTTTTCGTGAAGCCGCTCGAACCGCGCGCCGCGACCAATCTGACGGTGGTCACGACCAAGCGGACCTATCTCTTCGACCTCGTCGCCAGCCCGGCGGCAAAGCCGCTCTACGTGCTGCGCTTCGATTATCCGGTCGACCCGGAAGAAGAGGCGCGCAAGGCTCGCATGGCCGAGGCTGCCGCGACGCAGGCGGCGCCGGCTGATCCTTTTTCCGCGGTCGATCCGGCCGAATTGAATTTCGCCTGGAACGGCGAGGGTGCATCGACGCTGCTGCCCGAACGCGCGTTCGACGATGGCGAGGCGACCTTCCTCACCTGGCCGACCGGACGCGAGGTGCCGGCCATCCTCGTCACCAATTCCAAGGGTGTCGAAGGACCGGTCAATTACAGCGTGCGCGGCGAAACCGTCGTGATCGACGGCGTGCCGCGCTCGATCATCTTGCGCGCGGGCGAAGAGAGCGCGACGCTGGTCAACACCGGGCCCGAGCGCGCCTCCGTGCCGCTTGGCGAAACGGGCCTAGCCCGCAAGGGAGACAATTGATGCGTCTTGCAAACCGAATTCCCGAGACCGGCAAGGTCGCCAACGACACTGATCCGCGTGACGACACCGACGCCGAAGTCATCGACCTTGCGCAGCGCAACGCCTTTCCCGCCGTGGCGCGTCCGGGCGGCAAGGGCGATGCCATGGGCATGGTTGCCGGCATCGCCATCGTGGCGGGTCTTGGCGCGGTGACGCTCTGGAGCATGAGCGCCTCGCGCCTGCCCGAACAGCCGAGCGTCGGCGGCCAGCAGCCGGTCGAAGCGCCCGTGGCGCAAGTTGCCGCGCCGGCTCCTGCGGTGGTCACGCCTGCCGCTCCGGTGCAGCAGCCTTCGGGCTACGCGCCGGTTGCCGAGCCGCAGGTTGCTCCGCAGCCGCAAGCGCAAGCCTATGCCAATCCCTACAACACGCCGACTGTCGTCTTCGATGCGGGTTCGACGGTAGCTGGCGCGCCTGCTGCAGTGGGCGCGGAAGGCGTCGAGGGAACTGCGACCGCCTCTTCAGGCTCCGCCACAGATTTCGCCAGCCGCGTGGGCGGTGTCGGCGGCGCTCCCGCCCAGGCCAAGGCGATGGTCAACCCGGCGACCACCGTCACGCAAGGCACGCTGATCCCCGCGATCCTCGAGACCGCCATCGACACCAACGTGCCGGGTTATGTCCGCGCCGTGGTCAGCCAGGACGTGCGCAGCTTCGACGGCAGCCAGGTGCTGGTGCCGCGTTCGAGCCGTCTCATCGGGCAATATCAGTCCGGCATGCAGAACGGGCAAAAGCGCGCCTATGTCATCTGGACGCGGCTTATCCGGCCCGACGGCGCCTCGGTCAATCTCGCCTCGCCCGCCATCGGGTTCGATGGCACCACGGGCCTCGAGGGCAAGGTTTCGGGTAACGGCTTCTTCAAGCGCTTCGGCTCGGCCATGCTGCTGTCGGTCGTCGGCGGCCTCGGCACTCTGGCAACGGGCGGTGCCGGCGCGGTCGTGCTGGGCGGCGGCGGGGCCTCGGCGGCCGCCTCTGCTGCCGAGCAGGACGGCAAGCGTTCGCCCACCGTGCGCGTGCGTCAGGGCGAGCCGATCCGCATCTTCACCGCGCGCGACCTCGATTTCTCGAAGGTCAGCTGAGGAACGGCCACAGTGACCGCCGACATCCACCCCTTCCTGCCGGACGAAAATCCGGATGAGGAGGCGCCGAACGTCGATCTGCATGACGAGCGCAGCGTCTATCTCGATGCCTATCTGAAGCCCTTCGCCGAATGGCTGGAGCGCGACACGGTCACCGAGATCCTCGTCAACCGGCCCGGTGAGGTCTGGATCGAAGACGCCGGTGCCGGCGGTATGCAGAAAGTCCTGCGGCCCGAGATCGACGACCGCCTGATCCAGCGCCTTGCCGAACAGGTGGCGCGTGTCAGCCACCAAGGCATCAACCGCGAACACCCGCTGCTCGGCGCCACGCTGCCCGACGGTGCGCGCGTCCAATTCTGCGGCCCCCCGGCCGCGCGCAAGCACTGGGCCATGGCGATCCGCCGCCACCGTCGGCTGGACCTGCCGCTCGACGCTTATGACACAGGTCCGCTCACCCCGGCCCAGCCCGGGCCCATGCCCGACCCGCAGGCCGAGCCCGTCGCGTTCCTGCGCGAGGCGATCCGCCAGCGCCGCACCATCCTCGTCTCGGGCGGCACAAGCACCGGCAAGACGACCTTCCTCAACGCCATGCTCGGCGAGATACCCGGGCACGAGCGCGTGGTGCTGGTCGAGGATACGCCGGAACTGAAACTGCCCGGCGAGAACGGTGTCGGGCTCGTTGCGGTGAAGGGCGAGTTGGGCGAGGCCAAGGTCACCGCCAACGAGTTGCTGCAGGCCGCGCTGCGCCTGCGCCCCGACCGCATCGTGCTGGGCGAATTGCGCGGGGCCGAAAGCGTTAGCTTTCTGCGCGCCATCAACACCGGCCATCCGGGCAGCTTCTCGACAATCCATGCCAATTCCCTGCGCGGCGCGCTTGAGCAGTTGTCGCTGATGGTGATGCAGACCGGCATCGGGCTGACGCGGTCGGACACCGTCGCTTATGCGGCGAGCGTCATCGACGTGGTGGTGCAATTATCCCGCGATTCGAACGGGCGTCGCGGGATCTCGCAGATCGCCCAAAGCCACGAGCTCGTCTGACCAAACCCGCAATGCCGTAAAGGAACCCGGCTGGCGTACCGCCATGCCGTAGCGTCAATTGCGTATCGTGAAATTGCTGCACTGCAACAACCGGTCGCAAAGCAGCGTTTTTGCGCAACATTCCTGCGCCAAACCTTGCGCGCATACGAATGTGTGTTAGCTTCGCGTCAGGCCGCCGTCATGAGCGGCCGGGGATGAGGAGAGGGTTTATGAGGATCAGGGCCACCCTGATGGCCGGCATTTGTGCCGGTGCAATCGCAGTTCCAGCCTACGCTCAGGACGTCACCGGCGACGACAGCGAATCCGGTATCGCCGAAACGACCGACAACGAACGCATCATCATCGTGACCGCGCAGCGCCAGGCGCAAAGCCTGCAGGAAGTGCCGATCGCGGTCAGCGCCTTCGACAGCGAAGCTCTCGAAGCGCAGCAGATCGAGAACGCGAGCGACCTTCAGCTGACGCTGCCCAACGTCTCCTTCACCAAGTCGAACTTCACGGCGTCCAGCTTCACCATCCGCGGGATCGGCGACCTGTGCGTCGGCGTCACCTGCGACGCGGCGACCGCGATCCATGTGAATGGATCGCCGCTGTTCGGGACCCGCCTGTTCGAGATCGAGTATTTCGACCTCGAACGCGTCGAGGTCCTGCGCGGCCCGCAAGGCACGCTGTTCGGACGCAACGCCACCTCCGGCGTGGTCAACGTGGTCACCGCCAAGCCTGATCTTTCGGGCTTCGGCGCGGCGGCCGAATTCGAATACGGCAATTACAACAGCATTCGCGCCAAGGGCATGGTCAACGTGCCGGTGGGCGATGCCATCGGCGTGCGCGTGGCGGGTTACTACCTCAACCGCGACGGCTATACCGAAAACCTCTACGACAATTCGGACATCGACGGGCGCGACATGTTCGCCGTGCGCGGCTCGATCCGCTTCGAGCCGACGGCCTCCACCACCATCGATTTGATGGGCTTCTATTTCGAGGAGGACGACGACCGCCTGCGTATCCAGAAGCAGACCTGCCAGCGCGATCCGACCGGGGTGTTGGGCTGCCTCGCCACACGTCGCGATTTCGACAGCACCAATGCGAACTCAACTCTCGCAAGCGTGCTGACATCGCGCGAACTGTTCAGCCTACAGGGGATCCCAGAGGCCTTTGCGCTCGGCAGCGTTTATGAAACCGATGCCTTCGCGAATTTCGACGAGCCGGACGATGTCCGTACCGTCAACACGCCCTTCACGCCGGAATATTATGCCGACGAGTTGCAGCTTCAGGCGCATCTCGATCAGGGTCTGGGCGACATGAACCTGTCGGTGACCGGCATTTATCAGGAGACGACGGTCGACTCGCGCCAGGACTACAACCTCGGCGTACAGAGCCGGGCCGGCTATGCGACCGGCCTGAACACGCTTCAATTCTTTGCCGATAACGGGCTTCCGATCACCGATCCCGACACCGGCGCGATACTTGGCTTCGTGCCCGGCACGAACGCTTACTTCGCGCCGATCGCCGAGGCTCTGATCCCCGGCGGTCCAAACGGCGTCCTCTGCACATCCGACAATGACGACGAGAACCGCGGGGCCTATGAGGGCAATTCAGTCTGCTCCGACGTGCCGCTCGCTTTCGACCGATCGGTCCAGTACCAGACCTCGTGGTCGGCAGAAGCGATCCTGTCGAGCGATTTCGATGGTCCGTTCAACTTCCTTGTAGGCGGGATCTACGCTGAAAGCGAAGTCGATGAGAACAGCTACTACGTGAACTCGTTCGGTCTCGATTACGCGACCGGCATCCTCGGGACGTTCAGCGCTTTGGCTAACGGGCTTCCGCCCTCCTATCTCGCGACCTCGATGTACCGCAACAACACGACCGACTTCAAACTGGAAAGCTTCGGCATTTTCGGCGAGGTCTATTTCGATATCACCGACCGGCTCAGCCTGACGGCGGGCCTGCGCTACAATGATGACAAGAAAACGGTGTCGGCCCGTACCACGCTGGCAAGTTTCCTCAACCCGTTCAGCAATGACGATCCCTTCGCCTCGCCGTTCGTCGGCGGCTACGACGCCGATCCGGGGACTGACGGTGTTCAAGATTTGCAGGTGCGCGAGGTGTCCTTCAACGAGATCACCGGTCGTGCGGTCATCGACTACGAGATTTCACCCGACAATAACGTCTATTTCTCTTATTCGAGGGGATACAAGTCGGGCGGTATCAACCCGCCGCTGTCACCGATTTTCGATGTCCAGGAGAGCTTCGGTTCCGAAAGCATCGATGCGTTCGAAATCGGTTCGAAGAACACCTTCGGCAACGGTGCGGCGCAGATCAATTTGACCGGTTTTTACTACAAATACAGCGATCTGCAGCTCAGCCGCATCGTCGCGCGCACTTCGGTCAACGATACGATCGATGCCGATATCTGGGGTATCGAACTCGAGACGATCTTGTCGCCAAGCTACAACTGGCTGATCAACATGAATGTCAGCTACCTCAACGCCGAGGTCGCAGGTGACCAGTTCTTCTCCAATCCGCGCGATCCAGGCGGGGGCGATCCGGATGCCGTGATCATCAAGGATCTCGGCAACGGTTCGCTGTGCGCGATTACGGGCGCAGGTGCGGATGGCTTCGTCAATTTCCTGAACCCTATCCTCGGACTTCAGGGCACGAGCGAATTCCCGGCAGATGGCGGTATCGCCTCGTCGGGCGCTTTCGGCATCTGCGATATCTATGCGGCAGCCGCAGCCGGAGCGATCGGAGCCGTCAATCCCGATCTAGCGCCGTTGCAGCCCTTCATCGACGGTTTCGGTCCGCTCGCGGTTTTGAGCCCCGGGGTCGAGGTCAATCTGCTCGGCAACAAGCTGCCGCAAGCGCCAGAACTCAAGGCGTCGATCGGTGTCCAGTACACCGCCGAGTTCGGCAGCGGGTGGACGCTCGTCCCGCGCGTCGACGTCGCCATGACCGGAGAGCAGTACGGCAATGTGTTCAACGGCAACGTGAACCGTATCGAGCCTTTCGTTCAGGCGAACGCGCAGATGCAGCTCAACTCGCCCGACCAGCGGTTCTATGTCCGCGGCTTTGTCCAGAACGTGTTCGATTCCGACTCGGTCACTGGGCTTTATCTGACCGACGCATCGTCGGGCAATTTCACCAATATCTTCACCCTCGACCCGCGGCGCTACGGCATCGCGGTGGGCGCGAAGTTCTAGCAAAACCCCGAGGTCTTCTGGGGTATCTGGGGGCGGCTCCTTTGCGGGAGCCGCCCCTTTTTTCATCGCGCCTTCGCAGAGCTGGCGAAGGGCGAGAAGTCGGTGTCCTTGTCGAAGATCTCGACCCCCTCGGCGCGCTTCAGCTTGCCAACCACCAGATAGGTCACTGGCGTGAGCAGCGCCTCCCACAGTGTCTTGATCAGCCATTGCGACAGGACCACTTGCCACAGCAATTCCACCGGCCACCCGGCAAGGCCCCAGAAGGCCAGCGGATAGAAAATCAGGCTGTCGAGACCCTGTCCCACCACGGTCGAACCGATGGTGCGCATCCACAAGTGTCGTCCCTCGGTCCAGACCTTCATCTTGGCGAGCACGAAGCTGTTGGCGAACTCGCCCGCCCAGAAAGCCACGATCGAGGCTAGCACGATGCGCCAGCTGTTGCCGAAGACGAATTCGTAGGATGCCTGCCCCGGCCAGCCTTCCGCCGGCGGCAGTTGCACCACCACCCAGGCCATGAAGGCCATGAACAGCAGTGCCGCAAAACCCGTCCAGATCACCCGTCGCGCGCGGGCGTAACCGTATACCTCGGTCAGGATGTCGCCGATGAGGTAGCTCACCGGGAAGAACAGCACGCCCGCGCCGAAGGACCATTGGCCTACCCACGGCAAGGTGACGTAGCTGGGCTTGGAGGCCCCGATCAGGTTCGACAGCAGCAAGATCGTGACGAAGGCCGCCATCACGAGATCGTAATAGCGAAAGCGCGGCGGCGGCGTCTGCGACGGGGGCGCGGTGTCCGGGGTCTTATCCATAGCGCGCTGACTATCGCCGATTGGCGCTGACGCAAAGCCGCGTTATGGGGATGGCAGCGCGCGCCCGTAGCTCATCTGGATAGAGCGCGAGACTTCTAATCTTGAGGCAGCAGGTTCGAGTCCTGCCGGGCGCGCCAGTTCCCCATGGTTTGAAAAGTTACCTTAGCTTTGCGAGGTGATGTATAGGTAACTTGGTGATTGATTGGTTCATATTGGGCCTCAATTGTCAGCGCTATAGCAGCAATGGGTAGGTACTCTGTCGCCAAGGCAACACCGAAAACCGCTGCGAAATCCGCCTAAGAACTTCGCACCCAATCGGACGGGCGGGAAGAGCGTTAAAGGTTGCGGATCAAAGTTCTCATTTTCCTCAAAGAGCTTATCCTTAGAAGCAATGGCTTCGGACACAGGCGGGCGGTCGACGACAATGTGCGAGGCAAAAAAGGAAGATTTCACCTGCGCGACGCCAGGTTGGAAGATATTCCCGCAGCGTTATTCAATGACGAAGCGGACGCGCAGGCTGAATGTTGCAGATGCGGCGAATGAACCACCGGGTTTCACGCGGAAGTTACTGATGTTCGCATCGCAGCCGTCGCTGTCCGGCGACGGGACATAGCTCCAGCTCGCCCCTCCATCAGAGGAAAATTCCAAGTCGTCACCAGCGCTGTCGAGTGCAAGGTAGCTGTATGAAAGACCGGAGGATGGCGTACCTGCGTTAAACATGATCGGCCCGCTTCCTCCGCCGAAGGTCGACAGGCACATCTTGGCATCGGCAGGCGCATCATCGGTTACCGAAACGCTATCGGCATCGGCGGCTTCCGCGCCGGTGTTGGTCACGCTAATCAGATATTCCACTACGGCTCCCGGAATAGCCTTGGGATTGGTCGAGCCGTTTACCGGATCCGATACCACGCTGCTCACCTTGGTGACAGATACCGTGGTGTAGGGGAGGCACATCTCAATGTCGTGGAGACCGATCCCCTGGTTGCCAGGGTCAGCGGGCGCGGTCGTGTGATTGCCGTAGCTGATCGTGACGGTGTCGATCTTGTGAGTGAATGTGACGGTCAGATTTCCCCGCCCGGAATCGCTGTCCGAAGCCGCGTCACCGATCGCGACATTGCCGCTCACGTAATTCGAGTTGCCGTTTGTAAGGACGGGCGTCACCGAACTGCCGGACAAACTGCCGGTTACGGTCACTCGGTCCGCAAACTGTCCGGAGGCGAAATCGACGTCGAAAATCGTGAACTGCAACCCTTCGAAACCGCGGGGAAGACTGATTGTGATTGTCGCCGAACCGCCTTGCGACGTCTGGTTTGTGATGACGGCCAGGTTGCGTTCGGTTGGAGACAGCCCTCCGGTGAAGGTCGACTGGAGCGTCGGCGATGTGCCGCCGAACTCCACCGCAGTGACATAGGTGCCCGTGTTGGAGATCGCGAACCCGATATTGCCGAAACTGGCCAAGGCATAGCTGTTGTTCGTCGATCCGGCGGTCCAGCTCACCGACGGGGAATCCCAATCGAATATCGTCGAGCCATTGGGGCAGACGAGCTCAGGAGGCGTTCCTGCCACGCGACCGTTGGCCACGGTGAACGAAACGCTGGCAAAATCGTCTTCGGTTGTAACACCGTTATTGGGTATGGAATCCCGGTCGGTGACACTGCTCGCCGTTACCTCGGCTGTGTTTGTGACGCTGGTTCCCGATACCGACGAAACCGTGCCGGAAATATCGATGGAAACCGATGCGCCGGGAGCCAGGCTGGCGATAGACCAGGTGCCGGTCGCAGAATTGAACGTACCGC
This sequence comes from Qipengyuania aurantiaca, assembly GCF_019711375.1. Lineage (NCBI taxonomy): Bacteria > Pseudomonadati > Pseudomonadota > Alphaproteobacteria > Sphingomonadales > Erythrobacteraceae > Qipengyuania > Qipengyuania aurantiaca. Next base: position 1,816,909 of record NZ_CP081295.1, read on the forward strand.
TACCGGAAGACGAATCGAAGGTGAATCCGGAAGGAAGATTATCCCTGACCGTAATGCCAGTTGCCGTTTCGAGCGAGGACGGGCTGTTGGTGAGCGTCAGGCGATAGGTTGCGGTTCCGCCCTGTACCGGAATGTCGCTGACAAGCGACTTCGTCAGCGACAAGTCCGCTCCGGGGGCGGAATAGGTAAAATCGGAAATTCCGGTGAACTGACCGCTCGGGTCCCCGGTTCCCGTATAGCTGAAATAGACGATCCTGATCCGCTTGACGCCGGTACTGCCGAAATTGAACTGCAGGTCACCATTGGTCGACAAGGTTTCGACATTGGCTGTGCCGCGCCAACCGTTGACCGTTGAATTGTTGGTCCGGGTCACTGCGCTTTCCGCCGCCCAGAACGAGGGGGTCGAAGCAGCGTTGACGAATACGCCCGAGCCATTGTCGTAATAGACTTCGATGGCGTCGGCGAACGCACCGTTATCGATGTCGGTGAGTGTGAAGCTCAGATTCCTGACCGTCTGACTTAGAGTGAAGGTAGCGGTGACCTTGTCGTTCGGATCGTATTGCGAATTGTCGAAATTGAGCAGGAGGGGCTGGGCGGCACTGCCGATTGTTCCGGTGTAATAGCTCAGGAAACCGCCGTAAGACGGCACGAAGGAGCCGGTACCGCTGACTACGGAGGAATAGGTCACAGTGGCGGTCGTGCGGTCCGAGCCGGTCACGACAGTTGGATTGGGCACCGCCGTCAGGTTGGTCACCCCCGCAGTAGCCCAGTCGATCGTTGCGGTTTGGGCCTGCGCCGCAGCAGCCCAAAAGAACAGCCCAAACCATAAGCCGAACAGGCCTGCCAGCTGCTTGAAAATGCGCGTCACTGCGATTGCTCCGCTCATCGGTTCAGCCCCAGGATCGAAAGACTGTCGCCATCGAGCTTCACGCGAGCCGTCGCATAAAGGCCCTGATCGGTCTGCCGGGCTGCCGAAAAATCCTCGTCGCGAAAGCCGTAGATGTTGTAACCGATGGTTAGCAAGGCACCGTCGACCGGAACGAAGCCGATATGAGGCCCCGCCGAAAAGCTCGCGGTGCCATCGCTAAGGCTAGTGCGCAGGGTCCCGCGTCCGCCGATCTCGAAGCGGTCCCCGATACCGATGCGGACATCGGTGCCGACGAGGAGAGCAGTGCCCGAAAGATCGTAATCCGCGATGCGGTCGAAATTGTAACGCGCTGCGAAGAAAAGGCCGTATTCGTCGCGGCGGAACAGATTGCCGTCCTCATCCACGCCATCGGGAGACCAATTGCCGGAGAAGCTTCCGATCAGGCGCCGGGAAAGCGCGTCGCCGTCGATGGTAAGGGCGGTGCGTCCGGCAGGTCCCGCTTCGCCTTCAACCGCATTCCAGATCTGATCGCTGCGGTATTCGAGCTTGCCAAGGAAGGCGAACTCGGACTGGTCGGGGCGGTGCGCAAGAGCAATTGCTGCATCGAGAATTTCACTGGCCGTACCATTCTCGCCTTCGGCGTGGGTCCAGGTCAGGCCCGAACCGACGATCGAGCCTTCGCCGAGCTGGCGGATGGCTCCGATGGTGGCGCCCTTGCGATCTGCGAATTCGCCGTCACGATACTCGGCGCGGCCTGTCACACTCCAACGGTCGCGACGGTAGGCCGCACCGAATGTTGCTGCCGTGAAGCTCTCGAGCAACGTGCCCTGCTGACCCAGCTGACCGCCGCTTGAAAGAGGATGCTGCGGGTTCACGATGTCGGCAATGGCCGGATCGCTATCCAAGGTCAGGTTACCATCCAGGGTCGCATCAATGGTAAGTTCGGGAGTGAGCGGCAGGGTTTGCGTCAGACCAAACGCAGCGAAGCTGCGTTCACCGCGCTCGTCGATCCGCTGCTTGCCGATCGAGGTTACTGCCTGCGCACCCTGCCACGGGGTGATTTCGAGACCGCCCTTGATGGTGCGGGCGTCCACAGTTTCGCCGTCCGCAATCTCGTAAAGGCCGACAACGCGCACATTCTCGGTCAGCGAGTACCGGGCACCGATGCGGTGACGCGTCGGAAGGTCGGTAGACTCCGCCTGGTCCAAGGCGACGCTGGTGGATGCACTTACTTCCAGCTTGTTGTCCAGCATCCGCCGGGTGGCGCCGCCTTCAACCACGGTCGAGGTGTTGTAGGACCCGTCTGCCACGCGATCGTTGAAGTGGGCGATGCCAAGACGGTAATCGTTCTGTTCGTTCGTGTAACCCAACTCGATCTGTGCTGCGCGACGCTGGCTCTCGTTATCGAGGCTGTCGTCGTGCCAGACGCTGCCCAGAACCGACAGGTGCTCGTCGATCTTCACGCGCGCATCGACACCGACCTTGGTGCGCCCGAGCTCGGCGCCGTTCTGCTGGCCGACTCCGAATTCGCTTTCCACCGAACGAGCGTAGGCAAGCACGTCGAGGTTGCCGGTCTGGTGCTGCGCCTCGATGAGCCAGCCGGTCGCCATCTCGCCGCCGCTTTCGCTGATTGCGAGTTCCGCGTGCACGGTGGTCGACGGATCGAGCTCGGCGCGCATGTCGAGCGCGGCGATCGTCGTGCGCGCATCGTCGGCCTTGTCGGTGATGGCGCTGGCACCGATGCGCACGGTGTCGGTCTTGTCGATCCACTCCGCACGGACGCCGGCATTGAGCTCCCCGCCATCGCGACCATCGGTTTCATAGGTGACGACAATGAACTGCGGGTTGAGGTCGAAATCGCGGCTGAGAACCGGTTGCTTGAACGTGATCGTGCCCGAGAGCATGTCGACATCGTAGTCGACGAAGCGTTCCAGCTTGCGGCTTGCCACGATCAGCTCCGAACGGAAGCGGTCACGCACTTCCAGGGTCACCTGTTCCGAGTTGGCGACGATCGAGCGGGTGGAAAGGCGATAGGGCCCCGAGATGCCCTGACCCTGGATCTCATCACGACGGAAGCCGGTGGAAATGTCCGCAGCGAAAGCTTCGACCTGGATTTCGCCAATCCGGGCCTCACCCTTCACCCCCGTGGCAGTGCGGTTGTAGCGCGCCAGCCGGGTCCGGTCGAAGCCGGTCTCGAAATCGCCATAGATCGCATAGAACATGGCGGTTTCGATGCGGAGATAAAGCTTCTCCCTCGAAGCAGCGTAGAACTGGCGGCTCGAAGCATCACCGAAGACGGTGTAATAGGCGTTGGGATCCAGCGTGCCGAGCAGCCGCTGGTCGTCTTCCTGCTTGGCGCTGTCATAAGCAAGCGTGACGAGGTATTTCCCGAGCACGCGGCCTTTCGCATAAAGCGCGACGCGCGCGTCATCTCCAAGATCACTGTCGAACCGACCCGTCCGTTCCATATTGTCAGCTACGGAGCGGGCACCGATGGAACCTTCGGCGAGGCCGATGACGGTCCATTCGATATCGCCTGGCTCGATCCATGTCTTCACCACCTGTTCGCGCATGATTTCGCCATCATCGAAGCGAAAACCGAGATCGAGCGACCCGCTGACCATCGTGGGCGCAAGTTCGATGAGCGCAACCCCGTCATTCCCCTCGATTGTCCAGCGTGCCGAAGAGACTCCGAGCCCGGTCAGCTGGTTCAGCTGCATACGTTCGAGCTGTTCGGCGCTCTGATAGGGGGCGTTCACCGTGAATTCGCCCGAGACACCAGCGCGCAAGGGTCGGTTGTTGCGGTCAAGGATGCGCACGGCGATGGTCGGCGAGGTCCGTCCGTCGGCCACGAGGTTGGACCGTTCCTCGACGAGTTCCGCCTTCGCCGGGACGCTTGTGAAGTAGACGTCCCGTTCAATCGTTTCGTTGATGCCGCCGAAAGTATTGATTATGTCGGCGCTCAACCGCGTCCGTTCCTGCCGCAGCGGGATACCGCGCCAGGCGCTGATCGCATATTTGCCTTCCTCGGCATTGCGCGTTCCTTCGAACAGGAGAGGATCGACGTCTTTGCCGTCTACGCGCAGAGCAATCTTCTGGCCCTTGCGATGACGGATCACGGCGCGGATAGCCGGCGCGCGCGGGTTGTGATCGAGGGTCGGCACGAGCCAGCCATCGGGGCCATCGCCCAGTGCAAGCCAGTCAGTTTCGGCCTGCTCGGCAGGAGTGTCGGCGCTGGCCGCTGCGTCGACACCGCCTGCGCTGAATTCATTCTCAACCATCGCGCCTTCCGGCAGGACGGCATGGAAATCGGCGACAACCAGTGAGCCGCCCTGACCGATGGCGAAGCGGGAAATCGCGCTGCCGGCCGAACGCGTGTCGCGATGGCAATCCAGGAATTCGCCGCCATCGGGAAGGGTCATGCGCGAAACTTGGACGACATGCGTGCCGGGGAGCACGCCTTCGAAATGATAGCGACCGTCCGCGTCGGTTACGGAGAAACTGCCGTCCTCCAGCATGACGCGCACGCCTGCAATTCCTGCACGGCCTTCGGTCAGGCTGCATTCGCCGGCAGTAACCCGACCGATAATTGTCATGCGTCCGGCGATTGTCTCGCGTTCGATCCTGATCGCATTGCCGCCCACGGTTTCCCGTCCGAGCAGATCATTCACAATTACGCGGTTTTCCGCCTCGCCCGGAGGTGCATCGGCACTTACGGTCATGGCATAGGTAATGCGGACAGTCTGGCCCGGATTAAGGGTGCCAATATCGAAATCGATACGGGAAGCGTCGTCTGAAATAGCGACCCTCGTGCCGGCTGCCTCTCCGTCGATGCGGATCGAATCCCTGCGCAGTCGCAACCACCGCGACGGCACATCGGTGACAGTCACATCTCGCCTCGGGCGAGACGTGTCCTGATTCGTGATGCTGATCGTATAGAGCACGACATCGCCAGGCTGCGCGATCTGGCGCGAAGCCGTCTTCGTCACGCCGACCGCGAGGCCGGGACGGTCGAGAGGAATGTCGAGGCGAAGGCTGCCCGGTACGGCTACGTCGGTTGTGCCGCCGAAGGATGCATCGACGATTACGAATGGCTCGCCATTGCTTCCGGTCAGGCTCGCAAGCAGCGCAGGTGACGCTTGCGACGGCGCCGTGTAGGGCGAAGGAGGCTCCACAAGGAGGCGATAGGTGCCTTCGGGTACAACCGGAAACCAGAACTGGCCGGGCCCCATTGGAACGACATCGCCCGCCGCCGTCGTGATAGGTTGGCCGGTCACGACGGTGGCAGGCCAGACAGTGATACCATCTTCACTGTAAACGAGGGCGGGCTGGCCCGTCGCGACATCAACCAGCGTAACGCGCGCACCCGTGACGGCCTCGCCTGTCTCGCTGTCGAAGACCGTGTTGAAAGACGGCGCGTCGACGTCGACCTCGGCCGTGACGATATAGGTGGTGGAGCCGACGGGAGAAACACCGATCTGGATGATTCCCTGATCGATCACGCCCAGGCGGCAATCTTCAGCAATAAAGTTCGGAGGAACCCTGTGCGTGGCAATCGAGCCTACGAAAACGCCGGTATTCTCACCGGTTTCGTAGACCGTAATCTGCTCCCGGTCGCCGGTGCTGCTGACAAGCGTCGCGTGAAGGATATCGACCGCAGAGGGATTGAGATTCGCGAGAGGCGCGGAGATCTCGAAGAAAAATTGGTTTCCAGCAGAAATTTCAGTCGTCCGCTGGACATTGGCCGTTTGGACCTCGTTCGTACCCGCACTCGTGCTGAATCCAGCCGAGCTACAACGGGACGACCGATAATCGAGCGTTTCACCGGTTCCGGAGATGGGGCGGTACACCGTGATGGCGACATCACTGGTCGCGATATCGATCGAAACGAGGTTGGATTCGGTTTCATAGGTAGTTCCGCCAAATACCCAGCTGGCATTGGCGGTGTTGTCGATGGACTGGGCGCGCGCCGCCCCTCCGAACACGGCGATAGGCAGCAGCACTGCAAGGAGTGCTGCTGCCAGTTGCCGAAGGGAGGGGCGGAAACGCACTGTAGGTCTTTCCCGCTTCGGATCAGTCGATCATTACGCGGAAATAGACCGAACGACTTGCATCAGCAGCAACATCGCTCAGTTCGGCATCGACTTCGGAGTCGGTGGTGTTGTACGAAGCCGTCTGCGGCGTCGCAGTGTCGCCGCGCGATCCGCTTGCGCAGGTACCGTCGCCATCGACGAAGATACCGAAGCTCGAGTCATAGGTGACGTCGGCGGGCAGTTCGTCGTTGACCGCGACATTCGTAGCGGTCGCAGCGCCCGACGCGTTCGATACCACGATGCAGTATTCGATTACCGCACCAGGGATCGCCTTGGGATCGGTCGTACCGTTGATCGGATCGCTAACGATGCTGCTCGTCTTCGCGACGGTCAGGCTCGCTCCCGACACCGTGTAGGTGCCGCGATCGGAGAAGTCGCCTTCTTCCGCATTGTCGCTGTCACCTGCGCCGTCGGCCAGAACCGTGTCTACACCCGAAGTGTTGGCGCCGACCGTGTTGGTCAGGGCCGCGCCCGGCGAACCTTCGTCGCCCGAAGCATCGCGTGCATCCGCCGTCAGGACGACGTCGAACTCGTTCGTGTTGACCGCACTCAGCGCGATATCGCCGACGACGAGGACCTGGCGGGTCTCGTCTTCAGCCATGTCGTCCAGATAGGTGATCGGACCAGCGGCGAGTTCACCGGCGTCGAGAACACCATCGCCGTCCGCGTCGTAATAGATGCGAATGTTCGACAGGCCTGCCGGATTGGCAGCATCGGCTACAGCGGAAAGCTGGTAGTCGACGGTGTCGTTCGACAGGTTGGTGATTTCGAATGCCAGAACGGCATTGGTCTGTCCCGGAGTTACCGAGACAGGAGTAGCATCCACCTGCACGGTGACGTTGACCTTGCGGTCGACCGTGAAGGTATCGCTGTCGGTCACTGCGGTCTGGGTCACCCCGCCAACGTCGAAACTAACCGAAACGTTGTTGGTAATGGTGTCCCCGGCCGAAGTGCCCTCGGCCAGCGCGGGGCTGGCACTGAGTGCGACCAGTGCTATTGCACTCGTGGCACCCAGCAATTGCTTGGTGCGTTTCATCGTACACTTCCTTTGGAGTTGCCTCGCGATTCGCCTGCCGCCCGCGAGACTTGGCGGTTATCTCCCGCTTCTCAGCGGATGATGGCTGGATATTCGAGGCGGCCCTTCGCGCCCGGCGCGACCGTGGCGAGGGTCCAGCGAATATGTGTCACGTCTGCTTGCTGGGCGGGCCTGCTGGTGCCATCCGCCTGCTCGACCGAAAGAGTTGCAAGTTCGCCCCAAGTCGCTCCGCCATCGACGGAGACGATCAGATTGGCAGGTGCTGCTGGTGCAAGGCGGACGGCACTCGGTACCGGGTTGGTGACGACGAAATTGGTCACCGTTTCCGTGCCGTTGTTACTGTATTCTGTTCCGAAGATCAGCTTGTCGCCAGGGACGATGGTATCGGGCTCGACGAGTTCGACCAAGGATTGGCCGCCGTCGTCGATCATTACTTTCTCAAGCTTTACGTCGCCCTTGAGGTCGATGGCCTGATCCTGAGCCAGCGCAGGTGCGTTTGCCATCATCGTGCCGGAAGCAAGGAGGATGGCTGCAGCGAATCTGGTAAAGTTCTTCATCGGTCGGACCCTTCTTTTTGGCGCTGAAATCAGTCGATGGTTACGTTGAAAGTGACGGAGTGGCTGGTGCCTCCGGCGACCGTTCCCAGGTTCACGGAAATTCCCGAAGCCGTAGCTTCGCCGGCGTCTGCATCGCTGGCGTCGGTCAGGCCTGCGGCATCGAGGGCGAGCGATCCGGCCCCGTAGGTTGTGCCGGAAGGGAAGGTATCGGTGACAACAAGGTCGGCAACCGATCCGCTTCCCGATACGGCAGCGGTGATCGTGTAGGTAACGACCGATCCGGGAACAGCACTCGAACCGCCAAACGGATCGCTTACACTGGCGGACTTGATCAATTCCACCGAGGTAATGCCGATAAGGATCGATCCGATTGCATTGTCGTCAGCGCCGCCGGCGCCAGCGATTGCGTCACCGCCGTCGACACCTCGTCCGGCGAAAACCGTTCCTGGCGCTCCGGTGCCGGTCACCGCCTCGGCAAGGAGATCGATATCGCTAGCCTCCCCATCGAGAACGTCGCCGGGCACCGACACGATAACGAAAACCGTCAGGTTCTCATCAGCGTCGAGAATGCGCGTCGTTGCAGGACCGGTCAGGACCTCGTCGACGCCTGGATCGTAAACACCATTGCCATTGCTATCGACCGCGATCGTGTCGACGGTCGTGTCGAAATCATTCCCGGCTACGGCAGGATTTGCGGTCAGCACGAAGGCCTCGGGTCCATTGCCGGTGTTCGTCACTTCGAATGTCAGAGCCGCCGTTCCGGATGTCGCTGCAACCGGTCCGGAATTGAGTGAAGTAACAGCCACATCGAGAAGTTCGTCGACTCGCAACGTAACGGTATTCGAAGGGACCGTGACCTGACCGTCACCAGCATCATAGGTTGCGGTCGCCGTGTTCTCGATCAAAGTACCCGCGCCCACGCCATCAGCATGGGCGGCGGTACCCGCCAGGAGGGTTAAAAGGACCAGCAAGCTGGCGGCGGTTCGAGGATAGTTAACGCCCATAGACGCCGAACTAAGGGTTAAACCTTACCAACCCGTTTAGCGTTCTTTGATTACCGCACTTTTGCGACCATTTTAATGATTAACAAGCGCTTTGCCCGGCTCTGTCGCTGAGTGTCGACGGATGCTGGCATGAAACGGGAATAGTCTGCTCTTGGCCTCGCCCTTCTCAGTTCCTCGAGGTAGGAGCATCACCACGGCCTCATCTCTCCGCTTCAAGCAGACAATCGGTCAACCACCCATGAAAAGCCGTAGGGCACACATTGTTAGATGTATGAAAGCGACCGGTCACGACGCGTTGAGCGCTGCAGCATTGGAGATCACGAGTTCTCGTAAGACTAATCGGAGTTAGCAGCTATCCACGTATCGACCCGCTGTTCTAGAATATCAAGCGGCACAGGGCCTGAAAGCAAGATAACATCGTGAAACTCGGCGTAGTCGAAACCTGACCCAAGGGCGGTACGAGCTCGCTCACGCAACTCCATAATTCTAAGCTTTCTTATCATGTAGGCGGTCGCCTGGCCCGGGTAGACGATGTAACCCTCGATCGCCTTGCGCACAACGCCTTCAGGATTTGGGGTATTGGTCTGCAACCAGCTAATTGCCTGCTCCCGACTCCAACGCTTATGAAGGATTCCAGTATCGACCACTAGCCGAGCTGCACGCCAGAGTTCCATCCCAAGTCGTCCGAAATCTGAGTAGGGATCTGTGTAGAACCCCATATCCTTGCCAAGTTCTTCGGAATAAAGACCCCAGCCCTCGGTGTAGGTCGTAACGCCGCCGAAACGACGGAACGGCGGCACTTCGCCAAGCTCCGTCTGCAATGCCCTTTGAAGGTGATGCCCCGGAACGCCTTCGTGATAAGCAAGGGCTTCCAGCTCGTTCTTGGACATGTCGCGCAGGTTATAAAGGTTTACGTGGTACGTGCCGGGGCGCGAGCCGTCCGGTGTTGGCGACTGATAGAAGGCCTTCCCAGCTGACTTCTCTCGAAACTCCTCAACCGGCTTCGCGCGAAGATCAGCCTTAGGGAGCATATTGAAATAACGTGGCAGCTCAGCTTCGATCGCCTTCATAACCCTATCGACTTCAGCTAAATAGGCTTCGCGAGTGCCATAGTAATACTGATCGCCTTCCCGCAGGTGGGTAAAAAACTCCTGCAAAGTGCCATCGAAGCCAACCTGCGCCATTATAGCCCGCATCTCGGTATGAATTCGGGCAACTTCTCGTATCCCCAAGTCGTGGATCTGATCAGCCGTTAGGTCGGTTGTAGTATAGTTTGCGAGGCGCTCGGAATAATATTCTGCCCCTCGGGGGCAGACGCCAGATGCCGTCGTCAATTGAAGGGACCGATTTCTGCCTCTCCATTTCAGCGAGCAAACGTCGATAAGCGGGAGCAAGATCCTCTATGATCGCAGCAGTGCCTTGGGCAACCAATGACCGCTTGTCCTCTTCAGGCAGATCAAGCGCGCGAACTTTTTCCTTTAGATCGGCAAGGATGGGCGAGTCTTTCCCTTCATCGAAGGGGGCGCCAGTAATAACATTTCGCGCATCGTTAATCATATAGGCGTAAACCCCGCGAGGCGGCATAACCCCAGCAGCAGCCCTCTCAGCGCTTTCGGCCAGCGCTTGATCGATAAAAGTGTCTGCGGTGCGCAGGCGTTCGACATAGGCCTCAGCCTCGCTTCGGTCGCGCACACGGTGAATGTTAATCAGAAAGCTTGGGACGAAGTTCTGCAGACCATTCATCTGGTCGAAGAGAAAATCGTTTTCGCGGAACTCATAGGCTGCAGTGCTGCGAGCAACCGTCGCTTCGAAAAGGTCGTAGGAAAGCTTGTCATCGGGCGCCAACGATGCACGATCGAACTGCACACGCATGTTCGCGAGGGTGGTTGCGCTTAACGCCTGCTGTTTCATCGCCGCGGCGTCATTAATATCGTCCCATCTCGCATAGTCCTCGTCAACGATACCGCGATAGGCTTTGCCAATCGGAGACATTGCCAATTGCGCTGCATCATATTCTTCGAAAAGCGCGGCTAAGGCGGTTGCTTTCGGCGGCCTCAACTCTGCCAACTTCGACGTTTTCCATCGTGCCCCCAACTGGCATCGCTGCACAAGCGGAAAGCAAGACTGTGTAGCAAGCAAGAATGATGCGGATAAGAAAAGCCCTTCTCTGACCGTGCGAAGAGTTCACAAATCAAGAGGGCGTTCTTCTATCATCCAGTTCTTTTCCATGCATCTTCATAGAAACTATGAAGCCCGCAGACGAACGAATGGCACGCAAGCAAATCGTAATAATTAAGGAAGGCCGCCCGAAGGCACTCAAGCCATCCTACAGCGATCCTTCAGTGGCTAGTTGGCGCTCTTGTCTGAGTCGTTGACCGACACGAATAAAAAGATGCCAATCCTGTTAGAAGTTCAATGGTACGTTGTCCGCTGCCAGCCTGCAAGCCCAAGCCCTCACGAGAAAGAGCGTTCGCTTGACCTAGCGCCGTTTCGTTCTGCTCCATGGCTTTGATGAGCGCAGTGGCTCGCTTTCGGTAGCCGCCAATCGCGACAAGGACGGGTCAGCCCAAATGGCGCTAGCGGTAAGGCCTGGCGATAATCGGCGACACTTCCACCAGGCTTTGTCGCCACTCCGCGTCAGCCTCGCGGCGTTCCGCGCGTTTCGCAGCGCAAATTGATATGACTACCGGCAAAGCTGTTCGCAATCGCTTCCACTGCAACCTGCGTCGATGCGGCGCCGCACATGAAGATGTCGAAAGCGGCGAAATCGCATTCGGGCCAGGTGTGGACCGAGATGTGCGATTCCGCGAGCAACAGGATGCCGGTCACCCCCTGCGCCTCGCCGAAATGGTGGAAGTGCGAGCCGATGATCGTCGCTCCCGCCGCATCGGCTGCCGCGCGCATCACCTCTTCCAGCCATGCCGGATCGTCGAGCCGCTTCGCCCCACCGATATCGATGAGCGCGTGTTCGCCGACGGGAGAATACTTACTCGCCATAGAGGCGCCATTCCTCGGTAAAGGTGCGCACGAGCGCCTGGTTGTCGAGCCGGTTCACCTCGCCGGCAGAGGCCAGCATATCAGGCGGAAATGAATAGATCGTCTCCTCCGCTTCCGCGTTGAGGAACCGCAGGTCTTCGGGGAAAGGCTGGACCGGATCGCCCTGCGCGGGCGCGCCGGCGAGGGTGAAGCCCCAGTCGCCGAAGCTGGGCACATAGACGTGGTAGGGCCGCGTCTCGAACCCGGCGGCGGCCAGCGTGTCGCCGACCATGGCGAAGGTCCGCGGGGCGATATAGGGTGCCGTGCTCTGGACCGCGACGATCCCTTGCGGGGCGACGATGCGCCTCAAGTACCGGTAGAAGCCGACCGAATAGAGCTTGCCGATCGAATAGTTGGTGGGGTCGGGGAAGTCGACCAGCACCACGTCGAATGTCTTGCGATTGTCGCGCACCCACACATAGGCGTCGGCGTTAATCGTGCGCACGCGCGGGTCGTCGAAAGCGTTCGCGTTCATGCGGGTGAGCGAGGGGACCGAGGCGAAAAGGCGAGTAATCTCCGGGTCGAGGTCGACCAGCGTGACCTGCTCGACGCTGGGCGCGCGCAGGACTTCGCGCAGGGCAAGCCCATCGCCGCCGCCGAGGATGAGCACCTTCTTCGGGTCCTCGACCCGCGCCATGGCGGGCCAGACCAAGGCCTCGTGATAGCGGTATTCGTCGCGCGAGGAGAACTGGAGGTTGCCGTTGAGGAAGAGACGCACGTCGCCGTTGCGGCGGGTGAAGGCGATGCGCTGGTACTGGCTCGAGGTCGCGAAAATGACGGGATCGTCGTAGAAACGGCTCTCGGAAAAGGACTGGAGCTTCTCGGAGAACACCGCGCCCGCCACCAATGTCGCCGCGACCAGCACCGCGGCAATCCGCTCCGGTCCCAGCATCCGGTCCCGGTGGAGGCGGAAAACGAGCAGCAGGGCGACCGAAATATTCACCAGCCCGATCACGAAGCCGCCACGCACCAGCCCGACATAGGGCACGATCACCAGCGGGAAGACTAGCGAGGCCGCCAGCGCGCCGATGTAATCATAGGTCAGGACGTTCGAGACGAGATCGCCGAAGCTGTAACGACCCTTCAATATCCTTATCAGCAGCGGTATTTCGAGGCCCACCAGGAAGCCGACCAGCAAGACCATCCCATAAAGGATCGGCCGGAAGTCCTGCACCACGGTGAAGAGCAGGAACAGGCTCGCCGCCGATGTGCCGCCGATCAGCGCGATCAGGATTTCGACCCGCACGAACCATTTGAGGTAATCCTGCTTCACATAGCGGGAGAACCAGCTGCCGACGCCCATTGCGAAGAGGTAGGTGCCGATAACGGTCGAGAACTGGGTGACGCTGTCGCCCAGGAGGTAGGTAGCGATCGTGCCCGCCAGCAGTTCGTAGACGAGGCCGCAGGTGGCGACCACGAAAACGGACAGCAGCAGGATGAGCGAGATGTCGGTCGGCTGGACCGCATCGTCGGCAAGCGCGCGCCCGCTAGCCGGCAGGCGCGGCTCGGCGGGCGGCGTGTCAGCCATGAATGGCGGCGGCGACGATGATAGCGATGGCAATGGCAACCGCCCCGGCCATGCTGGCAACGGCGCGGTTCTGTTTCTCGATCACTTCCTGCCACAGCTTTCCGGGCGTCAGCAGGTCGACGATGATGAAGGTGGCGACGAAGACCACGATCCCCATCAGCGAATAGGCCAGGCTGGCCAGAAAAACGTCGGTATTCAGCATAGTATGCTCCCTCGAGTGTCCTTTTGGGCCGCGTGCCTGAGTGCGCGCGCGGCGTATCCCGTTACTTGTGTCGCGGTCCCCCGCCGCGGCTGTAGGCGTCGCGTTCCTGCTTGCCGTCGCCGAAGGGCGAGTAGCCGGTCGTCGCGGCGGCCGAAAAGGCGACCAGCGTTCCGGCGGCATAGAGGAGGAAAAGCCGGCGTTTCATCGCGCGTCCTCCCGCTGGCGCGCGGCGGCGCGGGTCCGGTCAGTCGTCATCGTCATGTCCATAATCGTAATCCTCGCGCCGGGACGCTTCGAAACTCATCGCGTTCATCAGCACCCAGATCGGCGGAAGAAAGAGGGCCAGCAGCAGGATAAGGTAGTTCGACCAGAAGATGCCGCCGGGTCCGGCCGTGATGTCCACCGGCTTGGCGGAGTAATCCTCGAACCCGCGCGCGCCCCGCTCATCGGCCGGGCGAATGACTTCCGCCTCCAGCGAATAGCGGCCCGGCGGGATGGAGGAGAGCTTGATCGTGCCGTTGCGATCGTCCTCTTTCCAGTCGCGCCCGTAATAATACTGGATCGGCTGGTTGGCGATGTAGCTTTCGTCGGTGTCGAGATTGGTCAGCACATATTCGACATCGAGCCAGCTGTTGTCGCCCGGCTCGCCGCTCGTGCGGATGGTGAAGGGGCGCGAAGTGCCTTCGATCACGAAAGGCTGGATGACCGCTTGCCGGCTCGACGGCGCATCGCCGGCAAGCAGGCTGGCCGAACTGCGCGGCGTCGGCCCTTCGAAAATGAGAACGAAGATGAGCGCCATGGCCGCGACCGTGGCCGCAACGCCGAACATGAATTTGGCCAGCCCAGAGTGCGGATTGGGTTGGTGCGGCAGTGGGTGGTTTCCGGTCTTGGGGAACTGGCCGCTGTCGGCAATGCCGAAGGCTTCGGCGACTTCGGAAGAGGGGACAAAACCTTCGAGCGTCCACTCGTATTCGTCGTCGCTGATCTCGCAGGACAGCATCCGCTGGCCCGAGACGTAGCCGTTCGCATCGACCTGATCGCCACGCTTCACCTGCCAGTAAAACTCGCCCAGCACGTAATCGACCGTGTTGGTCGCTTCCTTGAAGCACTTGGAGAAATAGGTCCCGTCGAATTCCTGCGACAGGCTGCGCGGATTTCCCGGCTGGATCATCAGCGGAGTGCCGAGGCTCCAGCCCGAAGCCTGGTGGATCAGCCAGCGATAGCCTTCATAAGGGTTGAACAGCAGGTATTCGCCCCAGGCGGACCACCCATCGTTCCGCTCCAGATAGCCGATCACCGCCCAGTCCGTGCCGCGCAAGGTCCCGCGCGTGCCGATGGGCAGCAGCAGGTCCGCGCCCGCCTGCGCGTGTTCGGCAACGAGCCGCACTTCGGGATCGACGAGGTCGAGCTCGCTGCCGCAATAGAGGCAGACGATCAGCGTGGAGAAGCCCGAGGCCTGCAATTCCAGCGTGCCGCAGCACGAGGGGCAGGTGATTGGCTTTACGGCGGTTTCGACAGCACCCTCGCTCATGCCGCGTGTCCCCCTCGTGGCTGGGTCCAGCCCGCGAGCTGGCGCAGGTTCGAGGGATCAAGCTCGGCGAGGCGGTAATAGCGCCCCTCCCAGAGGCCGGTGGTGTTGGCATCGGATTGCCATGTCACCGCGCCGCCCGACCGGTCGCGCAGGTCGAGCGAGCGGCGCTTGAAGTGCGCGGGCACGGGCTTGGGCAGGTGTCCCTCGCTCGCCACGCAATGGATCTCCTTGATGTCGGAGACGGTGTATTTGCGTTTGTTTACCTGCACCGTGTCGCCCAACGCCACCTGACCGATCCGGCCCAGGTCGGCGAGGCGGCGCATGGTGTCGGCGCGCGGCGACGTCTCGCTCATCACCATGTAATAGCCCGCTTCCTCGGCTACCCAGGCATGGGTGCCGCCGCCGAAATCGAGCAGCCACTCGTTCCAGCTGCCCCGCTCCCACGCCCAGCGTTCGCGGCCCACGATCTCGCCGCGCTGGCCATCGACCGCGAGGCTGGTGCCGATCTGCAGCGGGCTGACGTCGAAGGGCATGACGCCGCTGTCGCCGACGCGGGTGAGCCCTTCGGCCTTTACCAGCAGCAGGGCGTTGCAGCTGGTGCAGGTGACCAGTGGCAGGCCGGGCAGGCCGCCTTGCGTCGGCGCGCCGCATTGGGGACAGGAAGCCACGACCGTGTCTCTCAGCCCAGGCGTGCCAGCAATTCGGCTTTCTTGGCGGCGAATTCCTCTTCGCTGAGCGCGCCGGCCACGTGGAGCTTGTGCAGCTTCTCGATCATTTCGAGCGGATCGGTGTCGCTCGCCGCCGCTGCCGCCGGGGTGGCGGGCGGGGCAATCGCAGGCTGGCCCATCAACCCGCCGCTCATCGTCTGGCCCAGCGCCATGGCCGCGGCGACGCCTGCGCCGGCACCCGCCACGCCGCCCGAAGCCTGCGCGGCCTCGTCCAGCGTGTCGGCAGCCTTGAAGCGCGCATATTGGCCCAGGTCGCCCAGCGCGCGCATGGAGGAGCCGCTGTCGATCGCATCCTGCACTGCATCGGGCAGCGAGAGGCTTTCCACGAACAGCGTCGGGATCTTAATGCCCCACTGGTCGGTCGCGTTGTCGGCGGCCTGCCGCAGGAGGTCGGACAGCTTCTGCTGGTCGGCGGCAAGGTCGAGGAAAGCGGTGTCCGCCGAACCCAGCACGGCGGCAAGGCTGGTCGAAATGATCGAGCGCATCTGCGGCTCGATATCGGTGATCCACAGTTCGGGCAGGTTGGCGAAGGTCGTGCGATAGAACTGGTCGACCTCCGCAATGCGGAAGGAATAGGTACCGAAAGCACGGATGCGGATCGCGCCGAATTCGGGATCGCGCACGGTGATCGGCTGCGCGGTGCCCCATTTGAGCCCGGTGATCTCGCGGGTGGAGAAGAAGGTGACGTCCGACTTGAAGGGGCTTTCGAAGCCCTTGGCCCAGTTTTCGAGGCTGGTGATGATCGGCAGATTCTGCGTGTCGAGCTCGAACAGGCCGGGGCCGAAGCTGTCGGCCAGCTTCCCGTTGTCGAGGAAGATCGCTTGCTGCCCGTCGCGCACGGTCAGGTTCGCGCCATACTGGATTTCGTTATCCTCTACCGGGAAGCGCCACGCCAGCTGGCCGGGCTTCTCCTCCCACTCGAGCACATCGATAAGTTGCTTGGAAAACCAGCCCATCTGCGTCCCTCCGTCTACCGCGCCATAGCCCGCGCCTTGCAGACCCTAACCAAGCGCCGGAGCGGAAACAATTGCTACCCGGCCCAAGACTGTCGAAATTCTCTGATTATGCGGTCCCGTACTTGGTTTCGACCTCGATCCCGGATTCCCTGAGGAACCCGGTGGGCAGGATCCCGCCTACGCAAATGATCACGTAATCGTTGGCAATGGTCTCCAAGCCGTCTTCGGTGGTGAGGTCGACCTCGTCTTCGCGGATTTCGGCGACCTGGCTCTTGAGCCGCTGTTCGATCACCCCTTTCTCGATGAGTTCGATGAAGCGGTTGCGGTTCTTCTTGCGGGCACGGGCAAAGGCGTCGGAGCGGTAGGAGAGCGTGACCTTGGTGTCGGGCTGCTCGGCAATCTGGATCGCGGCCTCCAGCGCGCTGTCGCCGCCGCCGACGACCAGCACCTTCGCGCCGACGTACTGCTCGGGATCGATCAGGCGATAGACGACCTTGGGCAGCTTTTCGCCGGGCACGTCCAGCGTGCGCGGCGTCCCCCTGCGGCCGATGGCGAGAAGGACGGTTTTGGCCTCGATGTCCCCCTTGCTTGTCTCGAGGCGGAAGCCGGTCGCGGTCTTGCGCACGGCTTCGACGTTGACTCCGGTGCGTATCTGGAGGCCGGTCTTTTCCACCACGCCCTGCCAGAAGGAAATCAGCTCTTCCTTCTGCACCTCGCCGAACTTCACCGTCCCGATGATCGGCAGTTCCGCGGGCGAGGTCATGACCATCTTCCCACGGGGGAATTGCGCCACCGTGCCGCCGAGGTCGGACTGGTCGAGCAGCACGTAGTCCAGCTTGCGTTCGATCGCGCCGAGCCCTGCGGAAATGCCCGCCGGTCCGCTGCCGACGATGGCGATGTCGTGATGGCCTGGCGCAGCGGGCAGGCTGGCGATCTTCTGGGCCGCAAAGCCGATCGCCTGGCGTCCCTGCTCGATGGCGTTCTTGACCAGCCCCATTCCGCCCAGCTCGCCGGCGATGAAGATGCCCGGCACGTTGGTTTCGAACTCCGGCGTGAGCGGGGGGATGTCGACGCCGCGTTCCTCGGTCCCGAAGACGAGGTCGATGGCATCGAAGGGGCAGGCGGCCTGGCACGCGCCGTGGCCGACGCAGGAGGTCGGTTCGACCAGCGCCGCCTTGCCGTCGATCAGCGCGAGGATTTTCTTCTCCGGGCAGGCGATGACGCAGGCCCCGCAGCCGAGGCACAGGTCGGGACTGATCAGTGGATGGAGCGAAGGGGGGTGAGCAAGCCCGGCTTGGAGATTGTCTTCCAGGATCGCCCGGGCCTTGGCCGATTTCCGGCGCCTGTAGAGGCTCCAGCCGAGCCAGATGAGGACCAGGGGGGCGAGATAGATGAGCTCGAGTTGCCAGGTCGGCATGGCGGTCAGGGCACTCCGGCCTCGCGCGCCGCGGCTTCGACGAGGGCGAGGCCTTGGGTGTTACCGGCCAGCGCCTTGCGCGCAGTGGCGAGGTCGGCCTTCGCCTGGTCTGCCTGTCCCCGCACCATGCGCGAACGGATCAGCCGCGCCCAGCCTTCCGGATTGTCGGGATCGGACTTGAGGCGCGTGGCGAGGCCTTCGACCATCTGCTCGATCATCGCCTCCTGCTCGGACGGCGGCAAGGCGTTCGCCGCGTTCACCGTCGCGGCATCGAGAGCGGGCGGGCGGCCCGACATGGCGGGCGGGGGCGGGGCGGCGTTGAGGCGATCCGAAACATCGGTGCCAAGCTCGGCGGCGAGCGCGTCGATATCGCGGCGCACGTCGGCCTGCCACGGCGCATCGGGCGGGGCGGCGTTCGCGAGTTCGATCCACAGGTCGAGCGCCTCCTTTTGCTTACCCTGCTGCGCCAGCCAGCGCCCGCGGAAATAGCGCGCGCGCGGTTCGGTGGGATCGATGGCGAGCGCCTGCTCGAAAGCCTGCCGCGCGTCGGCCGTGACCTCGCCCTCCGCGACCGCGACCAGCGCTTCGCCATAGCCCGAGCGGGCCGCGGCGCTTTGCGGGAGCAGCTCGATCGCGCGCTCGAAAGGCGCAATCGCCTGCTGCGGGCGGTTGGTCATGAGATAGGACCAGCCCAGCATCCGAAAGCCCTCGCCATCCTCGGGGTTCGCCTCCAGCCGCGCGGCGAGCCGGTCGATCATCGTGTCGACGTCTTCAAGCTGCTGCCCGCTCTGGTTGAGCGCCATGGCGCTTCCGGGCACAGCGCTCGTGGCCGAGCCATCGTCTTGTGACCTCAGCAGCAGCACCGCCAAGGTCGCGGCCACCAGCACACCGGCCCCGATCAAGAGCAGCCGCGTGCGGTCGAAAGCGGGCTTGGCGGGGGCATCGCCGGTCACGGTTTCGCCGGTACCGGTTGCGCGCGCCGACTGGCTCTGCTGCCAGAGGCGCATGGCGACAATACCGACGGCCATACCGGCCAGCGCGGTCAGGATCGTAGCAAGCACTCGAAATCTCCCAATACACGTGCTTCGCGACCGCATTGGGCTTTTGCCACTTGCCCGGCACTATACTGATCGGGACGCGCTTCGCCACGAAATATCCGAAAACTTGCGCGGCGGGTTTCTGTTACCTAAGATCGGATCGGGGCGTGTGACCACGTTTAGAGGCGGAGCCCACCGCCATGGATACGATAACTACCCAGCCCGTCGGCCGCATTCGCCGACTGCGACTCAGGCCTCGCCAGCCCGAGCGCCTCGCTTCGGTTATCGTCCTGGCCCTTGTTCTCGCCGCGCTGGTCTACGGCTTTCTCCATCGCAACGACAGCTGGCTCGATCCCGAGGATGGGGTCGGCTACTGGCTGGGCATCGCAGGCGCTTCGATGATGCTGATCCTGCTCATCTACCCCTTGCGCAAACGCAATCCCAAGCTGCGCCCGCTGGGATCGGTGGGGTTCTGGTTCCGCTTCCACATGCTGCTTGGACTGCTCGGGCCTGTAACGATCCTCTACCATTCGCGCTTCGGCTGGGGCTCGCTCAACAGCGGAATGGCGCTGATGGCGATGATCATCGTCGCCTCGAGCGGGCTGATCGGACGCTTCCTCTATTCGCGCGTCCACCGTGGCTACTCGACCCGCACCATCGCCATCCGCGACCTGAAGCGCGACATGGACGAACTGCTGGACGACCTCGAGCACGAGCATATCGGCGACGCTTACGTCATCGACACGCTGCACGACCTTGAGGATCGCGCGCTGGCATCGGGCCGGTCCTTCTGGTCCGGGGCTCGGTCCTTCGTCAGCCTGCGCCTGCGCTCGCTGATCATCCGGCGCGAGATCCGCCGCCAGTTGCAGGACCCGGACGCAAAGCATCGGGAGGAACTGCTGCTGGGGCTGGAAGATTTCTTCCGCGCGACTCGCCGCGCGTCCAGCTTCGCCTTCTACAGCCGCCTGCTTCGCCTGTGGCACTATCTCCACCTGCCGCTGTTCGTGCTGCTGGTGGCGGCTGTCACGCTCCATATCGTTGCGGTGCACCAGTACTGATGCGCAGCCTGCGCGCCTTGATCACGCTGTTGCTGCTGATGGCAGCCGCGCCGCTGATGGGGCAATCGATCATCGAGCGGCTGGTCACGCCCGGCCCGCTGTCGCAGCCGCACGCAAAGCTGGAGGACAGCTGCAATTCCTGCCACGCCAACTTCCGCAAGGAGGCGCAAAACTCCAAATGCCTCGCCTGCCATACCGATGTCGCCTCCGACATCCGTGCCGGTGCCGGCTATCACGGGCGCAGTTCCAACGCGCGGCGCAGCGACTGCAAGACCTGCCATACCGAGCATAAGGGACGGCGCGCCAACATCGTGCGGCTCAACACCCGCACCTTCAACCACGATTTGACCGATTTCCCGCTGCGTGGCGGCCATGCGAAGGTCTCCTGCGCCTCGTGTCACACGGGCGGCAAGGCCTACCGCCTCGCGCCGACCACCTGCCGCGGCTGCCACAAGAGCGACGATCCGCACAAGGGCCGCCTCGGCCCGCGATGCCAGGATTGCCACCAGGTCTCGAGCTGGCAATCGCTCAAGCCCTTCGACCACTCCAAGACCGGCTTCCGCCTCACCGGCGCGCATTCGGGGACGAGCTGCATGTCCTGCCACAAGGGTCAGCAATGGTCGGGGCTGACGACGAGTTGCTACGGCTGCCACAAGCAGGACGACGCGCATAACGGGACGCGTGGGACCAATTGTTCGAGCTGCCACACGACCAGTTCGTGGCGCGACGTGAAGTTCGACCACGACACGACCGGTTTCTCGCTGATCGGGGCGCATGCGCAGGCCAGTTGCTCCTCGTGCCACGGGGCGAACAATGCGATCAAGAACCCGCCGACGACCTGCTACGGCTGCCACGAGAAGGACGACAGCCACCAGGGCGCGAACGGGACGCAATGCGCGGATTGCCATGTCCCGCAAGGCTGGTCGCGCATCCAGTTCGATCACGACCGGCTGACCGACTTCCCCCTGCGCGGCGCGCACAGGCAGGCGAGCTGCGAAAGCTGCCATATCCACCCGCCGAAGGTCGCCGCTCCGCCGACCACCTGTTTCGGCTGTCACGAGGAAGACGACAGCCACAAGGGCGGCAACGGCACCGACTGCGCGCGTTGCCATACCGAAACCGACTGGGAGGCGGTGGAATTCGACCACGCCACCATGACCGGCTTCCCGCTGCTCGGCAAACACGCCCAGGCACGCTGCGAGGATTGCCATATCGAGGCCTCGGACCAGGTGAAGCTGGTGCCGCAATGCGCGTCCTGCCACTATGAGGACGACGTCCACAAGGCGGAACTCGGCCCCTCATGCGGGCGCTGCCACGACTCAAACGACTGGACGACCAACATCAGCTTCGACCATGCGCTGACCAGTTTCCCGCTGCTGGGCAAGCATGCCGATATCGATTGCACGGACTGCCACGCCGACCAGACATTTACGGTCAAGGGCCCGCAATGCGCCGATTGTCATGTCGACGAGCACCACGAAGGCCGTCTCGGCACGCCCGCACAATGCGGGAATTGCCACAACGCCAGCGACTGGAAGGCGTGGAGTTTCGATCACGATACGCAAACCCAATTCCCCCTCACCGGCAAGCACAAGGGGCTGGTATGCGAATCCTGTCATGCGAGAGCGGGGGACCCGGCCGAACTCTCGTCGACCTGCGCCGATTGCCACCGCCGCGATGATGTCCACCGCGGCGAATTCGGGACCGATTGCCAGCGTTGTCATGTGACGGACGACTGGTCGAAGGTCATTTTGCCCGAGGATCGCGGCAAATAACTGGAACCCCGGTCCGATTTATATTCTTTTTGCCGATGAAGCGCCCCGTGCATACGACGAACCGATGGTCGGACTCTATCGCGTGGGCTGCCATTCTGACAGTTTGCAGCGCGAGTGGCTGGGGGCTGCCGCTTGATGAAAGAAGATCACGTCGGTTTTCTCGGGTCGTCGAGTTGCCGAGGGCACCCCAGTGTTGAACAAGCTTTCGACACTAATTATGATGGTCTTGGCCAGCTTCATGCTTCTGGCCGCCCCTTCGTTCGGCCAGCAAGAATCGCGTTTCGAGAACTTCGATCACTTCTCCACCGGGTTCCCGCTGACCGGCCAGCACGCGGCCGTCCAATGCGAATCGTGCCACATCGACGGGCAATTCAAGGGAACGCCGACACGCTGTGCAGACTGCCACAATTCGGTGAGGGCGGAAGGCAAGCCCGCCAACCACCCGCAAACGCAGGCCAATTGCGATAGCTGCCACGCAACCAACCAGTGGACGATAAGTCGCTTCGACCACAGCGGCGTCACCGAACGTTGCGCCTCCTGCCACAACGGAATCCAGTCGAGCGGCAAGCCGGCCAACCACGTGCCTAGCTCGCAGGAATGCGAGAACTGCCACACGACTTCCAGCTGGACCAACGCGACCTTCGATCACAGCGCGGTGACCGGCAATTGCGTGTCCTGCCACAACGGCACGACGGCGACGGGCAAGCCTGCCAACCACATCCCCTCGAGCAATGTCTGCGAGGACTGCCACCGGACCACCGCCTGGGTGCCGGCAAACTTCGATCACGCAGGGATCACTGGCAATTGCTCAAGTTGCCACAATGGGACGACGGCGACGGGCAAGCCTGCCAACCACATCCCCTCGAGCAATGTCTGCGAGGATTGTCACCGGACCACCGCCTGGGTCCCTGCGAGCTTCGACCACGAGGGCATCACTGGCAATTGCTCAAGTTGCCACAACGGGACGACTGCGACCGGCAAGCCGGCCAATCACATTCCTTCGAGCAACGTCTGCGAGGACTGCCACAGGACAACGGCCTGGGTCCCTGCGAGCTTCAGCCACGCGGGCATTACGAACAATTGCTCGAGCTGTCACAACGGTACGACGGCGATGGGCAAGTCCCCCAGCCACCCGCCGACCAACAACACGTGCGAATCGTGCCACACCACCAATGACTGGTCGCAGGTCCGGTTCGATCACCGCGCAACCAGCGCCACCTGCTCGACCTGTCACAACGGCACGATCGCAGAGGGCAAGGGGCCGACCCATATCCAGACCACCGCACAGTGCGACAGTTGTCACACCACCAATGCATGGAGCCCGGCAAGATTCTCGCATGAAGGGATAACTGGCAACTGCTCCTCCTGTCACAACGGCACCACGGCAACCGGCAAGCACGCCAACCATGTCAGCTCGACCAACGCCTGCGAGGATTGCCACACGACCAACGCGTGGAGCCCGGCGCGCTTCGATCACAGCGCCGCAACCGGTTCCTGTTTCTCCTGCCACAATGGCACGACGGCGACGGGCAAGCATGCGAACCACATTGCCTCGTCCAACGCCTGCGCCGATTGCCATACCACCAACGGCTGGACTCCTGCGCGCTTCGACCATTCAGGCGTGACCGGATCCTGCTTCAGTTGCCACAACGGGACGACGGCAACAGGCAAGCACGCAACGCATGTCGCATCCGCCAACACCTGCGACGATTGCCATACGACCAATGCATGGGTCCCCGCGCGGTTCGATCACAGCGCGGTCACCGGCACCTGCTTCAGCTGCCACAACGGCACTACGGCAACCGGCAAGCACGCAACGCACGTCGCCTCGACGAATTCCTGCGCCGATTGCCACTCTACCAATGCGTGGGTTCCGGCCAATTTCGATCACAGCTCGGTCACCGGGACCTGTTTCAGTTGCCACAACGGCACGACGGCCACGGGCAAGCATGCCGCGCATATCGCGTCGAGCAATTCCTGTTCCGATTGCCATTCGACCAACGCCTGGACGCCTGCAAACTTTGATCACAGCTCGGTCACCGGGTCCTGCTTCAGTTGTCACAACGGCACGACGGCGACGGGCAAGCATCCGGCTCACGTTTCCTCGACCAACACCTGTGACGATTGCCACACGACCAATGCCTGGGTGCCGGCGCGCTTCGACCACAGCGCGGCGACCGGGACCTGCTCGAGCTGCCACAATGGCACGACCGCTACCGGCAAGCACCCGGCGCACATCGCCTCGAGCAATTCCTGCGGCGACTGCCACACTACCAACGCGTGGACACCGGCCAATTTCAACCACGACAACATATCGGGGTCCTGTTCGTCCTGTCACAACGGCACGACCGCCACGGGCAAGCATGCGGCCCATCTCAACACCACGAACACCTGCGAAGACTGTCACCGCGTGACCAGCTGGGTTCCGGCGAACTTCAATCACGCGGCGGCCAACGGCACCTGCTCCAGCTGTCACAACGGCACGGCGGCGCCCGGCAAGACGCCGTCGCATCCCAACACCACCAACCAGTGCGATTTCTGCCATGTGACGAGCAGCTGGGCTGCGGTGCGCATGGACCATTCGCAGGCGCTCGGCACCTGTTCCAGCTGCCACAACAACACTCTGGCGACCGGCAAGCCGCCTTCGCATATCGCCACCACGGCGCAGTGCGATTCGTGTCACAGCACCAACGCCTGGACTCCGGCCAGCTTCAGCCACGATGGCGTGACGGGCAATTGCGTCAGCTGCCACAACGGGACGACCGCCACCGGCAAGCCCCCAACGCACCCGGGCACCACGAATGTCTGCGAAAATTGCCACCGGACGACCAACTGGACGACGATCAACATGTCGCATGGCGATGTCACAGGTCGCTGCGATGCCTGTCACAACGGCACGATCGCCGAGGGCAAGCCAAACGATCATCCCAACACGTCCCAGGATTGCGGCGCCTGCCACGACACCCGGAACTGGGACGACTGACCCGGTGAGCGGGAAGAGGAGATGCGTTTGAACAAGCACGTCTGGCTGAAGGGTGTCGCTTCGATCGCGCTGGTTGCGGGTGCGACGGCGGGCCTGTCGGGCACCGCGCAGGCGCAGGCCGTCACCGACCAGACGCTGTCTGACCTCAGGATCGAGCGGGCGGGGACCTGCACCACGCTGACGGTCGAATTCAACATCCGCCTGCAGATCCTGAGTTATTATCCCAGCCGTCCGGGGCGCGAGCTGCATATCCGCGTGCGCCCGCTCGACCCATCGGCCAATCTCGCCGCGCGCGATGCGCTGCGCCCTCCCGGCAGCCTGCCCGAACTGCGCTCCATCGAATACGACGGCACCGATCCGGGCGGTCCGCTCGTCTCGCTCTATTTCCAGCAGGACATGGAGTTCGAGGTCGAGGGCGGCCCCCGGCCGGATTCGCTCGTCATCAAGCTATTTAGGCCCGGCGAGGGGCGCCAGTGCGCGCTGGTCGAGGCACCCGCTCCTGCGCCCGTCATCGCAACGCCGACGCCCTCTCAACCCGCCGTCGTCGCGACCGAGCCCGAGATCCCGCCGGGCCGCTTCGTCGTCAACGCCATCTCGGCCCCCGGCGAGCTCGGCGAACTGACGCCAGAACAGCGCGCGGCGATCGACGACCGCGTCGCCTATGACAGCGCAGTCGACCGTGAGGGCGAGGAATGGCACCGGCTCCGGCTCGGCTTTTACGAGACCCGCGCGGAGGCAGAAGAGGCGGCGGCAAACTTCGCCGACCTCTTCCCCGGCGCCTTCGTGCTCGAAGTCACGCCCGAGGAACGCGAAGAGGCCATCGCCACCCGCCTGCCCATCGCTGCGCCGGTCCAGACGGCGGCGGGCGCGGCGCAAGCCGGCATTCCGTCCGGCCTCTATATCGTCAACGCCATCTCCAGCCCCTCCGAACTGGGCGAGCTTACGCCTGAGCAGCAGGACGCGATTAGCGGGCGGGTCGCTTACGACAGCGTGGTCGAGCGCGACGGGGAGGAGTGGCACCGCCTGCGCGTCGGTTTCTTCGAAACCAAGGAGCAGGCCGATGCCGTCTCGGCCCAGCTGGAGGAGGTCTTCCCGGCGGCCTGGACCCTGCGCATCACGCCGCAGGAACGCGCCGAGGGCATCGCCTCGCGCATGGACACGGGCGAGCTCATCGTCTCGCGCACCCCGCGCCCCGCCATCGTGGCCAGTCCGGAGCAATCGGCCGAGGTCGATCGCCTGATCCTGGAAGCCGAAGCCGCCATTGCGCTGGGCAATAACGACCGCGCGATCCAGCTGCTCACCAACGCGCGGGGCCTGCCCGAGGCGCAGAGCACCCCGCGCGCGATCGAGCTTCTCGGCCTGACGCGCGAGCGCAAGCAGCAGGTGGCGCAGGCGCGCGCGGAATATGAGGAATATTTGCGCCGCTACCCGGAAGGCGAAGACGCCGAACGCGTGCGCCAGCGGCTTGCCGCGCTCTCTGGCCCGGTCCAGACCGCCGAGCTGCGCGAGGCCGAGGGCGGCAATCCCGCCGCATGGACCTGGGACGTGCGCGGCAGCTTCTCGCAATTCTACTATCGTGACCAGAGCCGGACGCGTTTCGTCGATGCCTCCGTGCCCGAAGAGGACCCCGACGAGGACGACCAGGTTAATCTCAACCAGCTCCTGACCTCGGCCGACATAGCGATCATGGCGGGCAACGACCGCGAGCAATTCGAAGCGCGCGCTTCGGGCTCCTACGTCTGGAATTTCCGTTCGGGTGGGCGCGATCTGAAAGCGATCACCGCGCTTTATGTCGGCGCATCGGACGCCGAAACCGGCATCGCCTCGCGCTTCGGGCGCCAGACGCGCAATTCGGGCGGCGTCTTCGGCCGTTTCGACGGGACCTGGGTTGGCTGGCAGGCGAGCGACAAGGTAAGGGTGAACGCGGTGGCGGGCTTTCCCGTCCTCACTTCGCGCCAGACCCGTATTTTGAAGGAACGCCATTTCTACGGCGCCAGCATCGACTACGGCAGCCGCAGCGACACGGTGCAGGCAACGGCCTATTTCCTCAATCAGGAGGCGCAGGGCGGCTTCGTCGACCGGCGTTCGATCGGGGCCGAACTGAGGCTGCGCAAGGATCGCTTCAACGCGTTCGGCCTGCTGGATTACGACATTCATCACGAGGAAGTGAACCTCGCTCTGGCAACGCTCGCCTATACGGCGGAGGACGGCTCCAACCTCAGCATGACGGCGGATTATCGCCGCTCGCCGCTGCTTACGACCAGCAACGCGCTAATCGGTCAGATCGGGGTGATCGACGCGCTGCCCTTCACCGACCTGCGCGACCTGCTGCGGTTCTATACCGAGGACGAGATCTACCGGATCGCGCGCGACCGCACGCTGGTGACCAAGTCGCTTACCACCGCCTATTCGCGGCCGATCACCGAGAAGCTGCAGGCGAATTTCGACTTCACGCTGACCGAAACCAGCGGTTCGCCGCTGATCCCGGCGACCGACGGGACTCAGGAGATTCCTGCGCTCGCCAGCACCGGCACGGAGTATTATTTCGGCGCGCAGCTCGTCGGCACAGGCTTCCTTTGGGACAACGACATTTACATCCTGTCGGGCCGCTATGCCGATACACAGCGCTCCAACAGCTACACGGTCGATTTCAACGCGCGCGTGCCGCTGACCGACAAGGTCCGCCTGACACCGCGACTGCGTTACGGGCGGCGCGAGGACCGGGTTTCGCAGACGACCTACGAGCAGTTCCAGCCCAGCCTGCGCGTCAACATCTATCCCTTCCGCCATGGCGAGATCGAGCTGGAGGCGGGGATGAACTTCGCCTCGCAGCGTATCCGCGAACCGATGGGTGTCTCGACATTCGACGAGACGGGGATAATATTCACCGCAGGCTACCGGCTTGATTTCTGATCGCGCCGGGCCGGAACGGAAACGCACCGCATTGGGGAGGGGGTTTCTATGATTGCCGAGGCCGGACTTGCCGCCCTGTGGCTGGCCGCCGCGCTGACAATCGCGCAGCTTGCGCTGGGCGTGCTCGGCCTGCGCCGTGCGGGAGAGGGGCTAGCCGAGGCCATCATCCCCGTCTCCGTGCTGCAGGCACTGCTGGTCACGTTCAGCTTCGTGTGTCTGGTGACGCTGTTCATGCGTTCGGACATGTCGGTGTTGCTGGTCGCCGCGAACAGCCATTCGGCCAAGCCCATGATCTACAAATTCGCCGGGACATGGGGCAATCACGAGGGCTCCATGTTGCTGTGGGTGACGATCCTCAGCATCGCCGGCGCGACCATCGCGGCGTTCGAGCGCAAGCTGCGGACCGACACCAAGGTCGCGACCCTGGCCGCGCAGGCCGCCATCGCGCTCGGCTTTTACGGGTTCCTTCTGCTCTCCTCCAACCCCTTCGAGCGGATCGAGAACGTGATCGAAGGGGCGGGCCTCAACCCGCTGTTGCAGGACCCCGGCCTCGCCTTCCACCCGCCCACGCTTTACGCGGGCTATGTCGGCATGTCGGCGGCGTTCTCCTTCGCGGTGGGCGCGCTGGTTACCCGCGATGTCGGCCCGGAATTCGCCCGCGCGATGCGGCCGTGGATTCTCGCCTCGTGGATATTTCTCACCATCGGGATCGTGGCGGGGAGTTACTGGGCCTATTACACGCTGGGCTGGGGCGGCTGGTGGTTCTGGGACCCGGTCGAGAACGCCTCGCTCATGCCCTGGCTGGCGACGACCGCGCTGCTGCATTCGGTCACCGTCCTCGCCACGCGCGACGGTTTGCGGGCGTGGACGATCATGCTGGCCGTGCTCGCCTTTTCCATGTCGATGGTTGGCACCTTCCTCGTACGCTCGGGCATTCTCACCAGCGTCCATTCCTTCGCCGTCGATCCGGAGCGCGGGGTGTTCATTCTCGGCCTGCTGGTGTTCTACATTTGCGGCGCACTGGCGCTGTTCGCGCTGCGGATCGGGACCGTGCGCGAAGGCAGCCGGTTCGATCTCGTCAGCCGCGAATCCGCGCTGGTGATGAACAATCTCCTGCTCACCGTGATCCTCGTCGTGGTGCTGTGCGGCACGCTCTATCCGCTGGCGCTGGAGCTTGCGAATGGCGAAAAGATCTCGGTCGGCGCGCCCTACTTCAACGCGGTGGCGGGGCCGCTGGCGGTGATCCTCATGCTGATCCTTGCTGCAGGTCCGCTTCTGCGCTGGCGGACCGACAGCACGAAGAAGCTTGTCGACCGCATCGCGCTGGCGCTGGTCTCCGGGGCGGGGGCGGCCTTGCTGCTGGCGGTGTTCGCCGGAGACCTCGGGATACTGCCCTATCTCGGCCTCGTTGTGGCCGCGGTCGTCGGCGTGGCGAGCGTCGCGCCCTTGTGGAAGCGCAATTTGCGCCGCACGCCGCTCTTCACCTGGGGCATGGTCATCGCCCACCTCGGCTGCGCGGTTTCAATCGTCGGCATGGCCAGCGAGAGCGCCTTCACTCAGGAAAACCTCGTTGCCATGGAGATCGGCGAGACGCAGCGCATCCACGATTTCGAGGTCACGCTGGAGGATGTGCGCGAGGCACCGGGACCCAATTACGCTGCGCTTGAAGCGGTAGCGATCGTGCGCCGCGAGGGCGAAGAGCCGCTCCGCATGGTCCCGCAGCTGCACCAGTTCTCCGACCCGGTGATGCAGACCAACCAGGCCGCTATCGAAACCTATTGGAATGGCCAGCTCTATATCGTGCTGGGCGATCGCTCGATCGGCAACCGCTTCCTGATGCGACTGTGGTGGAAACCCTTCGTCACCTTTATCTGGCTGGGCGGGATCATGATCGCGCTGGGGGGCTTGCTCTCTCTTGTCGGGCGCGTGCGGCGCGACATCGTGAGCCGTAAACCGGCGGCTCCGGAATTGAAGGGAGCGCCGGCATGATGCGCAAACCGCTCCTCTGGTTGCCCATGGTGCTCGGCCTCGGGCTGTTCGTGCTGTTCTACCTCGGGCTCGAAAATCCCGGCCAGCGGATCATCAATTCCAACGTCATCGGCCGGGAACTGCCCGAATTCAGCACGCAGGTCGCCGTGGAAGGCGTGGAGCCTGTCAGCAGCGAGAACCTGCGCGACGGCAAACCGCGGCTGGTCAATGTCTTCGCCAGCTGGTGCGCGCCCTGCATCCAGGAAATCCCGGTGCTGCTGCGGCTGCGCGCGCAGGGGATCGAGATCGACGGCATCGCGGTGCACGATCGGCCCGCCGACATTTCGCGCTTCCTCGCGGAGAACGGCAATCCCTACCGCCGGATCGGGCTCGACAACGAAGGCCGCAGCCAGCTGGAGATCGGCTCGTCGGGCGTGCCGGAAACCTTCGTGATCGATCGCGAGGGGCGGATCGTCTACCAGCACATCGGTATCGTGACCGAGCAGGACATTCCCGACATTCTCGCCCGGCTCGGGGAGACGGGATGATGCGGCAGGTGCTCCTTTCGATCTTTCTCCTGACAGCAGCCCCGCTGGCGGCGCAGGACTATGCGCATGAGGCTCTAGCCGATCCCGCACAGGAAGCCGCCGCGATCGAGCTGATGGACTCGCTGCGCTGCGTGGTGTGCCAGGGGCAGCCGATCTCGGGGAGCAACGCCGACATCGCCGGCGATATGCGCCGCATCGTGCGCGAGCGGATCGCGGCGGGAGAAAGCCCAGAGCAAGTGCGCGAGTGGCTGATCACCCGCTATGGCGATTTCGTGAGCTTCAAACCGGTGGTGAAACCGGCAACCTGGGGGCTGTGGCTGGTTCCGCTGGCGGCGCTGCTGCTCGGCCTTGTGCTGGTCTCGCGCCGCGTCCGGTTGAGGAGGAACTGATGGGCTGGCTCATTACCCTCGCGCTGACCGCGCTTTCCTTCGGCTTCCTCTATTTTAGCAAGCAATGCTCGCGCCAGGCGCTGGAAATTTGCGCCGCGGCCCTGCTGATCGGGATCGCGGGGTACGCCTGGCAGGGATCGCCCGACATGGAAGGCAATCCGGTGAGCCGCGCCACTCCGCGCTGACTAGCCCCGAGCCACGGTGTCGAGCGGTTCACCGGTGACCGGATAGCCGAGGTCTTCGCCGATCTCGAGCCAGCTCTTGCCTTCGCGCTCCCCCATGAACGGCGTGATGGTGCGCACGGGGATGCGGTCGGCCTGTTCCTTGGCCGCGGCGTAATCCTCGAACAGGGCGAGGCGTTCGAGGTTGCGGCGGGTGGGGAAGATGATCTTGATCTCACCGCGCGCCGCCGCGTCGAGCGCGCCTTGCGCGGTGGTCCAGAAGAGATGCGTGTTTTCCGACAGATCGGCCTCGATCTCCACCGCGCCGGTGCCGAGATCGGCGATGTAGAAGCGGGTGTCGTAGACCCGCGAGAGCTTTTCGTTCTTGGGAAACCAGCGCGCGAAGGGCGTAAGCTGGGCAAGGTCCAGCTCCCAGCCGAAATGGTCGAGCACGCTTTCCAGATCGCCCGTCTGCATGAGATAGCGCCGCGCGGCGCGCGCCTTGTCGGCGTCGATATCGCCCGCAAGACCGATGGCGAGGCCGGTTTCCTCCAGCGTCTCGCGCACGACGGCGATCTGGTGCGCGGCTTCGTCCGGATCGAGCGGGCCGCCCATCATCGCGCCGAGATCGAAGTCGGCCGGATCGACGCGGCCACCGGGGAAAACCGCCATGCCGCCTGCAAACACCATCTCGCGGCTGCGGATGGTCATCAGGATTTCGGGCGGTCCGCCGTCCTTGGCATTGCGGAAAATAACTACGGTTGCTGCGGGGATTCCATCGGGCGGGCTATCATGGTTCGCGCTCATGGCCGCCTGTGTGCCGCCAAGCGGCGCGCTTGCCAAGCTGTGAAAGTTAACGCGGGGGAGTCGGGAAATTTTACACACGGGCCGCCGCGCAAACCGGTGTTAACCACTGCCTTGCGCGAGTTTGCGATGCTTTTCGAGTTTGGCACGGGCCATGCATAGTATCCCGTGTCCCAAAAGTCTTCGAGAGGCGGACCGTCCCGGTCTCCTAGGTCCGCCTCCCCGATACAAAGAAACCCGCCCGGTCGTCCCACCGGGCGGGTTTTTGGTTTTGTGTTGGCCTCAGGCGCCGGCGGCTGCGTCCGCAGCCTTGGCTATCCTCGCTCATGCGACCTAAAGGTCGGGTGGCCATAGGCCAGCTGCGCTTCCGCTGCGGGCGGCCGGTCGGCCTTGCACTCGCCTGCGGCTCGCGTTGGGGCGCTATTTCTTAGGGTCGAACTTGGTCACGGCAGTCAAAGGGCGACCGCCCGCCCGCAGCGGGTGCAGCTTGCTGCACGTCTAGCGAGGACGCTCGCACGCAGGTGCGAGCGAAAAACTAGGACGCCTTGGCCACCTTCTTCTCGTCCATGAGCGTCTGCAACTCTCCCGCCTCGAACATTTCCATCATGATGTCGCTGCCGCCGAGGAATTCGCCTTTTACGTAAAGCTGGGGGATGGTCGGCCAGTCGGAGTAGGCTTTGATGCCCTGGCGGATTTCCATGTCCTGCAGCACGTCGACGCTGTCATAGGCGACACCGCAATGGTCGAGGATGGCCACCGCGCGGCTGGAAAAGCCGCACTGCGGGAAGAGCGGCGTGCCCTTCATGAAGAGGACGACGTCGTTTGCCTTGACGATGTCGGAGATGCGCGAATTTACGTCGGACATGATTGCCCTGCCTTTGAATTGCTAAATCTGGTGAGAGATCAGTTGGGGGCTTGGGTGGTCAGTTGCAAGGCGTGGAGCTCGCCGCCCATACGCTCACCCAGCGCCTCGTAGACCAGTTTGTGCTGGGCGACGCGGGTCTTGCCGGCGAATTGCGGCGCGGTGACCTTGGCCGCCCAGTGATCGTTGTCGCCCGCAAGATCGCGCATCTCGACGACCGCGCCCGGAAGCGCGGCCTCAATCAGCGCGACGATGTCTTCGGCTGGCATCGGCATGGGATCAGTTCTCGTCGCTCATGTACTGGCGGCGCGCCTCGATCTGGCATTCGTCGAGCTTGGCGCGGATGTCGGCCTCGCTGACGTCGCACTCGGAAGCGGTCAGGTCGCCGAGGAGCTTGCGAATGACGTCCTCATCGCCCGCTTCCTCGAAATCGGCCTGCACGACCGCCTTCTTGTAGGCGTCGGTTTCTTCCTCGGTCAGGCCCATCAGGCCCGCGGCCCATTCGCCCAGCAGGCGGTTGCGGCGCGCGGCGATCTTGAATTCGGTTTCCTGATCGAAAGCGTATTTGGTTTCTTCGCCGCGTTCGCGATCCTTGAAGTCGGTCATGTCTATCCCCTTGGAAGCTGTTTCCTCTCGAATAGGGACGCCCAAGGGGCGCGGCAAGGGCGCAGGCGCGGTTTAATCCATCGTCACCACGAGCTTGCCGATCGCGCCGCGGTTTTCGAGCTTCGCGATGGCTTCGTGCGCGCGCTCGATGGGATAGGTTTCGGAGACCAGCGGATTGATCTTGCCCGCCTTCCACAGGTCGAACAGCTCGGCGATATTGGCGTTGTTCTTTTCCGGCTCGCGCGCGGTGAAAGCGCCCCAGAACGCGCCGCGAATATCGCAGCTTTTCAGGAGGGTCAGGTTGAGCGGCATCTTGGCGATCCCGGCGGGGAAACCGATTACGAGGAAGCGACCCTCCCACGCGATCGAGCGCAGCGCGGGTTCGGAATAGTCGCCGCCCACGATGTCGTAGACGATGTCGGCACCGTTCGGTCCGACGGCATCCTTGAAAGCCTGCGCCAGTGCTTTGGACTGGTCCTTGTCGAAGGGCGCGCGGGGGTAGATCACCACCTCGTCCGCACCGGCCTGCTTCGCGACCTCGCCCTTTTCTTCGGTGGAGACGGCTGCCACCACGCGGCAGCCATAGGCCTTGGCGAGTTCGACCGCCGAGAGGCCCACACCGCCCGCCGCACCGAGCACGAGGACGGTTTCGCCCTCCTTGATGTCGCCGCGATCCTTGAGGCCGTGAATGGTCGTGCCATAGGTCATCAGCAGCGCGGAGGCCTGCACCAGGTCGATGCCTTCGGGCACCTTGAACAGGCGCGCCGCGGCCACTGCGACCTTCTCCTGCAGGCCGCCATTGCCGACGCCGCAGATCACCCGGTCGCCGACGGCAAAACCTTCCACGCCTTCGCCCAGCGCCTCGATAGTGCCGGAAATTTCGCCACCCGGTGCGAAGGGGCGGGGCGGCTTGAACTGGTACATGTCACGGATGATCAGCGTGTCGGGAAAGTTGATGGCGCAGGCCGCGACATCGATCAGCACCTCGCCCTTGCCGGGGGTGGGCGCCTCGATATCCTCGACGACGAGGGTTTCGGGGCCGCCGGTCTCTTTCGACAGGACTGCTTTCATGCGTGCTCTCTCCGTGTTCGTGTCGGCGCGTCCAGCCAGGGAAGGCTGTCGGCGCGCTTTTTCTCATGCGTTTCGATTGCCGCGTCGCGCTCCAGTGTCAGGCCGATCTCGTCGAGGCCATTCAGGAGGCAATGCTTGCGAAAAGGATCGACTTCGAAGGCGAAGCGATCCTGGAAGGGGGTGGTGACGACCTGGTTTTCGAGGTCGATGGTGATGGGGTGGTCTTTCGCGACTTCGAGCAGCCGGTCGACCTGCTCCTGCGGCAGTTCGACCGCAAGGATGCCGTTCTTGAAGGCGTTGCCCGAGAAGATGTCCGAAAAGCTCGGCGCGATTACGGCGGTTAGCCCCATGTCGAGCATCGCCCAAGCGGCGTGCTCACGGCTGGAGCCGCAGCCGAAATTGTCGCCCGCGATCAGGATCGGCGCGCCGGCGAAATCCTCCACATCGAAGGGATTGCCGGGGGCCGCGCGTATCGTCTCGAACGCGCCCTTGCCGAGCCCCTCGCGGCTGACCGTCTTCAGCCAGTGCGCGGGGATGATGACATCGGTGTCGACATTCTTGAGGCCCAGCGGGATGGCGCGGCCCGAAATGGTCGACACCTGTTTCATCAATCGGTCTCCGGTTTCTCGCCCGACGGGATCGGCCCGGGCTGGGCGGGTTTGATCTTCTTGTCACGGCGCTTGTTCGCATAGAGAAGCGCGGCGGCGATGGCGGCGGAACCGATCGCACCTGCGATGGCGGCCTTGCCCTTGGGGAGTTTTGTCATGACCCCCTCATGGTGTTTGCGCGAGGCGAGGGCAAGGGGTCACACGTCCAACAGCTTGCGCACATCGGTCAGCCGTCCGGTCACGGCGGCGGCGGCCGCCATGGCGGGGCTGACAAGGTGCGTGCGGGAGCCCGGACCCTGCCGGCCGACGAAATTGCGGTTGGAGGTCGAGGCGCAGCGTTCGCCCGGCGGGACCTTGTCGGGGTTCATCGCGAGGCAGGCCGAACAACCCGGCTCGCGCCATTCGAAACCGGCGTCTGTAAAGATGCGGTCGAGCCCCTCTTCCTCGGCCTGCCGCTTGACGAGGCCCGAGCCCGGCACGGCGATGGCCCAGCGCACATTGGGTGCCTTTGTGCGCCCCTTGAGTATCGCCGCAGCCGCGCGAAGATCCTCGATCCGGCTGTTGGTGCACGAGCCGATGAAGATGTTCTCGATCTCGACTTTTTCGAGCGGTGTTCCGGGAGCGAGACCCATGTAGTCGAGGCTCTTGCGCGCCGCTTCCTGCTTGGACGGGTCGGTAAAGCTTTCGGGCGAAGGTACCTCGCCGCCAATGGGCATGACGTCCTCGGGACTGGTGCCCCAGCTGACCGTCGGCTCCACATCCGCCGCATCGATCACGACGGACTTGTCGAAGGTGGCTCCTTCATCGGTGGCGAGCGAGCGCCACCAGTCGACCGCCTTGTCCCATGCCTCGCCTTTCGGGGTGTAGGGGCGGCCTTCGAGATAATCGTATACCGTCTGGTCGGGCGCGATCAGCCCGGCGCGCGCACCGCCCTCGATGCTCATGTTGCAAACAGTCAGGCGGCCTTCGACGCTCATGCGCTCGAACACCGGCCCACGATATTCGATCACGTGACCCGTGCCGCCGGCCGTGCCGATCACGCCGATGATATGGAGGATCAGATCCTTTGGCGTCACGCCGGGGCCAAGCTCGCCTTCGACCCGTACTTCCATGGTCTTGCTCGGTCGCAACAGCAGCGTCTGCGTGGCGAGCACGTGCTCGACCTCGCTGGTGCCGATCCCGAAGGCGAGCGCACCGATACCGCCATGCGCAGCGGTGTGGCTGTCGCCGCAGACGATGGTCGTGCCGGGAAGCGAGAAGCCCTGTTCGGGGCCGACGACATGGACGATCCCCTGCTCGGGCGCGACGGCGTCGATATAGTCGATGCCGAAAGAAGGCGCGTTGGCCTCGAGCGCGGCGAGCTGCGCAGCGCTCTGCGCGTCGGCGATCGGCAGGCGGGAGCCGTCGGGCGCGAGGCGCGCGGTGGTGGGCAAATTGTGATCGGGAACCGCGAGGGTCAGGTCGGGACGGCGGACCTCTCGCCCGGAAAGCCGCAGCGCCTCGAAGGCCTGCGGGCTTGTAACCTCATGGACAAGGTGCCGGTCGATATAGATCAGGCAGGTGCCATCGTCCTGCCGCTCCACGACATGGGCGTCCCAGATTTTCTCGTACAGTGTGCGCGGTTTGCTCGCCATGACCGGCCTTGTGCTCCCGGATCGGGACGGGCGCAAAAAGGCAAATCCAGAGTCTTCCAAACTTCATCTTTCTGTGCTTTACTTACACTCATGTCAGCAAAGCCATTCTCCTTTCCGATCAAGGTCCTGCCCGCCGATATCGATTTCATGGGGCACGTGAACAACGCGCGCTACCTGAACTGGGTGCAGGATACGGTGCTGGCGCATTGGCAGAAACTCGCGCCTGCCGAGGAAGTGGCGAGCAAGGCGTGGGTCGCGCTGAAGCACGAGATCACCTATCGCAAACCGGCTTTTCTCGACGACGAGGTCATCGCCGAAACCGTGCTCGAAAAGATCAAGGGCGCGCGCAGCTTCTACAACACGGTGATTCGCCGCGGCGAGGATGTGCTGGCCGAGGTGAAGAGCATGTGGTGCTGCCTCGACAGCGACACGCACCGGCCTGCGCGCATCAGCGCCGAAGTGGCCGAGCGGTATTTCGGCATCACCCGCAAGGGCGAAGCGCCCACTGGCTAAGCCGCCTTTGCAAGGCTGACCGCAATCCTTATATTGCACGGAATGGCCGAAAATTCGCCAACAGCAGCACCTGCGCGCAGGCAGGCGGCCATCGGGCTGACGCTGGCCCTGTGCATTTTCGCAAGCTGGCTGGCGCTGCACATATTCTCGATGTTCGTGTTCGACCTGACGTGGGCAACGCTCCCATTGGCGCTCGTCATCGCCGCCCTGCAATGTTGGCTGTCGGTAGGCCTTTTCATCGTCAGCCACGACGCGATGCACGGTTCGCTCATACCGCGCGGGGGCAAGGCGAACGATGTCGTCGGCGGCTTCCTGCTTTTCATCTATGCGGGTTTTTCCTGGAACCGGATGCGCAGTGCGCATTTCGCCCATCACCGCGAGCCGGGT
The DNA here is from genome assembly GCF_019711375.1 of Qipengyuania aurantiaca. NCBI lineage: Bacteria > Pseudomonadati > Pseudomonadota > Alphaproteobacteria > Sphingomonadales > Erythrobacteraceae > Qipengyuania > Qipengyuania aurantiaca. The sequence continues at coordinate 1,854,182 of NZ_CP081295.1, forward strand.
AGCGCGAGCGATCCCGATTTCAGTGTCGACCACCCGGCCGATTTCTGGCGCTGGTACAGCGAATTCCTGCGCCGCTACTTCGGCTGGCAGTCGATCGTTTTCGTATTCACCGTCGTGCTGACCTACTGGCTCATCCTCGGCGTGCCGGTCGAGAAGATCGTCTTGCTTTACGGTTTGCCCGCCATCGCCTCCTCGATGCAGCTTTTCTATTTCGGCACGTTTCGCCCCCACCGCCATGCCACCGATGGCTTTGCCGACCGGCACAACGCCCGGACCGACGATTTCGGCTGGCTCAAGTCGCTCGCAACCTGCTTTCATTTCGGCTATCATCACGAACATCACCTCGCGCCGCATGTCCCTTGGTGGAAGCTGCCCGAGGCCCGTCGCACCACCCGCCCGTCACAGGTTTCCGCATGAGCGTACCCGCCATCCTCCTGACCGTTTTCCTCTCGATTGCCGGGATGGAACTGTTTGCCTGGTGGGCGCACAAATACATCATGCACGGCTGGGGCTGGGGATGGCACCGCGACCATCACGAACCGCATGACAAGAAGCTGGAAAAGAACGACCTTTACGCGGTGACTTTCGGGACGATCGTCTTCGGCATGTTTGCCGCGGGGTATGTGTGGTCGGACCTGCTGTGGTGGGTTGCTTTCGGCATCACCTGCTACGGCCTGATCTACACCCTTGTTCACGACGGGCTGGTCCACCAGCGCTATTGGAAATGGGTGCCGAAGAAAGGCTATGCCAAGCGGCTGGTCCAGGCGCACAAGCTCCACCACGCTACCATCGGCAAGGAAGGCGGGGTCAGCTTCGGTTTCGTTTTCGCGCAGGACCCGGCCAAGCTGAAGGCAGAGCTGAAACGCCAGCGTGAAGCCGGTGAAGCCGTGGTACGCGAAAGCGCCGGAGCGTAGAGACGCCCCGGCGCTTCCTTTGATCGCTGGTGCGATCCTATCGCGCGTAATTCACATACAGTCCGTGGATCAGGCCCGGGATGAAGCCGAGCAGGGTCAGCACGAGATTGATCAGCGTCGTCTTGCCAAGCCCGTGCTTGGCAGCAACGCCGAGCGGGGGCAGCAGGATCGTCGCGATCAGGATGAGAATAGCCATAGTAGAGTGTCCTTGTGTTCGCCCTCCCGTCGTGTGGCGTATCAATGATCCGAGCTAGTCGGCGTTCCTCACACCTATTCGTTGCGGGTGGCAATCCACGCGCCGGCGATCAACAGTATCGCGATGGAGATGTAGTAATAGGGCGCGCCGAGCGTGTACCAGGTTACCACCGCGCCCACGGCCATTGCGCCGATCGCCATGGTCTTGGCCGGACGGCTGATGGCGCGGCGGTCGCGCCAGTCCTTTACCTGCGGCCCCCAATGGGGATGGTCGAGGATCTTCTTTTCGAGTTCGGGGCTGGAGCGGGCGAAGAAATAGACCGCCACCAGCAGGAAGGGGACGGTCGGCATGATCGGGAGGACCGCCCCGATGATGGCCAGCGCCAGGGCGATATAGCCCAGGACACGATAGGCCAGCCGCATCTCAGGCGTCCGCAATCCGGGCGGCGTGTTCCTTCACCAGCGCGATCATGTTGGGCACGCCCTGCGTGCGATTGCTCGAAAGCTGGTTCTTCAGGTCGAAGGGCTGGAGCGCCTCGTGGATGTCCATTGTGGCAACCTCGCTCGCGGGCCTGTCCTGGACGGCAGCGATGACCAGCGCGACGATGCCCTTGGTAATCGCGGCGTTGCTGTCGGCAAGGAAGTGGAGGCGCGCGGCATCGCCGGTGGGGTAGACCCAGACGCTGGCCGAGCAGCCGCGGACCAGCGTGGCGTTGGTCTTGAGCGCATCGGGCATCTCGTCGAGCTCGCGACCCAGCTCGATCAGCAGGCGATAACGTTCGTCGCCTTCGAGGAAGTCGTATTCTTCGGCAATGTCGGAAAGGGTTCGCATGGCGGCGCGCTCTAGCGAGCCGCAGGCCGTGCGTCCATCATGCTCAGCCGGCGAGGCCGCCGGGGCGGGTGAAAGCGTGGTAGATGACATAGATCCAGCTGATGAAGCCGTGGAAGATCGCCCAGAGGATCGACTGGTTCTGCGACCAGGAGATCGCCACAGCGATCGCGCTGCCGAGACCGATGCCGGCCTTGGCGGCGTCGCTCCCGCCGCTCACAGGTCGACCCCGCTGGCGATGTTTTCGAGCTTCTTGATGCGTTCTTTCAGGTCCGCCAGCTCGATGCGGGCGGCGCCCATTGAGGAGCCTTCCTCTGCCCGCGGGCCGCTGTGGCCTTCAAGTTCGCTGCGTTTGAGTTCCAGCCAGCCCTGCCAGCCGCGCAGCATGGCCGCTGCCACGATGAGCAGGCCGGTGAGGGCCGCTGCTGCAATGATGATTGTCGGGTCGAACATTTTCCCTATGTCCTCCTTGAACCTGTGTTTTCCTGCCGCCTCAGTCGGCCTGCTTGTCCCGCAGGGCTTCGATCTCGGCGGAAATCCTCTTGGTTTCCTGCGCATCGAGCGAATTGCCGTCGGTGGCGATCCGCTCCAGCACCTTGATGCGTTCGCGCAGGGCCTCGATTTCCTTCTTGGTTTCCGCATCGCGAGCCTGCGGCGCGTAATGCTCGTTGCCTTCCTTGTCGGTCAGCACGCCGCGCTCGGCCCGGTTGCGGGCCTTGGCCATCTGGACCACGCCCCACACCACGATGGCGATAATGGCTACGACGGCCCAGCTGCTCACGAGGCTTTCTCCTCGACCGCGTCCAGCATGCGCAGTTCCTCGATCTGCGAGGCGAGCGCGTGGTTGCTGTCGGTGGCGATGCGTTCCAGCACGCGGACGCGCTCTTCCATCTTGGAGTAGTCGCCGTTCGAAAAACGCGCCTGCTCGGCCTTGGCTTCTTCGGCGCGCGCCTGCAGTTCCAGTTTGCGTTCCTTGTGCTCGTGTTCCCGCTTGTTGATCGCATAGGCGAAGGGGAAAACGATGCTCAGCACGATCAGGATGAAGCCGAAGATCAGGGCCAGGTCGGCGTCCATCAGTTGGCCTCCGACTTGCCGCGCAGCTGTTCGATCTCGCTGGTGAGATGATAACCGCTATCGGTAACGATGCGCTCGACATTGCCGAGCCGGTCCTTCAGCGAGCCGAGTTCGGCGCGCAGTTCGGCGTTTTCCTGGGTGAGCAGCTTGACCCGCTCCACCGCCTGGTCGTTCTTCGGATAGACCGGCTTGCCCCAGCTGTTTTCCAGCGGATAGCCGTTCTTCATCTTCATCCAGTTGCCGAAGAGGTAGCCGACGGTCATGATCGCGACACCCGCGATGATCGCTGTTTCGGACAGAAATTCCATTACACGCGCTCCTTGTTGAGGGCATCAAGCGGTACACCGCTCCCGGCTTCGTCTACCCGGCGCTCGTCGCGAAGGGCTTCGATCTGGGTGGCAACGTCATAGCCCTTGTCGGTGACGATGCGCTCGAGCACGCGAACGCGGTCCTCCAACTGCGTGACGCGGCTGGCGTATTGTGCGGCCTGTTCGGCCGTCTGGCTTGCCGTCGCTTCGATCCGCTTTTCTTCCAGAGACTTCTGGTGCTTGGACCACACGATGAAGGCAACCATGATGAACGGCGCCAGCGGTATCAGTAGAGCCATATCGAACATTGTCTTCGTATCCCCTCAAATGGCTGGCGCGCTCAGCGCAGGCGTTCGATTTCGGCCGTGAGGCGCGGGTTGCTGCTGACGTAATAGGCTTCGACATCGGCCAGGCGGCGATCCACGTCCTTCATCTTGGCGCGAATTTCGCGCGCGGTGCGCTTCGGGTTCTGACGGACGCGCTGCCAGTACCGCTGCTCGTCCGGTTCCGAATAAAGATGCGCCGGCTTCTTGTTCAGCAGGATACCGGCAAGGAAGTAGAACGGGATCGTCGAACCGCCGCTGATGAAAGTAAGTGCGAGGAAGCCGAGGCGGACCCAGAAGGCATCGACGCCGGTATAGTCCGCGATGCCCGAGCACACGCCCATCAGCTTCGCATTCTGCTTGTCGCGATAGAGGGTGGTCCGGGGGCTGTTCACTTTGCTGCTCCTTTTTTCTCGGCGATCAGCTGTTCGAGTTCGCGCAGCTGCTGATTGTCCTGCTCGCTGTCGTAGGCGAGGCGGGCGGGACGGAAGTCGGGGTTGTCGGATGAGACCAGGCGCTCGACCGTGTCCATCCGCTCGTCGAGGCGCTTGGCAAGGTTGTAGAGTTCCTCGAGCAGGGCCTCGTCATCGGTGGTGATGGTCGCCGAGGTCTTCCACTTCGTGATGTAGTGGAGCACGATCCAAGGCAAGGCGATGAAGATGGCGACAATGGCTAGTACTTCTTCCACGGATCAGTCCTCTTTCTGGGCGTCGTCGTTCATGCCGAGCGCCTTTTTCATTTCTGCCAGTTCGTCGTCGATCGCATCGGCGCCTTCCAGCGCGGCAATCTCGTCGGCGAGGCTCGGCTTGCTGTTGCCTTCGATGGCCAGCGCATCGGCGCGGCCTTCGGCGTAGTCGACCCGGCGTTCGAGCTGGTCGAAGCGGCTGAGCGCATCGTCCACCCGGTCTTCGGTCATCAGGCTGCGCAGCTTGACGCGGTTCTCGGCGCTTTCGAGACGCGCCGCGATGGCGGTCTGCCGGCTGCGCGCTTCGCGCAGGCGGTTCTGCAGCTTGTGAATGTCCTTCTCATACGCCCGCAGCGCGTCGTCGAGCACGGCGATTTCCTGCTTGAGCTGGTCGGCCATGTCGGCGGCCTTCTTCTTTTCCACCAGGGCTGCGCGGGCAAGGTCCTCGCGGTCCTTCGACAGCGCGAGCTGCGCCTTCTCGCCCCAGTCGGCCTGGAGCTTGTCCAGCTTGACCGTGTGGCGATGCATTTCCTTCTGGTCGGCAATGGTGCGCGCCGCGCTGGCGCGGACTTCGACGAGGGTTTCCTCCATTTCGAGGATGATCATCCGGATCATCTTCTGCGGGTCGTCCGCCTTGTCGAGCATATCGTTGAAATTGGCCGCGATGATGTCGCGGGTACGGCTGAAGATTCCCATCAAAGGTGCTCCGCTGGAGAAAAAGTCTTGGGCCCGGCCCTGTCCCTGGCGCTGGGTCGGGGTGGGCGAACGACGAAGCCGTTCTACCTCACCATCGAGCCGCGACAAGGTTACGCGGGTAGGGCGGGCCGAAGCGCCTGCAGCGCGAGGGGTGCGCTGGGGACTGTCGGGAGACAGGCGCTCCGGCCCAAGGGGGTGCTTGTTATCGGTCACGCGATTTCCACTTGCTGGATCGCGGCGATCGCCGGCATCGGCGTGGTCACCGCAATCTGCGAACTCAGAGCCACGAAGGCGGTCATCATCGCGATGCTTGCGAGGGCGGCCTTGCCGAGCGTGGAGCTGAAGAACTGGCGGTTGTACATGGTGTCCTCCCTTGGACGTGTGTGCTTGTTGTCCCCTGTTCAGCAAGCAGCGTGCCAAACTCGAATTCTCGCGGAAATGTACCGATTTGACATTTATCGACCAACGACATGATGGCGGCTATTGCCAACCCTTGGCGTAAAATCCTATATCTTGGGTATGGAGCGGGAAAATCAGTTCATTGGCCAGTCCGGCGCCTTCCTCGATGCGGTCGAGCGGACCAGCCGTGCAGCCCCCATGCGGCGCCCAGTTCTCGTCATCGGCGAGCGCGGTACGGGCAAGGAACTGATCGCCGAGCGCCTCCATCGCCTCTCCACCCGCTGGGACGAGCCGCTCGTCACCATGAACTGCGCCGCGCTGCCCGAAACCCTGATCGAGGCCGAATTGTTCGGCCACGAGGCCGGGGCTTTCACAGGGGCTACCAAACAACGTGTCGGACGCTTCGAGGAAGCCGACAAGGGCACGCTATTTCTCGACGAACTGGGCACTTTGTCGATGGGCGCACAAGAACGCCTGCTGCGCGCTGTGGAATATGGCGAGGTTACCCGCATCGGTTCCTCACGCCCGATCCGCGTCGACGTGCGCATCGTTGCGGCGACCAACGAGGACCTTCCGGCGAAAGCAGCGTGCGGCGAGTTTCGCGCCGACTTGCTCGACCGGCTGAGTTTCGAAGTCATCACCCTGCCGCCCCTGCGCGTGCGCGAAGGCGATATTCGCGTGCTCGCCGATTACTTCGGCCGCCGAATGGGCGCGGAGCTGGGCTGGGAGGCCTGGCCGGGTTTCGCCGAGCATGTCGCCGACGAACTGGAGAACCACCAGTGGCCGGGCAATGTGCGCGAGCTGCGCAATGTGGTGGAGCGCGCGGTCTATCGCTGGGACAATTGGGGCACGCCCATCGGCCACGTCCAATTCGACCCGTTCGACAGCCCCTGGAAGCCCGCATCGCCGCCCACGCCCAATGCGCAGGTATCCGCCGCCCAAACGGTGGTTGCTGCGACGCCCGCTGGACCGGATCTCGACGCCATCGACGACCTGCGCACCGCAGTGGACGAGCACGAGAAGGCGATCATCGAGCATGCGCTCGGCAAGCACCGCTGGAACCAGCGCCAGACCGCCAAGGCGCTGGGGCTGAGTTACGACCAGCTGCGCCATGCGATCAAGAAGCACGGCCTGATGGAAGAGGCGGAATAGCTGATCGGTCGCGTTGGCGCCCACATAGGGCGCGCAGGTGCCTCGCTGCGATCATGTGCGGCAAACTTGTCACGCCGTCGAATATTGCCGGGAAAGCCTATTGCGGGAGCAGGAAACTGCGGTAAGGTCCGGGTTTGGGATTGGGAAATTTCTGATTGATGTTGAGGGTGAGCGCCCGGGTCGCAGGGCATCGCATTTTCTTGATCGTTTTGATGGTGCTCGCCGTTTGCGCGGCGGCCGTGCCTGGCGCCGGCCTGCGGGCGCAAGTCGTGCCCTCCGTTCTCGAAGACATCACGCTCGTAACGGACGATGAGGGCGCGGCCACTTTCATGCTCCGATTCTCGCCGACAGAGCCGCGGTTCGCTACGATCGACACCAACCCGACGCGCCCCGAACTCGTTCTTGCCACGACTCTGAAGGCGGGCCGTGTTCCCAACCGTCCAACGTACCGGGGGCTTGTCCGCTCGATCCAGTTCGTGACCGAAGGTTCGAGCCTGGTCATGCGGTTCGATGCGGCGCGGCCGTCGCGTATCGAGGCGCAGCGGATGGGAAATAACGCAGTGCAGGTCCGCGTGGAACTGGTCAGCGACGAGGAGACGATTGGCAGTCGTCCGATCGGATCGGCTGGCGAAGAGGTCCTGCCGCAGCAGGAATTGCAGCGGGGTCCGGTCGATAGCTACCAGCCGGGTGACGCCTACGAGCTCGTCTTCCTGAAGTATGCCGATGTCTCGGAGATCGTGGGTCTCCTGGCCGAGGGCGCGGAGATTGCGCCCAACGATGTCTTCATCCGGCGCGAGCCGGGTTTCGGCTCGCCCGGTGCCAACCAGTCGACTTCCTATATAGGCGCGCCTCAGCAGGCCGAGCGTGAAGACCAGCCCTTGGGCCAGAACGTGGGTAACGGCCTTGCGGTCGATCGCCGCCTTAATGCGATATGGATTACCGGAAGCCCTGAGCGGATCGAGCGGGTGAAGCGCCAGATCGAGTTGATCGACGTGCCGGTCGATAGCGTGATCCTCGAAACGCAGTTCGTCGAGCTGACGGAAACCGGCGCTCGCAACCTTGGGATCGACTTTACCAATTCGAACGGCCAGATCGCCGTTGGCAATCTGGCCACCGGCGGCTTCCTGCCCTTCGGCGTCGATCCGGAGGACGTCCTTCCCTCGGGCCAGCTGCAGGCCGCGATCTATGCCCAGATACAGAACGGGGAGGGGCGGATCGTATCGCGCCCTCGTATCGCGGCGCAGAGCGGCTCGACGGCGAAGATCATCACCGGCGATGCCTTGCCCATCCTGACCTCGATCCAGCTGTCGGGCGTCAACGGCGTTTCGCAGCAGGTTCAGTACGTCAACGTCGGTGTCACGCTGCAGATCGCGCCCCGTGTCAGCACCGATGGCTACATCACCTCCAAGATTTACGGCGTGGTGAGCAGCGTGACCGGGTTCAGTCAGGGTTATCCGACGATTAGCCAGCGCGAGGCGGAAACGAGCGCCTCGGTCCGGGATGGCGAGACCTTCGTGATCGGCGGACTGACTCAGGAAAACGTCCTGGTTAACAAGTCCAAGATTCCGCTGCTCGGGGACATCCCCCTGCTCGGAAACCTGTTCTCGACCGAGCGGTCCACCAGCACGACAACCGAATTATACATCGTCATCACGCCGAGGATCGTGCGTCATCGGCGCTTCGAGAACCAGCCGCCAAGCATGGCGGAGTCAGCGAACGATATTTCAGGAGAACAATAAAAATCAAAGGGTCGCTCACGCGCAATCATAACATTTGTTGAGCGAAGCATGTAAAATTTGATATTTTGACGCCGTTTATAAACAAAACGGCGAACGGTATTATTCGTGCGAAAGTAAATAGAGTTCATATTGTCGCAAATATGCAACGATCTGTCGGGAAAGCTTGGGTTAACCTGAAATACCGTTAAAGCCCCTCTCGACAGTCTTCTTTCCTGAGTTAGTAATCTTGGCATCAGTTTGGTGCGGGTCGCGTGCCGCTGACACATCTAGGAAATCTCTGGAGGGACTGTACTCATGAAAGCCAAGACACTCGCCGCGCTCGCCGCTCTTCCGATGCTGGCGGTAGCCGCACCGGCTCAGGCTCAGCAGGCCGGCGAAAAGATCGCAAACAGCTACATTTGCGTTTTCAACAAGGGCGTTTCGCGCGGCAATGCGCAGGCCGAAGCCAACCGTTCGGTCCAGGCTGAACAGGCTCAGCTTAAGCACGTCTATTCGGTCGCTCTGCGTGGCTTCGCGGTGAACGCTGCGCCTCAGGCCATTGAGAACATGCAGCGCAAGAACGCCAACATCGCCTATTGCGAGCAGGATCAGGTCGTCACGGCTATTCAGGTTCGCGGCAACGGTCTCGCCGGTAAGGGCAAGCCCGGCGGCGGCGGCGGCGCACAGCCCCCGCAGGAAACCCCCTGGGGTATCGCACGCGTCAATGGCGGCGGCGCCGGCAACTTCGCTACGGCTTGGGTCATCGACAGCGGCATTCAGCTCGACCACCCCGATCTGAACGTCGACGTCGCGCGCTCGGCGAGCTTCGTACGCGGTGACGCGGGCGACCAGAACGGCCACGGCACCCATGTCGCAGGAACGATCGCTGCCATCGACAACAACATCGGCGTTATCGGCGTCGCGCCGGGCGCTCCGGTCGTGTCGGTTCGCGTTCTCGACCGTCGCGGCTCGGGTTCGAACTCGGGCGTGATCGCTGGCATCGACTATGTCGCACAGTACGGTCAGCCGGGTGACGTTGCCAACATGAGCCTCGGTGGCGGTGTCAGCACTGCGCTCGACCAGGCTGTGGTCAATGCTGCTTCGGGCGGCGTGCGTTTCGCTCTCGCAGCGGGCAACGAAAGCGACCATGCCAACAACCACTCGCCGGCTCGCGCAAACGGCCCCAACGTCTATACGATCTCGTCGTTCGCGATCGGAGACAACTGGTCGAGCTTCTCGAACTACGGCAACCCGCCGGTCGATTTCGCCGAGCCCGGCTCGTCGATCAAGTCGACCTGGATTGGCAGTGGTTACAACACCATTTCGGGCACCTCGATGGCAACGCCGCACTTCGCCGGCATCCTGCTGCAGGGCAATCCCGGTAACGGTGGCCGCGTGAACGGCGATCCGGACGGCAACCCCGATGTGATCGGCGTCGTCCAGTAAGCTTAAAGCGTCTCGAGTATTGAAGGGCCCGGCACTGCGCCGGGCCCTTTTTCTTTGTCCTTGCTTTTGCGCGGACTCGCGCCTATCTCGCCATCCATCCCGACATTGTCGCGACACTGGAGGGGCTGGCGCCGCAAGGGGCCGGCACGAAACCTCGTTGTCGCCGTATATGTCCGAAACTGGAGTGCGAATGGCCGATCTTGAACGTCTCACCGAAGTCATCGAACCCGAAGCGCAGGCGCTGGGTTTCGAGCTCGTGCGCGTCAAGATGATGCCGTCCGAAGCCGGTGACGGCGGGATGGCCCTCCAGATCATGGCGGAGGACCCGGCCACCGGCCAGCTTGTGATCGAGCAATGCGCCGCGCTGTCGCGCCGCGTGTCCGACACGCTCGACCAGCTGGAAGAGCAGGGCGAGGTGCTGGTGCCCGGCGCCTATCACCTCGAAGTGTCGAGCCCCGGCATCGACCGCCCGCTGACCCGCGCCAAGGATTTTGAGAACTGGACGGGCCACGAGGCGAAGGTCTCGCTGACCGAGAAGGTCCACGGGCATCGCAACCTCAAGGGGGTGCTCAAGGGGCTTGATGGCGACATGGTCACCATCGAGGACACCAAGACGGGCGAAGTTTCCTTCCCCCGCAATCTCATTCATTCAGCGAAGCTCGTCTTGACCGACGAACTGATTGCCGCCACCCAGCCGCTCGATACGAGCGGTGCCGACGACATCGAAGAAGAAAAGGCAGACGACTGATGGCCAGTGCCATTTCCGCCAACAAGGCTGAACTCCTTGCAATCGCGAACGCGGTCGCATCGGAAAAGATGATCGATAAATCCATCGTGATCGAAGCGATGGAAGAGGCGATCCAGAAGTCCGCTCGCAACCGTTACGGCGCGGAAAACGATATCCGCGCCAAGCTCGACCCGCAGACCGGCGACCTTCGCCTGTGGCGCGTCGTCGAGGTCGTCGAAGAGGTTGAGGACTATTTCAAGCAGGTCGATCTAAAGGCCGCTCAGAAGCTCGAAGCTGACGCGAAAATCGGTGACTTCATCGTCGACCCGCTGCCCCCGGTCGATCTCGGTCGCATCGACGCGCAGTCGGCCAAGCAGGTGATCTTCCAGAAGGTCCGCGACGCTGAGCGCGAGCGCCAGTTCAACGAATTCCAGGATCGCGCAGGCGAAGTCATCACCGGCGTTATCAAGTCGGTTGAATTCGGCCATGTGATCGTCAACCTCGGCCGCGCCGAGGGCGTCATCCGCCGCGACCAGCAGATCCCGCGCGAAGCCGCCCGTGTCGGCGAACGCGTCCGCGCGCTGATCACCAAGGTGGAACGCAACAACCGCGGCCCGCAGATCTTCCTCAGCCGCGCGCACCCCGACTTCATGAAGAAGCTGTTCGCGCAGGAAGTGCCCGAAATCTACGACGGCATCATCGAGATCAAGGCCGCCGCCCGCGACCCGGGCAGCCGCGCCAAGATCGGCGTGATCAGCCACGACAGCAGCATCGACCCCGTCGGCGCCTGCGTCGGCATGAAGGGCAGCCGCGTCCAGGCCGTCGTGCAGGAACTGCAGGGCGAGAAGATCGACATCATTCCCTGGTCGGAAGATGGCGCGACCTTCATCGTGAACGCGCTCCAGCCGGCCACCGTCAGCCGCGTCGTCCTCGACGAGGAAGATGGCCGCATCGAAGTGGTCGTCCCCGACGATCAGCTCAGCCTCGCCATCGGTCGCCGCGGCCAGAACGTGCGTCTCGCCAGTCAGCTGACCGGCAACCAGATCGACATCATGACCGAGGAAGAAGCCTCGGAGAAGCGCCAGAAGGAATTCGCCGAGCGCTCGAAGATGTTCGAAGAGGAACTGGACGTCGACGAAACGCTCTCGCAGCTGCTCGTCGCCGAAGGCTTCGCCGAACTCGAAGAAGTCGCCTACGTCGAGCTGGAAGAGCTTGCCAGCATCGAAGGCTTCGACGAGGAACTGGCCGAAGAACTCCAGAGCCGCGCTCAGGAAGCGCTCGACCGCCAAGAAGCCGCGCACCGCGAAGTGCGTAAGGAACTCGGCGTCGAGGATGCGCTGGCCGAACTGCCGCACATGACCGAAGCGATGCTCGTCACGCTCGGCAAGGCCGGCCTCAAGACGCTCGACGACGTGGCCGACCTCGCCACCGACGAACTCATCGCCAAGAAGCGCGAAGCTCCGCGCCGCCGGAACAATGCCGACGGTCCGCCGATGCGGCGCGACCGTCCGATGCGCGAGGCTGACAAGGGCGGTGTGCTGGGCGAATACGGCCTCACCGAAGAGCAGGGCAACGAGATCATCATGGCTGCCCGCGCGCACTGGTTCGAAGACGAAGAACCGGCAACTCAGGAGGCCGCCGATGCGGACTCCACCCAATGAGCGCCTGAGCCCCGACATCGCTGAAGCCCCCAAGGCACGGAAAGCCTCCGAGCCCGAACGACGCTGTATTCTGACCGGAGAGACGGACTCGCGCGATGCGCTGGTCCGCCTCGCCGCTTCGCCTTCCGGCCTCGTCCTGCCCGACGCGCAGGAAAAGGCTCCGGGACGCGGGGCGTGGGTGTGTTCCTCACGCGCCGCAATCGAGGAAGCGCAAGGCAACGGCAGGCTAAAGGCGGGTCTGTCGCGCGCCTTCAAGACCGGCGACCTCGAAATACCCGAAGAGCTCCCGCAGAAGATCGAGGATGCGCTCAAACGCGTATTTCTCGACCGGCTGGGTCTCGAAATGCGCGTCGGAGCCCTTATCTTGGGTACGCAGCGCATTGCCGAGACAGCCCGTTCGGGCGGCATCTCGGCCCTGTTCCATGCCAGCGACGCGAGTGAGGACGGGCGCAAGAAGCTCGACCAGGCCTGGCGCGTCGGGCGCGATGCGGAAGGCAGCGGGATGCGCGGCTGGACGCTGCCACTGGACCGCGACGCACTGTCTGTGGCATTGGGCCGCGACAATGTGGTCCATCTGGGCCTTGCGAACGATGCGGCAGCCGCTCGGGTGATGAAGCCCTTGAAGCGGCTGATGCATTATCTGGGGCACGACATCCCCGAAGAATTCGGGCGCGCGTCTTCGCGCCGCCCTGACGATACGAACGATTGAACGAAGAGAAACGAGCTAGAATGAGCGACGACGACAAGAAACCGGCCCGTAAACCGCTGACCCTGAAGGGCGCGCAACCGGGCGAGGTCAAGCAGACCTTCAGCCACGGCCGCACCAACAAGGTGGCGGTCGAGGTCAAGCGCCGCCGCAAGCTCCTGAAGCCCGGCGAGACCCCGCCGCCGCCTCCGCCGCCCGCGGCCGAAGAGGCTCCGGCCCCTGCACCCGCACCTGCACCGGCGGCCAAGGCGCCTGCGCCAAAGAAGCCTGCTGCGCCGGCTGAAACCCCGCAGGAACGCGTCGCGCGTCTCCAGCGCGAGGCCGAGGAAGAGCGCCTGCGTCTCGCAGAGGAAGCGCGCAAGCGTGACGAGGAAAACGCCAAGAAGGCGGCCGAGGACGAGAAAAAGCGCGTCGCGGAAAACAAAAAGGCCGAAGCCGAAGCCGCGAAGAAGGCCAAGGAAGAGGCCGCCAAGCCCAAGGAAGAGACGGCGCCTGCCAAGGACGAGGCTCCCGAAGAGACCTCCGGTGGTACGAGCGCGACTCCTGCAGCGCGCAAGTTTACGCCCGTCAAGCGCCCGGAAATCAAGAAGCCGGAACGCAAGAAGAAGGAAGATAAGCCCACGCGCACGGACGAAAAGCCCGACAAGCGGCGTTCGGGCAAGCTTTCGGTCAAGAAGGCCCTCAACGAGGACGAAGGCCGCCGCGCCCGCAGCCTCGCCGCGCTCAAGCGCGCCCGCGAAAAGGAACGTCGCCTGCAGGGTGGCGGTTCGAACAAGCCGCGCGAAAAGCAGGTCCGCGACGTGATCGTGCCCGAAGCCATCACGGTTGGCGAACTCGCCAAGCGTATGGGCGAGAAGGGGGCCGACCTCGTGAAGGAACTCTTCAATCTCGACATGATGGTCACCGTCAACCAGACCATCGACCAGGATACCGCTGAACTGCTCGTCGAACAGTTCGGCCACAATATCCAGAAGGTCTCCGAGGCCGACGTCGACATCGCGGTCGAAGAAGATGTCGATCCGGAAGAGACGCTCAAGCCGCGTCCGCCGGTCGTCACCATCATGGGCCATGTCGATCACGGCAAGACCTCGCTGCTCGACGCGCTTCGCGGCGCGAATGTGGTGAAGGGCGAAGCCGGCGGCATCACGCAGCACATCGGCAGCTACCAGGTGAAGACGAAGGGCGGCGACAAGATCACCTTCCTCGACACGCCGGGTCACGCCGCCTTCACGCAGATGCGCCAGCGCGGTGCCAACATCACCGATATCGTGGTGCTGGTCGTCGCGGCGGATGACGGCATCATGCCGCAGACGATCGAGGCCATCAATCACACCAAGGCCGCCGGTGTCCCGATGATTGTGGCGATCAACAAGATGGACAAGCCCGAAGCCAACCCGGATAATGTCCGCACCCGCCTTCTCGAACACGAAGTGATCGTAGAATCGATGTCGGGCGATGTGCAGGACGTCGAAATCTCGGCCAAGGCCAAGACCGGTCTCGACGAACTGCTCGAGAAGATCGCGCTGCAGGCCGAACTGCTCGAGTTGAAAGCGAACCCCGACCGCATGGCCGAGGCGACCGTCATCGAGGCGCAGCTCGACAAGGGCCGCGGCCCGGTGGCCACCGTGCTCGTCACGCGCGGTACGCTGGAGCGTGGCAACACCTTCGTGGTCGGCACCGAGAGCGGCCGTGTCCGCGCCATCGTCGACGACCAGGGCAAGCAGATCAAGAAGGCCGGACCTTCCATGCCGGTCGAGGTCCTCGGCCTTGGCGGTGTGCCGAGCGCAGGCGACGTCCTGACCGTGGTCGAAAACGAACAGCGCGCCCGTGAAGTCGCGTCCTATCGCCAGGAAAAGGCGACCGAGAAGCGCACCGCGCTCGCCCCGACCAGCTTCGATACGATGTTCAACAACCTCGCATCGAATGTGATCGAATTCCCTGTGCTGGTGAAGGCCGACGTGCAGGGTTCGGTCGAGGCGATCACCTCGGCGCTGCACAACCTTTCGAACGACGAGATCAAGGTCCGCGTCCTGCACGCAGGCGTGGGTGCAATCACCGAAAGCGACGTGACGCTGGCTTCGGCCTCGAACGCGCCGATCATCGGCTTCAACGTCCGCCCGAACGCCAAGGCCCGCGAACTGGTCAAGCGCGACGGTGTGGAGATGAAATATTACGACGTCATCTACCACCTGACCGAGGAAATCGCGAAGGAGATGGCGGGCGAGCTGGGTCCGGAGCGGATCGAGAACGTCGTTGGCCGCGCTGCCGTCAAGGAAGTGTTCCGTTCAGGCAAGAAGGACAAGGCGGCTGGCCTGCTGGTCGAGGAAGGCGTCATCCGCAAGGGGCTGCACGCACGCCTCACGCGCGAAGACGTTATCGTCTCGGCCACGACCATCGCCTCGCTGCGCCGCTTCAAGGACGATGTGGACGAAGTCCGCGCCGGTCTCGAATGCGGTGTGGTCCTCGCCGACACGAACGACATTAAGCCGGGCGACCAGCTTGAAGTCTTCGAGGTCGAGGAGCGCGAACGCACGCTGTGAGCGACGATCCCACGAGGCACGCCCTCGGCGCCGCGCATGCGGATCTGATGGGTGTCGCTTTCGAAAGTTTCGATGCGGAGCGTGAGGAAATCACGCTCCGTTTTCGTGCCCCCGACAGCTTCATCACCCCGCGCGGTAGCGTGCAGGGCGGGCTGGTGGCGGGCTTCCTCGACGAGGTCATGGGTTGGGCGCATGTCTGGGCCACCGACCATGTTGAAGCGCCGCTCAACCTCGAAATCTCGATGACACTGCTGCGCCCCGTCATGGCCGGGCCGCTGTTAGGCAAGGGCCGCGTCATCCGCCGCGGCCGCCGCGTCATTTTCCTCGAAGGCGAATTGTTCGACAGCGAGGGTAACCTCCTTGCCCGTTCGACCAGCACGGCCATCCCGACACCGCGTCCGGGCGGCGAGGGATGACGACGCGTCTGGCTCTCTTGGGGAGCATCAACGTCGGCGGCAATCGCATCAAGATGGCGGATTTGCGCGCGCGGATGGAGGAGCGTGGCTTTGGCCGCGTAGAAACGGTGGCGGCAAGCGGGAATGTCATCCTCGCCAGCGAAGATGCCGAGGACGCTCTTTGCAAACGGATCGCGGCGCTGATCGAGGAGGACTTCGGCATCGCCGGTTTCGTTGTCGTGCGAACGCTCGACGAGGTCCGCTCGGCCATCGAGGACAATCCCTTCCATGGCGAGGGATCGGACAAGATGGTGCACACGATCTTCCTCCCGCACGCGCCGGTCGAGGGCGGATTCGATGCCCTGCTTGAAGCGCATCGGGGCCGCGGCGGCGAAAGGCTCGCGCTGGGTGACCGCGCGCTCTATCTCGACTATGTGCACGGCGTCGGCGTCTCCGACCTCACCGGGCGCTTCATCGAAAAGCGTCTCGGCTGCCGGGGGCACGGCGCGGAACATGACCTCGCTCAAACGCATTCTTGGAAAGATGGAAACATTCGCCTGATGGCAAAGCACCAGCATTCGACCCCCGAACAGCAATCGGTCCGGGTCCTCAAGGTAGGCGAGCGGGTTCGCCATATCCTGTCCGAACTTCTCGCGCGCGGCGAGGCGCATGACGACGTGCTGCGCGCGCACAACATCGCGGTTACCGAGGTGCGCATGACGCCCGACCTGCGCAACGCCAAGGCCTATGTGAAGCCGCTGCTGGGCAAGGACGAGGCCGAAGTGTTGAAAGCGCTGCGGACCAATACCGCCTTTTTCCAGAAGGAAGTCGCCCAGCGGCTCGGCCTCAAATTCGCGCCCAAGCTCTCCTTCAAGCCCGACGAGAGCTTCGACGAGGCCGATCGGATCGAGCGCCTGCTCGACGATCCGCGCGTGGCCCGCGATCTCGACGAGGAAGAGTGATCAGCCCGGCGTCATCCGCGCCCTGATCTCGATATCGACCTTTTTCCCGACGATCAGCGAATAGGCCGTCATCCCGAACTCGCGCCGGTCGATTGTCGTCGTGCCGGTCAGCCGCAACGGCCCGCCGGCTTCCGCGTCGCGCGGCGGCGTGTCGAAGGTGATGTTGAGACGGACCGGCCGCGTGACCCCGCGCGCCGTCAGCTGGCCGTCGACATGACCGCGCCGCGCGTCGGTGAGCTCGAGGCCGGTTCCCCGGAAACGCACCGTTGGGTATTTCTCGACCCAGAAGAACTTCTCGCCTCTGAGCCGGCGCAGCGTCACCCTGTCGGGCGCCTGCAGGGCGCGTGCGTCGAGCGTCACGTTGAGGCGCATGGATTGCGGATCGGCTGGCGAAAGCGTCGCGCCGCCCGTGACCTTGGGAAACTGAGCCGTCTTGCTGGCGAGGCCGAGGAAGGCGACCTTGGCCGAGACCGACGTTGCCTCCGTATCGACCACATAGCGAATCGGTCCCGGTGCTGCGGCCAGCAGCAAAAGGGTGATAGGGAGCAGGGCAATCCGGGGCATCGTAAGTCTCTCCTCTGCCCCTGCTCGATCCAGCTCCCTTCAATCTACCTCGAAGTGCCGGGAAGCGCGTAGCCGACCGGCGCATCGGGTCCGAGCGGGAAGCCGAGGTAGAACCATACCACGATCAGCACCGTGCCGGAAATCAGCAGCCAGACCGAATAGGGCAGCATCATCGCGGTCAGGCTGCCGAGCCCGAAATCCTTCTGCCAGCGCTGGGCGAAGACGAGGATCAGCGGGAAATAGACCATCAGCGGGGTGATGATATTGGTCGCACTGTCGCCCACGCGGTAGGCGGCGGTCGCACCTTCAGGGCTGATGCCGAGCAGCATGAGCATCGGCACGAGGATCGGCGCGAGCAGCGCCCACTTGGCCGATGCTGAGCCGACGAAGAGGTTCAGCAGCGCCGCGAACAGCACCATCAGGCCGAGCACCAGCGGCAGCGGCAGGCCGGTGCTCTCGATCCCGGCGGCGCCATGCACGGCCGTGATTAGGCCGAGGTTCGACCAGCCGAACATCGCCACGAAATGCGCCGCAGCGAAGGCGAGGACGAGGTAATAGCCCATATCCTTCATGCTCTCGGCCATCATGTTCACGAGGTCGCGGTGATCCTTGATCGTGCCGGCCGCGCGGCCATAGGCCCAGCCGGTCAGGAGGAAGAGCAGGAAGAAGCCCGCCACCAGGCTGCGGTACAGCGGCGCAAGCTCGGTGTGGATCGAGCAGTCGGCGATCGCCGCGCCGTCTTCGGCGACACAAGCGGCCTCGTCGATCAGCGGGGTGCCGGGTGCGAAGACCATGAGCAGCCACAGGGCGACCACGCCCAGCGCGGCAAGACCGGCGGCGCGCAGGCCCTTGGAAGCGGCGGCATCGTCATGCTCGGCCGGGTCGGGGCTGGTGTCGGACGCGTCGACACCGGCGGTCGCGCCGCCTGTCCACGGGCCGAGGCGCGGCTCGATCACCTTGTCGGTGACGTACCAGATGATCGGCAGGAACAGGAAAGTCATCGCGCTGATGAAGTACCAATTGCCCGCGATATTGGCCGTCCATGCCGGATCGAGCGCGCTGGCGCCGACCGCTTCCTCGGTAATGCCGAAGAGCAGCGCGTCGAGCTGGCCGGGCGAGATATTGGCCGAGAAACCGCCGGACACACCGGCAAAGGCCGCGGCGATCCCCGCCAGCGGATGGCGACCGGCGGCGGCGAACAGGATGCCCGCCAGCGGGATCAGCACGACATAGCCTGCGTCTGCTGCGTGGTTGCCCAGCATGGCGACCAGCGCCACCACGGGGGTGAGCAGCGCCTTGGGCGCGGCCTTCACCGCCTTCGACATACCGGCGGCAAAGAAGCCCGAACGCTCAGCCACGCCCGCGCCCAGCATCACCACCAGCACGTATCCGAGCGGGTGGAAGTGCGTGAAGGTGGCGGGCATTTCGACCCACAACCGCTGGATGTTCTCGGGCGACAGCAGGCTGACTGCTTCGATCACCAGCGCGCCGCCAGTGCTTTCGTCGATGGCAGTCGGGTGCAGCGCGGAAACGCCGCTCAGCGCGGCGATGACGGAAACCACGACGAGCGCGATGATCAGGTAGAAGAAGATAAAGACCGGATCGGGCAGCTTGTTGCCCGTCCGCTCAACCCAGCCGAGAATGCCTGTCTGTGTGCCGCCTGTCGCGCTTGCGTCTGCCATCGTCCGTCCCGGATATTCCTTGTGCGGGGCGTCATCCCCAATCCTGTCTGTCACCCTGCTTAACAGCCCTGCGCGCTCAGGCTAGGCCTTGCGGCATGGCCAAGCTTTATTTCTATTATGCCAGCATGAATGCGGGCAAGAGTTCCACGTTGCTCCAGACCGCGTTCAACTATGGCGAGCGGGGCATGAAGGTCTCGCTGTGGACTGCCGCGCTCGACGACCGGCCCGGCTTCGGCGCGATCTCCAGCCGCATCGGGCTCGCGAGCGACGCGCACCGTTACGAGGCCGATACCGATATCGAGGCCCGCGTGCTGGACGAACACAAGGATACGCCGCTCGCCTGCGTGCTGGTGGACGAGGCGCAGTTCCTCACCCGCGAGCAGGTCTGGCAGCTGGCCCGGCTGGCGGATGAGGCGGGCATCCCGGTGCTGTGTTATGGCCTGCGCACCGACTTCCAGGGCGAACTCTTCCCCGGCTCGGCGGCGCTGCTGGGCATTGCCGATGCGCTGGTGGAGATGAAGGCGGTCTGCGACTGCGGCCGCAAGGCGACGATGAACCTGCGCGTCGACGCCCATGGCAAGGCGGTGAGCGAAGGCGCGCAAACCGAAATCGGCGGCAACGATCGCTACGTCGCCATGTGCCGCAAGCATTTCAGCGAGGCTCTGGAGGGTTAGGGGGTGCGCATGCGCTCCGGCTTTCCTACATGACGCGGCATGACTGAAACGCTCACTCTCGCGGCGATCCTTATCCCGTGCCTCATCATCGCCATCGTCTTCCACGAGGTCGCGCATGGCTGGGTGGCGCTGGCGCTGGGCGATACGACGGCGCGTGACATGGGGCGCCTGACTCTCAACCCGATCAAACACGTCGATCCGGTCGGAACGCTGCTCGTGCCCGGCGCGCTGGCGCTGATGGGTGGGCCGATTTTCGGCTGGGCCAAGCCGGTGCCGGTGAACGCGCGACGGCTCGACAACCCGCGCTATGGCATGATGGCCGTCGCGGCGGCCGGTCCCGGAACGAACATCCTGCTCGCATTGGTGGGAGCCGTGGTCTTCGGCGTGATAGCAGGATTTGCCAGCAATTGGGGCGTGGGTGTTCCGGAATGGCTGATGACGGCGTTCGGCGCCTTCATCCTCATCAACGTCTTCCTCGCGCTCTTCAACATGCTGCCGATCCCGCCCTTCGACGGATCGCACATCGTCGGCGGCCTCATGCCGAGGCGCTGGGCGCATCACTGGCAGAAATTGCAGGCCATGGGGATGCTGCTGCTCGTGGTGCTGATCGCAGCCACCTGGGCTTTCCCCGATGCGCGCTGGATCGAGAACACGATCCTCCCGCCGGTCGAGTGGATGACCGGCCTGTTCTACTCGGTCGCCGACAGCATAGTCCGGGTCATCGGTTGACCGAGCGGACCAGACCCGCCCCGCACGGCTGGCTCGTGCTCGACAAGCCGCGCGGGCTCGGTTCGACGCAGGCGGTCGGGCTGGTGAAGCGCGTGCTGCGGCAAGGTGGTTACAAGAAAACCAAGGTCGGGCATGGCGGAACGCTCGATCCGCTGGCGGAAGGCGTGCTCCCTATTGCGCTTGGCGAGGCTACCAAGCTGGCGGGGCGGATGCTCGATGCCAGCAAGATCTACGATTTCACGATCATCTTCGGCCAGCAGACCGACACGCTCGACACCGAGGGCGAGGTGGTCGAAACCTCCGATCGCATCCCGGCGCGGGAGGAGATCGAAGCGGTGCTTCCGCAGTTCACCGGCGCAATCGAGCAGGCCCCGCCCGCCTTTTCGGCGATCAAGATCGATGGCAAGCGCGCCTATGACCTCGCCCGCGCTGGGCAGGACGTGGAGATGAAGCTGCGCGGTGTGACCATCCATGCGCTGGATTTCGTCGGGGCTACCGAGGGAGAGGTCACCCTCCGTGCGCATGTCTCAAAGGGCACATACATCCGTTCGCTTGCACGGGACATCGCACACGCGCTTGGAAGCTGCGGTCACGTCACCTATTTGAGGCGCATCAAGGCTGGCCCTTTCACCGATGAACAGGCGATTCCGCTGGACTCGGCAGAGGAAATCGCTATGGGCGCGCCAATCGAAAACCTTCTCCTGCCGCTAGAGGCGGGACTGGACGACATCCCGGTCCTTACCCTCGAACCCGACAGCGCGCAGGCGGTCCGCCAGGGCCGGGTGTTGTCGGACCTGCCCCATAGCGACGGGCTCCACCTTGCGAAGCTGGGAAATACCCCGGTGGCCTTGATGGAACTCGAAGCTGGCTCGGCCAAGGTCGTGCGGGGTTTTAACCTACCGGATGTCGCGGAGTAGAATGAATGTCGGTTACCACCGAGCGTAAAGCTGAAATCATGAAGGATCACGCACAGGGCAAGGGCGACACCGGTTCGCCGGAAGTCCAGGTCGCGATCCTGACCGAGCGTATTCGCAACCTCACCGATCACTTCAAGGCCAACCACAAGGACAACCACTCGCGTCGTGGTCTCCTCATGATGGTCAACAAGCGCCGCAACCTTCTCGCTTACCTGAAGAAGAAGGACGTCGAGCGTTACAACGCGCTGATCCAGAAGCTGGGTCTTCGCAAGTAAGAGTTTCGGGAGGGGCGGCTCGGAAGGGCCGCCCCTCTTGCTATCCGGCTCCGTGGTAATTCGGCCCCGGAGCGGACCCACGGGGCAGATGTAGTCCCCGAACCGGACCGGGACGGAATACCCGGCACAGTAGGCCCCGCGCGGCAATGTGGCCTCCGCGGGTTCATAAGGAAAATACATGTTCGACAAGAAAACCGTATCGATCGAGTGGGGCGGAAAGACCCTCACCCTCGAAACCGGTCAGATCGCCCGTCAGGCTGACGGCGCCGTGCTGGCCACCTATGGCGAAACCGTGGTGCTCTGCGCCGTGACCGCCGCCAAGAACGTCAAGGAAGGCCAGGACTTCTTCCCGCTGACCGTTCACTACCAGGAAAAATTCTCCGCCGCGGGCCGTATCCCGGGTGGCTTCTTCAAGCGCGAAGGTCGCGCCACGGAGAAGGAAACGCTGACTTCGCGCCTGATCGACCGCCCCGTGCGTCCGCTCTTCCCCGAAGGCTTCTACAACGAAATCAACGTCATCTGCCAGGTTCTCTCGTTCGACGGTGAGACCGAACCCGATATCGTCGCGATGATTGCCGCTTCGGCCGCGCTGACTATCTCGGGCGTGCCCTTCATGGGCCCGATCGGCGCCGCACGCGTCGGCTTCCGCAATGGCGAATACGAACTGAACCCGAGCCTTGCCAACGCGCTCGACGAAGAAGGTCGCCTCGACCTCGTCGTCGCCGCCACGCAGGATGCGGTGATGATGGTCGAATCCGAAGCCAAGGAGCTGACCGAAGAGGAAATGCTCGGCGCCGTCATGTTCGCGCATGACGAAAGCCGCAAGGTCATCGGTGCGATCATCGATCTGGCTGAACAGGCTGCCAAGGATCCGTGGGAAATGGATACCTCGGACGACACCTCGGCGATCAAGGAAAAGCTTCGCGGCATCATCGGCGACGATATCGCCGCTGCCTACAAGCTGACCGACAAGTCGGCCCGCTCGGACGCGCTCAACGCGGCACGCGCCAAGGGAAAGGAAGCCTTCGCGGACGAAGAAGCGCAGACGCAGCTCGTCGCCAACAAGGCGGTGAAGAAGCTCGAAGCGGAAATCGTTCGCGGCGCCATCATCAAGGACGGCACCCGCATCGACGGCCGCAAGCTCGACCAGGTTCGCCCGATCGAAGCCATGGTCGGCCTGCTCCCGCGTACGCATGGTTCGGCGCTGTTTACCCGCGGTGAAACGCAGGCGATCTGCACCACCACGCTGGGCACCAAGGATGCCGAGCAGATGATCGATGGTCTGGAGGGTCTCTCCTACAACCACTTCATGCTGCACTATAACTTCCCGCCCTATTCGGTCGGTGAGGTCGGCCGCTTCGGTTTCACCGGTCGCCGCGAAACGGGTCACGGCAAGCTCGCATGGCGCGCTCTGCACCCCGTGCTGCCCGACCATGAAGACTTCCCCTACACCATCCGCGTCCTGTCGGACATCACCGAGTCCAACGGCTCGAGCTCGATGGCGACCGTTTGCGGCGGCTGTCTTTCGATGATGGATGCTGGCGTTCCGATCGAACGTCCGGTTTCCGGCATCGCCATGGGCCTGATCCTCGAAGGCGACGAATTTGCTGTCCTGTCGGACATTCTGGGTGACGAAGATCACCTCGGCGACATGGACTTCAAGGTTGCCGGTTCGGAAGCTGGTATCACCACCATGCAGATGGACATCAAGGTTGCCGGCATCACGCAGGAAATCATGGCCAAGGCGCTGGAGCAGGCGAAAGCCGGTCGCCAGCACATCCTCGGCGAGATGGCCAAGGCGCTTGGTTCGGCACGTAGCGGCGTTTCCAAGCACGCTCCGCGTATCGAGACCATGCAGATCGACAAATCGAAGATCCGCGACGTCATCGGTACGGGCGGCAAGGTGATCCGCGAGATCGTCGCCGAAACCGGTGCAAAGGTCGACATCGACGACGAAGGCGTGATCAAGATTTCGTCGAGCAATGCCGACGAGATCGAAGCAGCACGCAAGTGGATCGAAGGCATCGTCGAAGAGGCGGAAGTCGGCAAGATCTACACCGGCAAGGTCGTCAACATCGTCGACTTCGGGGCATTCGTGAACTTCATGGGCGGCAAGGACGGTCTCGTCCACGTCAGCGAAATGAAGAACGAGCGCGTCGAAAAGCCGACCGACGTCGTGTCGGAAGGCCAGGAAGTGAAGGTCAAGGTCCTCGAGATCGACCAGCGCGGCAAGGTCCGCCTGTCGATGCGCGTGGTCGACCAGGAAACCGGCGAAGAGCTGGAAGACACCCGTCCGCCGCGCGAACCGCGCGGTGACCGTGGCCCGCGTGGCGGCGGTGGCCGTGGCGGCGATCGTCGCGGCGGTGGTCGTGGCCCGCGTGGCGGCGGTCGTGACCGCGGCGGCGACCGTGGCGGCAACAACGACGGGGGCGGTGAAGCCCACGTGCCGGACTTCCTGAAGGACTAAGTCTTTCAAAGCCAAGACATGAAGAGGGGCCGCGGGTTCGCCTGCGGCCCCTTTTTCGTGCGCGGGGTGCAAATGTGCTAGACCGTCGCTCCAACCGCAGACCGCCATCCAAGAGCCGAGTCGCGGAAGAATGAGAACGGATCGCTCGGTGTCGCTTGTCCAGCACGAGGGAGAGCGAAATGGTCCAGCAGATCGACATGAACAAGGTAGAGGAACTCGCCGGCAAGGTGATTGGTGACGTGGCAGGTGCGATGAGCCTGTTCATGGCCTATATGGGCGACAAGGCCGGGGTCTTCGACAAGCTCGACGGGCAGGGGCGCGTCTCGCTGGAGAAAGCGGCAGAGCTGACCGGCCTCAATCCCAAATACCTTCACCAGTGGCTCGGCTCGGTCTGCGCGGCGGGCTACATCACCTACCACGCCGAGGACGACAGTTTCGAGATCACGCCCGAGCAGGCGCTCATCATGGGCCGCGAGGGGCAGCCCGCCTGCATGCAGGGCTTTATCGAACTGCTGGTGGCGCAATATGCGGCGCACGAAAAGGCGGTCGAAACCTTCCAGACCGGCGAAGGGCGCGGCTGGGACCAGCACCTGCCATGCTGCTTCAACGGCATCGATCGCTTCTTCCGTCCCGGTTACGAAGCCAATCTTGTCGAGGAATGGATCCCGGCGCTCTCAGGCGTCGAGGCCAAGCTCAGGGACGGGGCGAGCATCGTCGACATCGGCTGCGGGCATGGCTCCTCAAGCATCCTCCTCGCCAAGGCTTTCCCCAACAGCACGGTCTACGGCATCGACTTCCACGAACCCTCGATCGAGGCCGCGCGCCAGCAGGCGCGAGAGGCCGGCGTCGACAATGTGAAGTTCGACGTCGCCCGCGCGCAGGATTACTCCGGCGAGGGCTACGATTTCGCCTGCATCTTCGACGCCTTGCACGACATGGGCGATCCCGTCGGCGCGGCGCGGCATATCCGCGAAACGCTGAAAGAGGATGGTACTCTGATGCTTGTCGAGCCGATGGCGGGCGACACCATGGCGGAGAACATGCACCCGCTCGGCCAGATCTTTTACGCTGGCTCCACGCTCATGTGCACGCCGGCCAGCCTGGCGCAGGAGGTCGGCCTTGGGCTTGGCGCGCAGGCGGGCCAGAAGCGGCTCACCGAAGTTCTCAACGAAGCGGGCTTTGCCAATGTGAAACGCGCCGCCGAAACGCCCACCAATATGGTGCTCGAAGTCACGAACTGACCCTCGAGCTAACCATGGCGCGCGGGAGCGTGGCGCGCTAAGGGGTGCGCCCCTTTCAACGCCTACCGAGAAGGCCTGCCATGCTCCCGCGCGAAACCCTTGCCACTGCCGAGATCCCCGGAGGCGACACGCTGACGCTTGTCAGCCACGGGCGCGATTTCATCATCATGCTGGGGCGAAACGAGTTGATGGGCACGCGCATGCAGTTCAGCGAGGAACAGCTGGCCGAACTGACGCTGGCCGAACTGCGCACCTCGGCCCCTCGCGTCCTCATCGGCGGCTACGGCATGGGGTTCACCTATCGCAAGGCGCTGGAGAAGGGCGGGGCGAAGGCCGATATCGTGGTGGCCGAGATCGTTCCGGAAATCCTCGAATGGGCGGAAGGGCCGCTGGCGCACCTCACAGGCGACACGCTCGACGATCCTCGTGGCGATGTCGTCCTGTGCAATGTCGCCGCGCTGATCGATGACGCCAACGATGGCACCTGCGCAAAATGGGACGCGATCCTGCTCGATGTCGACAACGGCCCCGACGGGATCGTGCGCGACGGCAACGAGCGGCTCTATTCGAAGACCGGCCTCGGCAAGGCGCGCGACGCGTTGAACCCCGGCGGAGTGCTGGCCGTATGGTCGGCCGCGCCCGACCATCGCTTCCGCATGAGGCTGAAGGACGCGGGCTTCGACGTGGAGGAGCGCACCGTGCGCGCGCGCCCGAACAACAAGGGACCGCGCCACACGATCTGGTTCGCGCGTAAGCGCTAGCCGGTAGTGGCGACCGGGCCGACTGAGGTTGCAGGCCGGAACTCGGTCAGCATCAGGCTGCGATTACGGCCCCCTTCCTTGGCGGCGTAAAGCGCCCGATCCGCGCGCTTCATGGCGGTGCTCAGCGTGTCGCCCGATTGCACAGCGGAAAGGCCGGCGCTGGCGGTAATCGGATAGGGTATTTCGGGAATATTCGCATGGACGGCCTGCGTAATGCGGCGCCGCGCGGCCTCGGCATCTTCCTGCCACGACTCCCCATAAAGCAGCAGGACGAATTCTTCTCCGCCAAGCCTTGCGACAAAGAGATTTCCGGCATCCAGCCCCTGCGCGATGGCGATCAGGACCTTGTCGCCGACATCATGGCCGAACTGGTCGTTGATCCGCTTGAAGTGATCGCAATCGATCAGCGCGATGCCCTTGGGCCGGCGCGGCCCGTCGCTTTCGAAACGTTGCTCCAGTCCCCGGCGGTTGGCGATATTCGTCAGCGGGTCGAGGGCAGTTGCGAGTTTTGCCTCGCGCATATCGGCAATCGCGCGGTCGCGTTCCGATTTGATTGTCATGAAGCCGTCGGTCACGCCGGTCGCGGTGAAAATGAACTCGACCATCAGGGCCGCGCTCATGGCTTCCAGATAGAAAGGCATCATGCCGCCCACGAGCAGCTCATGGAGCAGCGCGGCGATGGCGACTCCCAGGGCAGGGGTCCAGGCGAAGGCCTGGAATACCGCCGCGCGGCTGCCCTTCCGAATGGCACCGACCAGGCCGGTAATCAGCATGGCCAGGAGGCCGAGTACGAGGAGATCGTGCAGCCAGTCGAGCCTCTCGGCAAAGACGACCGAGGGAAGGAGCGCGATCGGGAGCAGGCTGAAGGGCAGCATGCGGCGCAGCAGCTTGCGCTCTTTCCGCGCGCGAACCCGCGCCTCGATAAAGGAGGCGAGCATCAATCCGGTGAAGGCGAGCCCCAGATCGGTCGCCAGCACGCCGATTAGCAACCGTTCCTGCGGGGACAAGAATTCGGGAGTGGGCATTCCCGGTGTGAGGCCCCACACCATGACGGCGACGGCAGTCACGCGGGCGACGATCCAGATCAGGAAGGCGCGCCGAATCATCGGCAGCAGCGCAAGCGCGGTGCCGCCAAAGATGATCGCGCTGGCAAAGAATGCGCCCATGGCGGCGCTCGCCCAGTCCATTTCCTGCCCCTGCTTGCCTTCCTCGCCCCATGCGAGGATCCGGCCATTCTGCCCCGTCCTAGTCTCAAGGCTTGAGATATTGGTGAAGGAGCGTGGTAAGTATCGTGGAAAGATTTGGGGAGAAGCCCGAATATTCCAATGGTTGCAGGACTTAACAGTCGGCCAGGGGAGGCCTTAACGCCTCTTGCACCGAACACAAAAACCCCGCCACTCCGTTTGGAAGGGCGGGGTCTTTGAAAAACTTATTGAGCGGTCAGCGCACGCGCGGTCCGCCGAAAGGCAGGGGGGGAGGGGGACGGCGCGCACCGCGGGGCAGCTGGGCCTGGTAGGCGCGTCCGCAATGCTCGACGCAATAGGGGAAGCCGGGGTTCACGGCCTCGCCGCAGAAATGGAAGTCGGGTTCACCCGGATGGCCCATCGGCCAGCGGCAGACCTTGTCCGACAGGTCGAGCAGGCTGGTCTTGTCGGCGATCTCGGGGCTCGGCTTGGCCGGCACGAGGCGGCGCGGCGGGGCGGGCGGGATCGGTGGCTGCTGGTCGCCCGGGCCCTGGCGCAGGAAGCCGCCCGGACCGACCGAGACGATCTTGGGCAGGTCGGGGCGCTTGTCCGGCAGCGGCTGCGAGGGGATCGCGGCATCGGCCGAGGGCGCCGGCTTGGCAGCGGGCTTGGCCGGAGCGGGAGCCGGCGTAGGCGCAGGGCGCGGCGCGGCCTTCTTTGCGACCGGCTTGGGAGCAGGCTTGGGCTTGGGCGCGGCTTTCTTCTTTTCCGCCGCCTTCACCGGCGAGGGGCGCGACTTGAGGCCAAGGCGGTGGGCCTTGCCGATCACCGCGTTGCGGCTGACGCCGCCCAGCTCGTCGGCGATCTGGCTGGCGGTGGAGCCGCCTTCCCACATTTTCTTCAGCGTCGCGATCCGTTCGTCGGTCCAGCTCATGCGCAATCAATATCCTTCGTGTCTCCACCGGCCACGCTTGCCAGCGGAAGTGCTTGGCCCTAGGCGCGAGCCCATGGCCGATCAAGTCCAACCCGTCCCCGCCACGCATTCGGGCAGCGATGATGCCTCTTTCACCGATAATACGGGTAAGGGGAGGGGCAGTTTCCCGAAACGCGGAGAACCGGTGATCACCGGGCTGAACCGCGTGGGACTATGGAGCCTCTATATTAAGGAGGTTCGCCGGTTTCTCAAGGTCCAGACGCAGACGATCTGGGCTCCGGCGGTCACGACGCTGCTGTTTCTCGTCATCTTCACCGTCGCGCTGGGCCGCGAAGGGCGCGAAGTGCTGGGCGTGAACTTCGCCACCTTCGTCGCGCCGGGGCTGATCGTGATGGGCATGATGCAGAACGCCTTTGCCAATTCCAGCTTCTCGCTGCTGTCGGGCAAGATCCAGGGCACGATCATCGACCTGCTGATGCCGCCGCTCTCGACCGGCGAGTTGATGACCGGCATCGTGGCCGCTGCGGTGACCCGCGCGATCGCCGTCGGAGGCGCGGTGGCGCTTGCCATGCTGTTCTATCCCGGCGTCGACCTCTCGCTGGCGCACCCATGGGCGGTGGCATGGTTCGGCCTGATGGGCGCCATCATGCTCGCGCTGATGGGCCTGCTCGCCTCTATCTGGGCGGAGAAGTTCGATCACAACGCGGCCGTGTCCAATTTCGTTATCGCGCCGCTCAGCCTACTGTCGGGCACGTTCTATGTAATCGACAACCTCGCGCCCGCTTTCCAGGCCATCAGCCGGCTGAACCCGTTCTTCTACGTGATCAGCGGTTTCCGCTTCGGCTTCCTCGGGCAAAGCGACATCGGGGACACCAATGCGGCGCTGGTGCAAAGCGCCATCGGGCTGGGCGTCTTCAACTTGGTTTTCGCCTTCGTGGTCTACCGCATTCTCGCCTCGGGCTGGAAAATCCGCAGCTGATTTCGGCTTTTCCTGAAGGCTGACAGACGCTAAATCCCGTCTCCAGCCTGGAACGGGGCCGTAGCTCAGTTGGGAGAGCGCGTCGTTCGCAATGACGAGGTCAGCGGTTCGATCCCGCTCGGCTCCACCAGGCGGTTTATTCCCCCAGCCGCGCCTCGATCGCCTCGCTCAGCTCGCGCAGACGTGCCGCGTTGTAGCCGAGGTCGGAGAGGCCCACGCGGCTGACCGAACGCAGGTCGATTATCCCGTCACCTACGCGCGCGACGACATCGTCCTTGAAGCCGAAGGCGAAGGTCTCCGCCGTGCCCTCGACCGTTCCGGCCTGCACGTCGCTGCGGATGTCGGCAAGGCCGATGTCGCTCATCGCTGCGGAAACTTGCGCCATGGCGTCCGAGCGGTCCATGGTGAAGGGGATCGGCTGAAGCTCCGGATAGGATTCCGCGATGATCTGCGCGTGGCTCTGGCTCGCCAGCGGGCTGTCGGACATACCGTCCTTCCACGCGTCGAGCTCGCCCAGAGGCGTTGCGTAATCGTTCACCGGATTGGCTCCGATCTCCTGGCGCGCGGCCATGGTGGCGGCGGAGAAGCTGGGCGGATTGGCCGTGTCGGTCGCCACATCGTGGATCGGCGGCACGCTGGAGGCGGTGTTGGCGACGGAAAGCAGCCCGGCCATCAGCGTCGCGGGGATGGCCAGCGCCAGCGCGGCTTTCCACCACTGGCCGCGCGGCCCTTTCCATAAGGCGAGCACCAGCGCGACGAGCGCCACCAGAGCGGTGATCGCAATCAGGATCGGCCCGGCGCTGCGCACCATCGTGCCGAGTGCAAACTTCCAGTCGACCATGCCGAACTTGGGCCCGAAAACAGCAACCGCGAACCAGAGTAGCAGCGCGAGGGCCAGCCACAGGGCGTATTTGGGCAGTTTCGCGATCATCGTGTTTCCTCTCCTCAACCGCGTCCACGGTAGGACGAAACGCCCTGGTCGGGAACCCAGAGGCCTTCAGGCATCGGTCCGCTCTGCCAGAACACGTCGATCGGGATGCCGCCGCGCGGGTACCAATAGCCGCCGATGCGCAGCCATTTGGGTGCCATTTCCTCGAACAGGCGCTGGCCGATGCCGACGGTCACGTCCTCGTGGAACCCGCAATGGTTGCGGAAGGAGCCGAGAAAGAGCTTGAGGCTCTTCGATTCGACGATGGTCTCGCCGGGCGCGTAATCGAGCACGAGATGCGCGAAATCGGGCTGACCGGTCACCGGGCAGAGCGAGGTGAACTCGGGCGCGGCGAAGCGCACCATGTAAAGCTGGCCCTTGCGCGGATTTGGCACGTAATCGAGTTCGGCCTCGTCCGGCGAGGTGGGCAGGGGGCTGTTCTCGCCCAGGAACTTGGGTTTGGCTGTGTCGCTCATGCCGCGCATCTGCCGCGAATGCCGCGCGTGCGCAAGCCGGGGCTTGGAAGTCGGCGCTTCAGTGCCTATTCAGCGCGCCGATCCGATCAGGCCCCCTTTGCCCATGAAAACCCGTTTCCATCTCCCCCTCGTCGCACTCGTCCTCGCTGCGCCCGCCGCGCTTTCCGCGCAGAGCGCCAACGACTTCCAGCTGCCGCCTAACCCCACGCCGACGCCCACATCGCGCGCTCAAGGACCGGTCGATACGGAAAGCGGTGCGCTGCCCAACGCGCCGCGTGTGATCGCGACGCCGACGGCGACGCCGACGCCCGCTCCGCGTCCCTCTGCGACGGTGCAGGCCCAGCCGAGTCCGACGCCGACCCCGGTTCCTTCGCCGACCCCTGCACCGGCAATCCGAACGACGACTCCGCAGCCGCGCCTGACCCCTCGCCCGCAGCCGAGCGCCTTGCCGACAGCCGAGGAGCGCTTGCCCCTCGATCCGGGCGAGACGGCTCCGATCGTACCGGCTCCGCTTGCGTCCGAAACGCCAACAAACGCGCCTGTCCCTGTTCCGAGCCTCCCCGCAGCCGGGGAAGAGGAAAGCGCGCCTGCTACCACTCCCGAGTGGCTTTGGCCTGCGCTGGGGGGCGGACTGCTGGCCCTGCTTGGCATCGGCTATTTCGCTACGCGCCGTCGTAGCACGGCGGCTCCGCCTGAGATCGAGCGCCCGATCGTCGGCAGCACCAGTGGGTTTGCCGCACCCAATGAAGTGCAAATCCGCGCCGAGGCCATCAAGCTCACCCGCTCGGTCATGAACGCGACGCTGCATTACCGCATTTCGCTCATCAACCGTTCGACACACGCGCTGTCGCAAGTCGCGCTGGGCGCCGATATCGTCACCGCGCATGGCGGCGTTCCGGTGGAGGAACAGGTGGCCACCGCCACCCAGCCGCTGGAGGTGCGCCACACGTTCGAGCGTATCGCGCCCGGCCAGAGCGTGCGTCACGAGGGCCAGATCACCATCCCGCTCGCCCAAGCCCGGATGATCCGGCAGGGCAGGACCGCGCTGCTCGTGCCTCTCCTTCGCGTGCGTCTTGATGGCGCGAGCGAGGAGCCGCTGGTGCAGACCTATGTCATCGGCCAGGGCATCCCCGGCGGTGGCCGCGTGACGCCTTTCCCGATGGACGACGGCCCCCGCAGCTACGAGCCGATTGCCGCGCGGGCGATCGACTGAATCGACAGCCCCGCATCGCGCCGCTAGCAAGCGGGTGATGGACAAGCTCGTTTCGACCGAATGGCTCGCCGCACGGCTGGACGCCGACGATCTGGTGATCGTCGATGCGACTATGCATTTGCCCGACACGCCCCGCAACGCGCGGGCCGAGTTCGAGGCGGGGCATATTCCCGGCGCGCGGTTCCTCGATCTCGCCAGCTTCATCGATACCGATTCCCCGGTGCCCAAGGCCGTGCCGACGCCGGCGCAGTTCGCCGAGCGCATGAGCGCGCTGGGTATCGCACCCGGGAGCCGCATCGTTCTATACGATGACAGCGACATTGCCTCCGCCGCACGCGCCTGGTCCATCCTCACCCGCTACGGCGAGCGCAAAGTCGCGATCCTCGATGGCGGGATTGCGAAATGGCGCATGGAGGGGCGCGCTTTGTCCGACCGCATCGTAGGCCACGCCGCCCGCCCGCGGCCCGAGCCTGAGATCGTCCGCGACGTGCGAAGCAAAGACGAGATGGTCGGCAATATGTCCGAGAAAGAGTGGCAGGTGGTCGATGCGCGCGATACGGAGCGCTTTGAAGGCCGACCGGGCAGCCAGTCGGAGGGGCACATCCCGGGCGCACGAAACCTGCATTACAAGCGGCTCCTTCGCGAGGACGGAACCTATCGCTCGCCCGACGCGATCCGGACCGAATTCGTAGATGCCGGGCTCGACCTCGACCGGCCTATCGTGACGAGCTGCAACAGCGGCATGACGGCTTCCGTCCTGCTCTTCGGCCTGGCGCTGATCGGTCGGAACGACGCGGCGCTTTATGACGGCAGCTGGCTGGAATGGGGCGCCGATCCGGAGACGCCCAAGGAAGCGGGAAAGGCACGCTGAGCATGGCGAAGGGGGGACACAAGAGCCATTCGCCCGTCACGCGGCTGGTCACCGGCGGGCGATCTGGCGACTTCGCCGAGCACGTGGTGAACCCGCCGGTCTGGCGCGCGAGCACGCATCTCTATCCCGATTGCGCGGCCCTGCGTGAGGGCGTGAAGGACAATGCGGACGGCCGCTTCTTCTACGGTCGCCGCGGCGCGCCGACGCAATGGGCGCTCTGCGAGGCGCTGACCGAGATGGAGCCGGGGGCCTCAGGCACAGTGCTCTATCCCAGCGGCGTGGCGGCGCTGGTTGGGGCGCTCTTGGCAGTGCTCAAGGCTGGCGACGTGCTGCTCGTCACCGACAACGCCTACGATCCGACGCGCGGTGCCGCGATGGGAATCCTGAAACGCTTCGGCGTCGAGCATCGTTTCTTCGATCCGCTTGACCACGCAGCCTATGAACAGGCTTTCTGCGAGCGCACGAAGGCGGTGATGCTGGAAAACCCCGGCAGCCTCACCATGGAAATCTGCGACATCCCGGCGCTGGCACACATTGCGCGGGAAAAGGGCGTAGTGAGCCTTGTCGACAACACCTGGGCGACCTCGTTCGGCTTCCCGGCGCTCGAACATGGGTGCGACATCGCGATCACCGCGCTCACCAAGCACGTCGGCGGCCATTCGGATCTGATGATGGGCGCGGCGAGTGCGGGCGAGCGCTGGTATCGCCGCCTGCGCCAGACCGCGCAGCAGCTCGGCCATGTCGTCTCGCCCGACGATGCCGCGCTTGCCCTTCGCGGTTTGCGCACCATGGGGCTGCGGCTCGAACGCGAGACGGCGAGCGCGCTGGCCTTGGCGCAGTGGCTCGAAGCGCGAAGCGAGGTCGCCCATGTGCTTTGCCCCATGCTGCCTGGTTCGATCGGCCACGATCTGTGGCAGCGCGATTTCACCGGGGGCTGCGGACTCTTCAGCTTTGTCCTGAAGGATCGCGACGATGCCGCGCGCTGCCGCCTGATCGACGCGCTCAAGCTGTTCGGCATCGGCTACAGCTGGGGCGGCTTCGAAAGCCTTGCCCTGCCGTTCGATGTCGAGCCCGTCCGAGCGAGAATGCCGTGGCCGAAAGACGGCTGGGGGGTTGAGGATCGCTACGGTATTCGCCTATCCATCGGCCTGGAAGATCCGGCCGACCTGATCGCCGATCTCGAACAGGCCTTCGCGGCGATGGACCAGGGATAGACGTGCAAGGCGAAACCACACCCGAGACAGCACCCAGCGCCGAGCCGACGCCGGTCGAACAGGCCTGGACTCTGGCCGAAGACGCGCCGGAAGAAACCAGCGTCGCCGCGGCGGAAGGCATCAAGGAAGCCGTGAGCGGCCAGAACGAGACCGTCGGTTCGATGGTCGAGGGTCTCGACGCGGTCGCGCTGAGCATGGGCGACATGCGCATTTCACTGTTCGACGTGCTGATCGTGGCCGTGATCGTCTTCGGCGTCTTGTTCATGGCGTGGTTCGTAAGCCGCCTTGCGCGCCGGATTGTGCGGCGTTTCAACAAGCTCGACGAAACCCAGCAATTGCTGGCCGAAAAGATCCTGACCATTGCCGTCTGGGCGGCGGCCTTCTTCGTCGGGATCGACCTGCTCGGCATCGACCTCACCGCGCTGGCGGTGTTCTCCGGCGCCTTCGGCCTTGCCATCGGTTTCGGCCTGCAGAAGACCTTCGGTAACCTCATTGCCGGGATCATCCTGCTGATGGACAAGTCGATCAAGCCGGGCGACGTGATCGCGGTGACCGACATGGCGGGCAACGAAAGCTTCGGCCAGATCCGCAAGATCGGCGTGCGCGCGGTTTCGGTGACGACGCGGGACCAGCGCGAATATCTCATCCCGAACGAAAACCTGATGATCAACCAGGTCGAGAACTGGTCCTATTCCTCCAAGAACGTGCGGATGCAGGTGCCGGTCGGGGTCAGCTACGAGGCGGACATGGACCTCGCCGAAAAGCTGATGCTGGAAGCGGCCAAGAGCTGCGATCGCATCCTGAAGGCCCCGCCGCCGACCGTGTGGATGAGCGAATATGGCGACAATTCTGTCAACTTCGTCATCCATTGCTGGATCAAGGACCCGGAGGATGGCGTCGGCAATGTGCGCAGCGCGGTGCTGAAAAAGCTGTGGTGGCTGTTCAAGGACAACGGGATCGAAATCCCCTTCCCGCAGCGCGACATCCACATCCGCTCCAGCGACCAGCTCGACCGCTGGTTCGAAGCGATCGCGCGCGAAGGCGGCCAGCGCGCGGACTGACCGCGCGGCCTATTTTGCCGCCACCGGCTCCTGCGCGGCGAGCTTGTCGAGATTGGCGTCCCTGATGGCGCGCGCTTCCTCGTCATAGAGGAACGGCAGGAAGGCATAGCGCTTGCCCTTCGTCACCGGTGTCGCCTCGTGCAGCAGCGAGCAGGAGAAGACCACCGCGCCGCCGGTCGGCGCGCGGTAGGTGCGCTGGCCGAACTCGGGAAAGCGCAGGTCGCCGCCCTCGTATTCATGCGCGTTGAGATTGACCGTGACGGCGAAGCGGCGATGCGCCGTGCCGAAGGTCGTGTTGTCGCGGTGCGGGCGGAAATGGCCCTTGCCCGCTTCGTAGCAGGCGACGATGTGCCGCTCGATGCGGGTCGCCTTGAAGGCGAAGGCGCGCTCGATGGCCGGGGCGACCCGCCGAGCGATCCGCTGCGACAGCGCCTGAATCAGCTTGGGGTCGGTAATGGTGGTATCGCGGCGCTGCTTGAAGCCATCATCGAGGATATGTGTGGTCTTGCCGTTCACATCGCGCATGAAGCCCGAGGGCGTGCCGCCATCGTTTTCGTAAAGCGAGATAAGGTGCTTGCACAGGGCTTCGTCGAACACGCCGGGGACAGTCAGTACCGGCGCCCAGCTGTCCTCGACCTCCGGCAGGCGGCGCTTCAATTCGGCAAGCGCAGCCTCGCCTTCCGTCACCGGATAGCGGCCGACGATGCGCAATTCGCGGTCGAGCAGGACCCAGAACGGCTCGTAGCGCTGGTCATCCAGCGCCGCGCCATAGGTCCGGCTCACGGCGCGGTCGTAATCGAGGAAGTGGCGAATGCCCGGCAATTCCTGCGCGATCCGCTTTTGCGCAACATCGGACGGGTCGACCGTGACGCCGAAGAAGATCGCGTTCTCGTCGTCGAATAAAGCGCGGTTGGCCTTCATCAGGTCGAGCGCCTCTTTCGCCGCCGGCTGGCTCGCCGTGCCGTAGAACAGCATCAGCACATGGCGCCCGCCGACCGAATGGAAGGCGTAGCGGTCCGCCCCGTCTAGGGCCTTGGCGTGGAACCATGGGGCGTAATCGCCGGTCACGGGAGGCGGTGTCATGGCAGTCATGCAGCGCTTTTATCGCGCGCACTCGCCCCCCGCAATCGTGCTTAGAGCCAGCCCTCGCGCTCGTACCAGCGGGCGGTCATGGCGAGGCCTTGCGGGCCGAAGATGCGCGGTGTCCAAACCTCTGGTGGCGCGGCGCGTTCGGGGCGGCAGACCCAGTCGGGATGGGCCATGTAGCCGACCCGGTCGGGAGTGAGCTTCGCCTCATCTCCGCGCAGCAATCGGTCGCCGCGGGCGGCAAGCTTGAGGATGGGTTTGGGCAGGTGCGGAGCGAAAACCTTGCGGCCCACCGCACTGCCGATCAGCCGCGCCAGTTCGCCATGCTCGTAGCCACCCGCCTTGCCGTCATCGGGTTCGAGCGTCGCGCCCGGGGCAACACCCGCCGGGGCAAGCGCGAGCAGGCATTCTGCAAGATCGTCGACATGGATGATCGAGGTGTGGCCGCGCGGCGGGACGGGCACGACGCCGTATTTTGCCGAGCGGAACAGTTCGAACATATCCTTGTCGCGCGGGCCGTAGACGGCAGGCGGACGGACAATCGTGAAGTCGAACCCGCTTGTCTCGACAAAACCCTCCGCCTTCGCCTTGGACGCGCCGTAGAGCGAGAGCGAGGGCTCGCGCGCCGAGAGCGAAGAGATGAAGACGAAGCGCTGGACACCTGCCGCGCGCGCTGCATCCATGAGCCGCGTCGTCCCCTCGACATTGGCAACGTCGAACTGGCGCGGATCGGGCGTGTTGGTAAGGCCTGCGACATGGATGACGCTGTCGGCGCCTTGGCACAGGCGCTCGAGAGAGGCGCTGTCCGACAGGCTCCCCTCGACCCAGGTCACCCCTTCGCGCTGCTCTTGGCTGCGGCGGGTCAGGGCGCGAACCTCGATACCCTGCCGCTCGGCCGCATCGAGCACCGCTTGGCCTACGAAGCCGGTCGCTCCGGTCAGTGCGACTATCACGCGCGCACCATATGATCGCGGTGCACGACGGCGGCGCGCGGGGCATAGCCCAATTTGTCCGACTGCTGGTCTTCTCGCAGGCCGAGGATCGCGCGGCATTCCTCGGCTGTGTATTCTACGAGGCCTTGTCCCAGCCGTTCGCCTTTCGCGCCGTGGATGGCGACGAGGTCGCCGCGGCGAAAATCGCCCTCGACCTCGGTCAGTCCGGCGGCAAGGAGGCTCGCGCCGTTGGCCAGCGCCGCGGTGCAGCCTTCGTCAACGGTCAGCACGCCCGCGGGCGCGAGGCGGCCGGAGAGCCACGCCTTGCGCGCGCTTTCGTCGCCCTGCGGCCGGAACAGCGTCCCGCGCCCGGCGTCCAGCGCGCGGGCGATGGGTGAGGGGTGGGTTCCGTTTATGATGGCGAGCGCGATGCCCGCACGTTCGGCGATGCGGGCGGCCTGCAGCTTGGCGAGCATTCCGCCCGAGCCGAGGCCGGAGGTGCTTTCGCCCGTCGCCATGGCGATCACTTCGGGCGTCACGCCTTCCACCGTCTCGACCAGTTTTGCGCCGTCCTCTCTCGGATCGCGGTCGTAGAGACCGTCGACATCGGACAGCAGCAGCACCGCTTCGGCCTGCGCCGCCTGCGCCACCCGCGCGGCGAGCCGGTCGTTGTCGCCGAAGCGAATTTCCTCGGTCGCGACGCTGTCGTTCTCATTGACCACGGGGATTGCGCCAGCCTCGATCAGCCGTTCGAGCGTGGCGGAGGCGTTGAGATAGCGCCTTCGGTCTTCAAGATCGTCCAGCGTGACGAGCATCTGCGCCGCGATCAGGCCGTGCTGTCCCAGCATTTCGGACCACAACCGCGCCAGTTCGACCTGTCCCACGGACGCCGCGGCCTGCGCGTCGGCAAGGCTCCCGCGACCGCCCTTCGGAAGGCCCAGCTTGGCCGCTCCCAAGGCAATGGCGCCCGACGAGACCACGATAACCTGCGAGCCCGATGCCCCGATCCGCGCGATTTCCTGCGCCAGCGAGGCCAGCCATTCGCCGCGCGCCTTGCCTTCGCTGATGAGCAGGGCCGAGCCGACCTTGATTACCAGCCGCTTGGCGTCACGCAGTCCGGAAAGCGTCGTCACCGTCATGGGGCGTCAGATGGGCGACCAGTCGGGCTCGTCGCCCTCGTCCTCGACCTCTTCGGCCTGCGTTTCGGTGGAGGTGCGATCGGGCAGATAGGATAGCGTCGCGTCGAGCAATTCCTCAATGCCTTCGCCGGTCGCGCCCGAAATGGTGAAGACCTTGTCGGCGCCTGCGGCCAGCAATTCCTCGGCGAAGGCTTGGCCCAGTTCCGTGTCGGCAAGGTCGAGCTTGTTGAGCGCGACCAACTGCGGTTTATCCGACAGGCCTGCGCCATAGGCTTCCAGTTCGGCGTTCACCGTCTGGTAGGCCTCTGCCGGGTCCTGCCCGGCGATGTCGATCAGGTGGATCAGCACGCGGCAACGCTCGATATGGCCGAGGAAGCGGTCGCCGATCCCGGCGCCTTCCGCTGCGCCCGCGATCAGGCCGGGGATGTCGGCCAGCACGAATTCACGGCCCTTGTGTCGCACCACGCCCAGCTTGGGGACGAGGGTGGTGAAGGCGTAGTCGCCGACCTTTGCCTTGGCGTTGGTCACTTGGTTGATGAAGGTGCTCTTGCCCGCGTTGGGCAGGCCGAGGAGGCCGACATCGGCCAGCAGCTTCAGCCGCAACCAGACCCACATTTCCTCGCCCGGAATGCCCGGCTGGTGCTGGCGCGGGGCGCGGTTGGTGGAGCTTTTATAACTGGCGTTGCCGCGGCCACCCATGCCGCCTTCGAGAAAGACGATCTCCTGGCCGACCTCGGTGAAATCGGCGAGCACCTCTTCCTTGTCTTCCGAGAGGACCTGCGTGCCCACCGGCACATCGATCACCAGGTCGGGCGCGCCCGCACCGGTCTTGTCCTTGCCCTGTCCGTGCATGCCGCGCTTGGCCTTGAAATGCTGCGCGTAGCGGAAGTCGATGAGCGTGTTGAGGCCCTGCACGGCGCGGAAGACGATATCGCCGCCCTTGCCGCCGTTGCCGCCGTCGGGGCCGCCGTATTCGATATACTTTTCGCGCCGGAAGCTGACGGCGCCGGGGCCGCCCGCACCGGACTTGAGATAGATTTTGGCCTGGTCGAGAAAATGCATGGAAGCGCCCCTAATCGCTTTTCGCGCGCAAAGCGAGGCGCTTGGTCAACCTTAGCGAGTGAAGAAAGCCAATTGGGCCTTCTTGCCCCGGCCTCGCGTCAATTGCCTGTGTCCTCGTCGCTCCAATCTTGACAAGGACCCCTTTTGTTCTCACTTAGTTCCATCTGATTCGCAGGGGAGATCGCAGGGATGCAGGCCGATTTTTCGTATGAGCCCGTCCATGACGGGGCCGGATGCCAGATGAGCGTGACCGTGCTCGCCGACCGTGATGGGGTGCGTGACGAGATGCGCTGCGATGCCGAGGCGGCGGGATTTCGCGTGCTCGAATGCTGCGGGTTCGACGAATTTGCCAGCGGGGCGAGCGGGGCGCTGGGCGACCTCGTGCTGGTCGATTGCGGAGAGGTCGATCCGGCCTGCCTAGCGCTTTTGTCGCGGCTCGATATGCGCTGCGGGAAATCGGGGGCGCAGCTGGTCGTCTCCACCACGATGGAAGCGCTCGACGCGGTGTTCGGCTGCTTTGCCATGTCGGGCGCGCAGATCCTCGTTGATCCCGGCCGGGCCGAGCGCGTTATCGCCATCGGGAGGGTGCTGGCGGATGTCCCGAACCTGCGTCTTCGCGAGCTGGCGGAAGAGGACCGGCTGATGGTCCTGCGCCTGACCGAGCAGGTCAGCAAGCTGGCTGCAAGGCTGGAAGGGCTCTCTCCCGGACAGGGTGAGGGCGGCGGTGCGTTCCGGCTGGCCTCTCCCGTACAGGACTGGAAAGCGAGCGGTGACCATTATGTCATGGTGGACGCAGCCGATGCTCCGCAGCTGCCGCGCGGCGATGTCATCCGCAAGCTGATCCGCGCGCGTCAGCTGCGGGCGCGTTTCTTCGATGCCGAACTCTTTGCGGATCCGGCGTGGGACATTCTGCTCGACCTTGCCGCTGCCCGGTCGGAGCGCGCGCAGGTTTGCGTGACCTCGCTGTGCATTGCGGCAGGTGTGCCGGCGACCACGGCGCTGCGCTGGATCTCGCAGATGGTCGACAGCGGGCTCCTCATGCGCATTCCCGATCCCGCCGACCGCAGGCGCGCGCATATTGCGCTGACCGATGGCACGACCGACCTCATGGCGCGCTATTTTGCCGCCGTCGAAGTGGGCGCGATGGGCGAATTGCAGGCGGTTTAGGGCGGGTGCCGGATTTCTGGAGTTAGTCGACCAGCCACTCCGGCACACGCTCGGCGTCCATGATCGCCCCTGCGGCGATACGGTCCGCGACCACGGCGTATTTGTCGCCATCGACCAGCACCTCGGCCACGAAACCGCGCGAATTGTAGCTCGACGCCATGGTCGCACCATAGGCGCCCGCGGTGCGGAACACGGCGAGGTCTCCTGCGCCCAGGACGTCGATTTCGCGATCCATGGCAAAGGTGTCGCCCGTTTCGCAGATCGGCCCGACGATATGCGCGATGGTTTTCTCGCCGGTCGGCTCGACCGCTTCGAAATCGTGCCAGGCCCCGTACATGGCGGGGCGGGCCAGATCGTTCATGGCGGCGTCTACCACGAGGAAGGGCCGCTCGATCCCGCGCTTCACCCGGATGACGCGGGTGAGCAGGACGCCGGCGTTGCCTGCAATGACGCGGCCGGGTTCGAACATCAGCTGCACGTTCCAGTCCTTGGTCACGCGGGCCACCATGGCCCCGTATTCGGCCGGGGCGGGCAATTCCTCGCCTGCCTTGTAGGGGACGCCGAGACCGCCGCCGAGGTCGGCATGGGTGACCGTGCAGCCGCCCGCGCGCAATTCCTCGATCAGTGTGCCGACCTTGCCGAAGGCGGTTTCCAGCGGCTCTAGATCGGCCAGCTGGCTACCGATGTGAACCGCGATCCCGCGCATATCGAGACCGTCTTCCTTCGCCAGCGCCGTATAGATCGCAGCCGCGCGATCGAGTGGAACGCCGAACTTGTTCTCGCGCTTGCCGGTGGAGATCTTCTCATGCGTGCGCGCGTCGACATCGGGATTGACGCGCAGGGCGCAGGCCGCGCGCTTGCCGAAACGGCGGGCGATGGCGGCCAGCTCGTAGCCCTCTTCCTCGCTCTCGATGTTGAACTGGCCGATGCCTTCTTCGAGCCCCTGCTGCAATTCCGCATGGGTCTTGCCGACGCCGGAGAAGACGATGTCCTTGGGCTTCATCCCCGCCTTCAGCGCACGCGTCAGCTCGCCGCCCGAAACCACGTCGGCACCATAGCCCTCGTTCGCCAGCACGCGCAGCACGGCAAGGTTGGGATTGGCCTTTACGGCGAAGGCGATGTGTGGCTGTTTCAGCTCCGAAAGAGCGTCGCGAAATACGCGCGCATGGCGCACAAGGGTCGCGCGCGAATAGACATAGACAGGCGTGCCGACTTCCTCGGCAATCAGGGGGAGGGGCACGTCTTCTGCGAAGAGCACGCCGCTGCGGTGCTGGAAATGGTCCATGGCAGCGTCCCATGCCGCCGCGCCTCGGCAGAGTCGAGACAGCTTAGGTTCGCGAGAGATTATCTCGCCTTGACGCGATCAGGCGGGATCGTCGTCCTCTTCGGGCGGCAGGTCGAAGGGATCGTCCTCGCGCTCTTCGGAACGCGTGCGCAATTCGACCGAGCGATCGGGCGCGGCCTGCGTGTCGAGTTCGAGGAGGTCACGCGCGTCAGGCTGTACTTCCGCGCCGAAGGGTTTGGGCGGCAGGCTCTGTCCTGCAACCGGCGTCAATTCGGCCTTCTGCCCGCAGGCGGATAGTGCGACCAGCGCGGCAAGGGCGGCAAAAGTGCGTGTCACGATGCGAAATTCTCCAGCCGCTTGCGGGCTTCTTCGACCTGCTCCCTAACACGGACCGGCGCGGTCCCGCCATAGGAAGCGCGCGCGGCGACCGAAGCGTCCACCGAAAGCGCGTCGAACACGCGCTCGTCGATCCGTGTGTCGATGCTCTTGAGATCATCGATCGACAGTCCGTCGAGGGCGACACCCTTCTCGTCGGCGAGTTTGACAGCCGCGCCGGTGATGTGGTGCGCCTCGCGGAAGGGGATGTCGGCTTGCCGTACCAGCCAGTCGGCGAGATCGGTCGCGGTGGCGTGGCCCGCCTCGGCCGCCTCCCGCATGCGAGCGGTCTGGAACGTAGTGTCTGCGACCATTCCGGCCATGGCGGCAAGGCTCAGGTCGAGAAGGCCCGCCGCCTCGAAAACGGGCGGCTTGTCGTCCTGCATGTCCTTGGAATAGGCGAGCGGCAGGCCCTTCATGGTCACCATGACGCTGGTCGCGCAGCCGATCACCCGCCCCGCATGGCCGCGCACCAGTTCGGCCGCGTCGGGATTGCGCTTCTGCGGCATGATCGAACTGCCGGTCGAGAGCGTGTCGGGCAGTTTCACGAAGCCGAAGGGCTGGCTCGCCCAGATGATGAATTCCTCCGCCAGCCGCGACAGGTGGAGCGAACACTGGCTGGCCGCCATCAGGTAATCGAG
Organism: Qipengyuania aurantiaca; assembly: GCF_019711375.1. Taxonomy (NCBI): domain Bacteria; kingdom Pseudomonadati; phylum Pseudomonadota; class Alphaproteobacteria; order Sphingomonadales; family Erythrobacteraceae; genus Qipengyuania; species Qipengyuania aurantiaca. The sequence goes on from NZ_CP081295.1 coordinate 1,896,769, forward strand.
CGCGAAATCGCGGTCGGACACGGCGTCGAGACTGTTGCGGGTGGGCGCCGCAAAGCCGAGCGCGGAGGCCGTCATCTCGCGGTCGACGTCGAAGCCGGTCCCCGCCAGCGCCGCCGATCCCAGCGGGCACTCGTCCATCCGCACCAGCGCGTCCGCGAAGCGCGAACGGTCGCGCATGAGCATCTCGAAATAGGCGAGGAGGTGATGGCCGAGCGTAACCGGCTGCGCGGTCTGCAAATGCGTGAAGCCGGGCATGATGCTGTCCGCGTGTTCGCCTGCCCGCCCGACCAGCGCACCCAGCACGGCGTCGATGCCTGCGATCGCGCGCTGCATGGCGCTGCGCACCCACATACGGAAGTCGGTCGCCACCTGGTCGTTGCGGCTGCGCGCGGTGTGGAGGCGTCCGGCAGCGGGGCCGACGATCTCGGTGAGGCGCGATTCCACGGTCATGTGGATGTCCTCGAGGTCCCAGTCCTCGGGCACGCCGTCGCGCTCGTATTCGGCCGCGACCTGCTGCAGCCCCTCGTCGATCGCCTTGGCGTCGGCCTCGCTGACGATGCCCTGCTTCGCCAGCATGGCGACATGCGCGCGGCTGCCTGCGATATCCTCGCGCCAGAGCGCCTTGTCGAAGGGGATCGAGGCGTTGATTTCGCGCATGATCGCGCTAGGCCCTTCGGCGAACCTGCCGCCCCACATGCTGTTGGAGCCCTGATTGTCCCGCTTTTCGCTCACGCTCGTATCCATTTTCGCCCTGTCGCTGGCCGCCTGCGATAGGAGCGCACCCGACGCGGCGCAAGAAAGCGGTGCTTCGAGCGCGGCAAGCGGCGAGATCGACCGCGGCAACGCGGGCGCGCTGATGCCTGCCGCCAATTTGCGTGACCTCGAGGAACGCGAACTCAATCTCGGAGCGGTGCAGGGCACGCCAGTGCTGCTCAACCTGTGGGCGACGTGGTGCGCGCCCTGCATCAAGGAAATGCCGCTGCTCGACGAACTGGCGGGCGACTATGGCGAAAGCTTGCGGGTCCTCACCGTGAGCCAGGACATGGGCGGCCCCGACAAGGTGGCGGATTTCTTCGCCCAGAACCGATTCGATCACCTGGAATCCTGGATGGACCCGCAGGCCGAACTCGGCTTCGCGCTGGGCGGTGGCTCGCTGCCCACCACCGTCATGTACGACGCGCAGGGGCAGGAAGTCTGGCGCGTGCGCGGCGACTACGACTGGTCGAGCGAAGAAGCGCGCGCAGCCATTGACGCGGTGCTGGCCAACTGAGTCTCCCCCTTGTGCGAAGCGCCCTTATGGTAGATAAGGTTTTTCTAATATAAGGTGGGAAAAGCGCGAGAGGACACGATCTTGGCCAGTGACAACAGCGATTTCGAGATTGTTATCATCGGCGGAGGCGCGGCAGGGATTGCCACCGCAGCGTCGCTTCACAAGCGAGAGCCGAGCCTCAAGATCGCAATCATAGAGCCTTCCGGCACGCATTACTATCAACCGGGCTGGACGATGGTCGGTGGCGGCGTATTTGATCCCGAGCAGACTGCGCGAGAGATGGCGCGGGTCATGCCGGATTACGTATCGTGGATTCGCCAATCGGCTGCTGCATTCGAGCCCGGCGATAACACCGTCATCCTCGCTGACGGGTCGCGGATCAAATATGTCTTTCTTGTCGTAGCCGCGGGTCTGCAGCTCGATTGGGATGGCGTTGAAGGGCTCTCCGACACGCTCGGGCGGAACGGCGTGACATCGAATTACCGTTTCGACCTCGCTCCCTACACATGGGAGCTCGTGCAGCAATTGCGGTCTGGAAAAGCGCTGTTCACGCAGCCGCCCATGCCGATCAAATGCGCAGGCGCGCCGCAGAAGGCGATGTATCTGTCCTGCTCGGAATGGCAAAAGAGGGGTGTTCTCAAGGACATCGATGTTCACTTCCACAATGCAGGCGGCGTGCTGTTCGGGGTGGCCGAATATGTTCCTGCCCTGATGGAGTACGTCGAGCGCTACGGTATCTCGCTCGATCTGAACGAACGCCTGACGGCAGTGGACGGGAGTGCGAAGACGGCCACATTTGCGACCGAGAACGGCAGCAAGACCGTTGAATTCGACATGCTGCACGTTTGCCCCCCGCAATCCGCACCCGACTTCATAAAATCCAGTCCGCTTGCAGGTGAGGGCGGTTGGGTCGACGTCGATCAGGAGACCCTTCGCCACGCGCGGTACGACAACGTGTTTGCCTTGGGGGATTGCTCCAACACCCCGAATGCGAAGACCGCCGCCGCGGCTCGCAAGCAGGCGCCGATCGTCGCAAGCAATCTGATCGCCACGATCCTGGGCAAGCCACTTCCCTCGCGATACGATGGTTATGGCAGTTGCCCGCTAACGGTCGAGCACGGCAAGATCGTACTCGCCGAATTCGGCTACGGCGGAAAGCTTCTGCCAAGCTTCCCGGGATGGGCGCTCGACGGACGCAAGCCTACCCGACGCGCATGGGTGCTGAAGGCCGATGTCCTGCCGAGGATCTATTGGGAGGCCATGCTCAAGGGCCGCGAATGGCTGGTCAAACCGGGACACGTTGGCTGAGATGGATCTGGTCTACTGGCTCTCGGGCGCGCTTTCGGGTGGTGCCACGGGCTTCGTGCTCGGTCTGATCGGTGGGGGCGGATCGATCCTTGCCGTACCGCTGATGGTCTATGTGGTGGGCGTCGCCAATCCTCATACGGCAATCGGGACCAGCGCGCTTGCCGTGGCAGCGAACGCGCTTGCCGGTCTTGTGAACCATGCGCGCGCAGGCACGGTCAAATGGCCCTGCGGCATGACCTTCGCCGCCGCCGGGATCCTCGGCGCGCTGGCCGGATCGACGGTGGGCAAGAATTTCGACGGGCAGAAGCTCCTGTTCCTGTTCGCCTTGCTGATGCTGGTGGTCGGCGTACTGATGCTGCGCGGCAAGGGGCGGGTGGCGGATGACGATGTGCATCTCGACCGGGGCAACGCACCCAAGCTGCTCGCCAACGGCCTCGGAGCCGGTGCGGTCTCGGGTTTTTTCGGCATCGGCGGCGGCTTCCTGATCGTGCCCGGCCTGCTCGGTGCGACGCGCATGCCGATGATCAACGCGGTGGGCACCAGCCTCGTCGCGGTGACCGCTTTCGGAATCACCACGGCGGGCAATTACGCCCTGTCGGGCTATGTCGACTGGGCGCTGGCAGGCGTTTTCGTGGCAGGCGGTGTGGTCGGTAGCCTGCTGGGCACGCGCCTTGCGCGCAAGTTGTCGAGCACCGGTGCGCTCACGAACATCTTCGCAGGCGTGATCTTCCTCGTCGCTGCCTACATGCTATGGCAAAGCTGGATGGCGATGTAAGGGGAGGCGCCCGTCGCTTGCGCTCGGGAGTTTTGATGCAAATCCATCCTCCGGATGGATTTGTCTTATCGAAACTGGTGGGCGCTGACGGGCTCGAACCGCCGACCCTCTCGGTGTAAACGAGATGCTCTACCAACTGAGCTAAGCGCCCCGACCGGTATCGGGTGAAGCGCCACATAGCGCGGCTGACACATAAATCAATTGCCGCTAACGCGCCTTCATGACGAAACTCACCGTTCTTGCCACCGGCGGCACTATTGCCGGCATCGCCGGCTCGGCCATCGCCCAGGATTACCGGGCTGGCGAGATCGGAATCGAGGATTATCTCGAAAAAGTCGGCGGGCTGGGGCTGGAGGCGGAGCTTTCGGGCCGCCAGATCGCCAATATCGATTCTGCCGACATGGGCCCGGCGGTATGGAACGCCCTGCACCCCGCGATACTGGAGGCCCTGGCCGACCCCGAATGTTCGGGCGTCATCGTCACCCACGGCACCGACACGCTGGAGGAAACCGCCTTTCTCCTCGACCTGACGCTGCCCGCCGACAAGCCGGTGGTGGTAGTCGGTGCGATGCGGCCTGCCGATGCCGTGGGCTATGACGGCTTGCGGAATTTCGCCAATGCCGTGCGCGTTGCCAGCGATCCGCAAGCCGCCGGGCGCGGCGTGCTGGTGGTGATGGGCGACCGCGTGTTCGCCGCGCGAGATGTGCGCAAGGTCCGCACGCGCGGGACCGAGGCGTTTCGCGGCTTCCCACGCGAATCCATCGGCTTGGTCACACCCTCGACGCTCGAATGGTTCGGCGCGCCCTGGCGGCAGGGCAAGGCGGCGCTGTCCGACTGGTACGACGACCTGCCCGAAGTCGTGATCGTCTATGTCCATGCGGCGCTCTGCGCGGAGGAAGTGTTGCGGCTGGTGGGCGAGGACACGCGCGGCATCGTGCTGGCCGGGGTGGGCGAGGGCAACATGCCCGAACGCGTGCGGCAGGAACTGGCGCTGTTCGCGCAAAACGGCATTCCCGTGGTCCGGGCGAGCCGTGCCGACGAAGGGCTGGTGGACCGCGAGCCCGAAGACGACGCCAACCGCTTCGTCGCCGCGCGCGCGCTCAATCCGCAAAAGGCGCGCATCCTTTTGCAGCTGCTGGTGGCGGGCGGGATCACCGACCCCGCCGCCATCCAGCGCAAATTCGACCGCCGCTAGGCCGGCGCGATCAGCCCTGAGGCGTGACGAGGTACTTCTCGCCCGTCTTCATCTGGCGATAATCGAGGATCGCGTCCTTCGTCAGCATGCCTTTCAGATTGACCTTGGTCTTGTAGCTGCTGTCAAAGGTGGTGGTCAGGTTGTCGAGCACGCGCTTGCGCATCCGCATCACCGTTTCCATGCCTGCGTTCTGCAGGAACGGCGTCAGCAACCAGCCCGACAGCGTCCAGCCGAAGCCATAGGCCGGCGTCAGCACGGTCGGGCCGAAATCGAGGCGGCCGTAAATGAACATGCGCTTCGCCTGGTTCGAACCATAGCGCGAATATTCGCTCATCTGGGATACGGCGACCTGCTCCATCGCCTTGAAGCAGCTGTCGACCATCTGGCCGCCGCCGATGGGATCGAAGCCGTAGAAGGCGCCCGTTTCCGAAATCGCCCCGCGCAGCTGGTCCATGAAATCGTCGTCGGACGAGTTCACGACATGCTTTGCGCCCTGCGATTTCAGCAGTTCGGCCTGATCGTCCTTGCGCACGATATTGACCAGATCCATGCCGTCCTCGAGGCAGATGCGGTTGAGCATCTGGCCAAGGTTCGACGCGCCCACGGTGTGCAGGATCGCCTTCTGGCCGTCGGCCTTGGCGTTTTCGACAAAGCCCAGCGCCGTCATCGGATTGACGAAGCTCGACGCGCCCGTCTCGCTGCTGTGGTCTCCTAGCGGCAGGCACATGGCGGCATCCGCAATGGCGTACTGGCTGAAAGCGTTGCCCGGCACGCAGGCGACGCGCTGGCCCATGAGCGCCTTGGCCATGTCGCTGTCACCGGTGGCGACGACGGTGCCGGCGCCTTCGTTGCCGGCGGGCAGCTTCTGTCCGTGACGCGCCTTGCTGCCGGTGTTGAACGGTTCGGGCATCTTGGCGACGACCTTGCCGGGCGAATAATCCGCGTTCTCGAAATCGGCAGCCCCGGTCAGGATCGCGAGGTCCGACGGGTTGATCGGCGCCGCTTCCATCTTGACCAGCACCTGGTTGCCGGTCGGCTCAGGGAAGGTGACGTCCTCCAGTTCGAGCGTGAGCGTGCCGTCGCTGGTCAGCGTGGTGAAAAGCTGTTTGCCGGTGGTCATCCAATTCCCTTTCGTTGCGGTTCGAAACCTGTTTGTGGGCCTCGCTACGCCTCGTTCAAGGGCTTGGCTAGGGTGCCGTTACGTCAGGCGTCGTCCGGATAGGTCGCATCGACGAAGTAGAGCCCGTGGGGCGGCGCGTTAAGACCGAGCGCCTGCCGATCCTTCGCTTCCAGCGCCTCTGCCAGCTGCTCCTCGCGCCAGCGCCCCATGCCGACGAGCGCTAGGCAACCGACCATCGAACGCACCTGATGGTGGAGGAAGCTGCGGGCGGCGGCGTGGATGCGCACCTCGTCACCTTCGCGCTCGACGTCGAGCCGGTCGAGTGTTTTCACCGGGCTTTGTGACTGGCACTGGACCGATCGGAAGGTGGTGAAATCGTGGAGGCCGACGAGCGCCTTGGCGGCGCGGTCCATCGCCTCGTGGTCGAGGTCCTGCGGGACCTGCCATAGCCGGTTGCGCTTCAGCGTCAGGGGCGCGCGGCGGTTGGCGATGCGGTAGACGTAGGAGCGACCCGTACAGGAAAAGCGCGCGTGCCAGTCGTCGGGCACGACCTCGCAATGGGTCACCGCGATGGGGTCTGGGCGGACCTGCGCGTTCAGCGCTTCCATCAGGCGGAAGGGCGCGATGTCCTTTTCGATATCCATGTGGCTGCGCATGGCGAGCGCGTGGACACCCGTATCGGTGCGGCCCGCGCTGAAGAGGCGCACGTCTTCGCCAGTGACGCGATACGCCGCTTCCTCGAGCGATTGCTGCACGCTCGGCCCGTTGTCCTGCCGTTGCAGCCCGACAAAAGGCGTCCCGTCGAATTCGATGGTAAGCGCGAAGCGGGTCACGATAGCGTGGCGCCCTTCTCGATAGCGTTGCCGCGCTGGAATTCCGCCCGGTCCATTGCGGGCTTGCCTGCGCGCTGGAGGCGTAGGGGGCGGATCGCGCCGTCGCCGCAAGCGATGGTGAGGTCGTCGTCGACCACCGTCCCCGCCTCTCCCGAGCCTTCGCCTACCTCGGCGCGCAGGAATTTGACCCGCGCTCCGTCCACTTCCGACCACGCGCCAGGGAAGGGTGAGAGACCGTGGATATGACGAACCACTTCCTCGGCAGTGCGCGACCAGTCGATCCGCGCCTCGGCCTTGTCGATCTTTTTGGCGTAGGTCGCCGCGCCGTCGTCCTGTTCCACCGCGTGCAGCGCGTCGAGGTCGATCAGCGTGCCGACCATCAATTGCGCGCCCAGCTCTGCCAGTTCTTCGGTCAGTTCGCCGGTGGTCTTGTCTTCCACCGGCGTGCGTACGGTGGCGAGCATGGGGCCGGTGTCGAGGCCCGCTTCCATCTGCATGATCGTCACGCCGGTCACCTCGTCGCCTGCCATGATCGAGCGATGGATCGGCGCCGCCCCGCGCCAGTGCGGCAGCAGCGAGGCATGGACGTTGAGGCAACCATGCTTCGGCGCATCGAGCACCGCTTGGGGCAGGATCAGGCCATAGGCCGCGACCACGCCGACATCGGCATCGAGCGCTGCAAATTTCTCTTGTTCCTCAGCCGATTTGAGCGAAGTCGGGTGGCGTACCTCGATGCCAAGCCTTTCGGCCAGCTGGTGGACGGGCGTCTTGGTAAGTTCCTTGCCGCGGCGCCCGCCGGGGCGGGGCGGCTGGGTGTAAACGCACACCACCTCATGCGCGGCATCGACCAGCGCCTGCAGCGTCGGCACGGCAAATTCCGGCGATCCCATGAAGATTATGCGCATGAAGCCTCTGTCTGGCCTTTCTCTGTTCCGCCAAGGCCCCTATCTGTGCCTCCATGGCATCGCAAGAGATCGAGACGCTGGCCTCCGCGCTGGCCCGCCTTCCCGGCCTCGGCCCGCGCAGCGCGCGGCGCGCCGTGCTGTGGCTGGTGAAACGCCGCGAAAGCGCGCTGCCCGCGCTGCTCGAAGCGCTTGCCACGGTGGGCGAGGCGCTGGTTGAATGCGACACTTGCGGCAATGTCGACACCACCAACCCCTGCGGCATCTGCGCCGACCCGCGCCGCGACGGCAAGGGACTGTGCGTGGTGGAGGACGTGGCCGACCTCTGGGCACTTGACCGCGCGAAACTCTTCACCGGCAAATACCATGTGCTCGGCGGCAAACTGTCCGCGCTCGACGGCATCCGCCCCGAGGACCTCAACATCGCGAGCCTGCTGTCCCGGGTCGAGGAAGGCGGGGTGGACGAGGTCGTCCTCGCCATGAACGCCACCTTGGAAGGCCAGACCACCGCGCATTACCTCGCCGAGCGGCTGGAGGACTTCCCCGTCCGCATCACCCAGCTTGCCCATGGCCTGCCGGTGGGAGGCGAACTCGACTATCTCGATGAGGGCACTCTGGCTCAGGCGCTGCGCGCCCGCAGGCCGCTCGGCTAAGCGATAACTGTGTCCGCCCCATTTCGATTGAAAAACGCGGGCCCCGCGCCTATCTGACGCTCCATGGCTATCCGTGAAATTCTCGAAGTGCCGGATCCCCGGCTCAAGGTCGTGTCCGAACCCGTGACCGAGTTCGACGACGAACTGCGCACCCTCGTCTCCGATATGTTCGAGACGATGTATGACGCGCCCGGCATCGGCCTCGCCGCGATCCAGGTCGGCGTGCCCAAGCGCGTGCTGGTGATCGACCTCCAGCCCGAAGACGAGGACGCGGAAGGCGAGGTCTGCAACCATGGCGGTCACGAGCACGTCCACTATCCGACGAAGAAAGAACCGCGGGTCTTCGTGAACCCCGAAATCCTCGACCCGGCGGACGAACTGGCGACCTATCAGGAAGGCTGCCTGTCGGTCCCCGACATCTTCGCCGATGTCGACCGCCCGGCCACCTGCCGCGTGCGCTACCAGGATCTGGAAGGCGAGACACACGAGGAAGAGCTCGACGGGCTGATGGCCACCTGCATCCAGCACGAGATGGACCACCTCGAAGGCATTCTCTTCATCGACCACCTCTCGCGCCTCAAGCGCAACATGGCGCTGAAGAAGCTGAAGAAATTGCGCGAGGCGGCTTAGGCTCAGTTGAAGAACCGAAATTCACACAAGGGCGATCGGTCTAGAGCCGCTCGCCCTTTTTCGTGTCTAGGCCAAACTTGGGTGGATTGTTGCGGCAAGGGGCTGGCGTTCCGCATGTGTTCCGCTTAATCTGCGCGGATGGAATTGGCTGTTATCGCAATCGTCGCGCTGGTCGCGGGTCTTGGTCTCGGATGGTTTTTCGGGTCGCGGCCCGTCGCCGAATGGCGTGTCCGTCACGGAGAACGCGAAGCCCAAGCGCGCGCGAGCGAGGACAAGCTCAAGGATATGACGCGGGACCTGGCGACCATGTCGGAACGGGCAGGTCGCGCGGACGAGCTGGAACGCAAGCTTGAGGCCGAGCGTGAGGCGCATGGCTTGCTCAAGGAAAAGGCCGCCGGGTTCGACGAACAGAAACGCCTGCTCGAAGAGAGCCGCGAGAAGCTGCTGAAGGAATTCGAGAACACGGGCGCCAAGGTGCTGGGCGCGGCGCAGGAGAAATTCCTCGCCAGCGCCAGCGAACGGTTCGGCCATTCGGAAAAGGCGAATGAGGAAAAGCTGAAAGCGCTTCTGTCGCCCGTCGGGGAACGACTGGCCAGATACGAAAAGCAGGTTGCCGAGCTGGAGGAAAAACGCACCGACGCCTTTGGTCGCCTCCACCAGCAGATCACCGAGATGCAACGCGGGCAGGAAGAGGTCCGGCGCGAGGCGCAGCGGCTGGGCAACAGCCTGACCAATGCCCCCAAGGCACGCGGACGCTGGGGCGAGCGGGCGCTCCAGAATGTCCTCGAACAATGCGGCCTGTCGGAACACACCGACTTCAACCTCGAACAGTCGATCGAGACCGATGAGGGACGCCTGCGGCCCGACGCCATCGTCAACGTGCCGGGCCAGAAGAAGCTGGTGATCGACGCCAAGGTCTCGCTCAACGCCTATCAGGCGGCCTTCGAAGCCGATGACGACGAGGAACGGCGGCGGCATCTCGACCTCCACGCAAAGTCCATGCGCAACCATGTCCAGACGCTCGGCAGCAAGGGCTACCAGAGCCAGTTCGACGATGCGCCGGATTACGTGGTGATGTTCGTGCCGGGCGAGCACTTCGTTTCCGCCGCGCTCGAACACGATCCCGAATTGTGGGACTTCGCCTTCCGCAACAAGGTGCTGCTGGCGACGCCCACCAATCTCGTCGCCATCGCGCGCACCGTGGCGCAGGTCTGGCGGCAGGACACCATCGCACGCGAAGCGGTGGAAATCGGGAAGGCCGGGGCGGAACTTTACGACCGTCTGGCAGTCGCCGCCGAGCATATGAAGCGCGTGGGCGGCGGGCTCGAAAGCGCGGTCAACAATTACAACAAGTTCGTCGGCAGTTTCGAGCGCAACGTGCTTTCTGCGGGCCGCCGCCTCCACGACAAGGGCATCGAGATCGGCAAGCGCGAGATCGAGGAAATCCCGCTGGTCGAAGCCAATCCGCGCTACAACGCTGAAGATGCAGCGCAAATCGAAGATGGAAGCGCAGAGAAGCGCGAAGCCGCCGAATAGGCCTCCTCCCAAAAGCCCCCTCCAGCTTAGTCATTCTTCAACCAACCTCTCCTATGAACGCCTGAAAGACGCCACAAGCAGACCGGGTCGCGCCGAAATTTATAATTTTGAATGTGCCGGAGCGGGCAAATGGAACTACGCAGGGAAGAGCGCTACTCGATCACCACCAACGGGCGGTACCGCAAGGGCACCGGCGTGCGGTTTGACATCGCCATCCGGAACCTGTCCGAATACGGTTGCAACTTTGCCGACCTGGTGGGGCGTGTCGAAGTGGGAGACGAGATCACCATCCGCATCGGCCAGATAGGCCCGATCGAATCGCAGGTCCGCTGGATCGAAAAACGCCAGGTCGGCGTCCAGTTCGACCAGCCGCTGCACCCTTCTGTCCTCGATCACATCATCGCGGCCGGTGGGCGCAACGAAAAGGCGGCGTAGGCCAGCGCCCGCGTCCGGGACTTGGCGAGCCCCCGCTTGGCCCTACAGGGGAACGGGCGGGGGCTGCAGGCCGATCTCTTCGATACACCAGCGGCGATTGCGGCCGGGAGGCAAGGGGCTGATCCAGGCCGTTCCGTCCAGCAGGTTGGCGTTGGCCGGATCAAGAAGTTGTAACGACACCGTCCACGCGACCGGACTTGGCCTCGCTGGCAAGGGGTCGGCGATGTTGACGCGGAATGCACCGAGACCAGCGACGCGGTCCGAGAAGCCCGCTGCTCCTGACAGCTCGCACCAGAAGGCAGCTGCCTCTTTGCTTCTGCCGCTCTGAAGCGCTTCGAAATAATCTGTGACCACTTCGCGAATCGGGGCGGGATCGACTGCCTCGGCGGCGTTATTCGGCACGACGTGCTCCTCCGGGCCGATCGGAGCCTCGTCTGTAACGGATTGGGGCTGGCACGCAGTCAGGAACAGGATAGCAAGGCCCGCGCTGGAAGTGCGCAGACCACTCATTCCCCGCGGGCCGGGGAATGCTCGAGCCCGGCCAGGACCTCGTATCCCAAGACCGCTGCGGCCACCGCTGCATTCAGACTGTCGGCGTGGCCTTTCATCGGCATGGTCACACGCAGGTCGCAGGCCATTTCATAGTCTTCGGGAAGGCCGCGGCTCTCGTTGCCGACCATGACGAAGCAGGGCGCGGCATAAGGCGCGCCGCGATAGGGCTGGGCGTCGCGCAGGGAGGCGGCGACGAGCTGGCCTTCTCCTTCGCGCAGCCAGCTTTCGAATTCGCCCCAATCGGCCTGCGCTATGTGTTGCGTGAACACCGCGCCCATGCTGGCGCGCACGGCTTCGACGCTGAAGGGATCGGCGCAGTCGTCGATCAGGATCAGCCCGCCCGCGCCGATGGCGTCGCCCGTGCGCAGCATGGTGCCGAGGTTGCCCGGATCACGCAGCGCCTGCGCCACCAGCCAGATGTCCGCGTGGCTGCGGTCGAGCGCACCCAGCGAGGTATCGAACTCGGCGAAGACGCCGGCAACGGCCTGCGGATTGTCCTTGCCGGTTATCTTCGCGAGGATGTCGGGCGTGGTCTCGATCACTTCGCCGCCGCTGGCCTCGACCGCCTCTTCCAGGGCCGAAAGCAGCGGGTGCGGATCGCGCCGGTCGGCCAGCACGAGCGTTTCGGGCACATGGCCGCATTCGCGCGCATCGGTGAGCAGGCGCAGGCCCTCGGCGAGGAACTTCTTCTCGCGCTTGCGGTGCTTCTTCTCGCGCAGCGCCCGCAGCGCCTTGACGGTGGGGTTGGAAAAGCCGGTGATGACACGGCGGTATTCGGCCATGTCAGGGCTCCCCGAAACCGTCCTCGACCATGGCGGAGAGGTCGGCGAGCACGGCGTCGGCTCCGGCACCTTCGACGATGATCTCGATCGTATCGCCCTTGGCCGCGCCCAGCATCATCAGGCCGAGGATGGAGCCGCCCGCGGCCTCGTTTTCGCCCTTGGCGACGCGCACCTTGCACCCCTCGGGCACCTCGGCCACCGCGCCGACGAACTTGGCGCTCGCCCGCGCGTGAAGACCGCGCTGGTTGACCACCAGCACTTGTTTCCTTGCCTCGCTCAACTTGCCTTCCGCGCGCTGTCGAGATCCTGGCCGAGGAATTCGCTGGCCACGGTGATGTAATTGCGCCCGGCGGTCTGCGCGGCGTTCACCGCGTCGACCACGTTCATGCTCTTGCGCGCGCCGGCAAGGCGGATGAGCATGGGCAGGTTGATCCCCGCAATCACTTCCACCCGGCCCGTGTCGAGCAACGAGATGGCGAGGTTGGAGGGCGTGCCGCCGAACAGGTCGGTCAGGATGATGGCGCCGTCGCCCGTGTCGACCGCTTGGATAGCGTCGGCGATATCCTTGCGCCGCTGCTCCATATCGTCGTTTGGGCCGATGCAGATGGTGGCCACGCCGTCCTGCTTGCCGACCACATGCTCCATCGCATCGATGAAGTGTTCGGCGAGCTTGCCGTGGGTAACGAGGATCATTCCGATCATGCGTAAAATAGCGTCCGTTTGCGAATTACCGAAGGTGTCAGGCTCGTTATCTCGATCATCGCCCGGTGGGGTCAGCTGCGCTCGATCGGGTCGGCGGGCCGGTCTCCCAGATTGCGGTGAATGACCGTGGGCGAAAATCCCGCCTTGCGCAAGACCTCGGCGGCGGCCTCTGCACTGTAGACCGAGCGGTGTCTCCCGCCGGTACAGCCGAAGGCGATGTTGAGATAGCTGCGATCCTGCGCGGCGTAGCGCGGCAGCAATTCGAGCAAGGTCTCGGAAATGCGGGCAAAAGCCGGCGCAAAGGACGGGTCCGCCTCGATATGCGCAGCGACGGGGGCATCGAGCCCGGTCAGCTCGCGCAGCTCCGGCACCCAGTGCGGATTATCGATGAAACGCATATCGAAGAGCAGGTCGGCCAGCGGCGGCATCCCGCGCGAAAAGCCGAAGCTCGACACGGTGACCGTCATCGGGCGCGCTTCCTCGCTGGCGAACTGTTCGCGCACCACCTGCTGGAGCTGGTTGCCGCCGAAGGTGCTGGTGTCGATCAGGACCTGCGCCCAGCTGCGCAGCGGTTCGAGCAGCTCGCGTTCGGCCTTGATGCCGCCTGCCACAGGCCGTTCGCGCGCCATGGGATGGGGGCGGCGGGTCTCGTTGTAGCGGCGTTCGAGTTCGGCGGCCGAGCAGTCGATGAAAAGCGTCGACAGCTCGACATCCTCGCGCGCGGCCAGCGCCTCGGCCTGCGCGATGACCTCGGCGGGGACGAAGCCGCGGGTGCGCGAATCGAAACCGATGGCGACGGGGCCATGGGTGTCGCTTCCCGTCTCCACGAGACTGGGGAGCAGCCGGAGCGGGAAATTGTCGATCGCTTCCCAGCCCATGTCTTCGAGCACCTGCAGCGCGGTCGACTTGCCCGCGCCCGACATGCCGGTGACGAGCAGGATGCGATGCCGCGTGCCGGGGGCGCTCACTGGCGCAGCCTCACTGGGCCGCCTCTTCACCCCTGTCGCCCATCTCGGGCACGACGAGGCCGTGCTTGCCCAGCGCGAATTCGGCGCGCAGCGCCTGCGTCGCGTCGCCGGGACGGAACAGCAGCACGGGAATGCCGGTCTGGGCGAGCTTGGTGGTCGCCAGCTCCATCGGATAGCGCGGCGCGAGCGTGGTCAGCTGTAGCACCAGCGCAATCGGCGCTTCGCAGGTCGGCAGCTCGACGAGGCCGACATTGCGCACCTCCAGCAGGCCGCGCGTGGTCTTGGGCGGGCAGGCGAGCGGGTAGCCGTCGACATCCTCGATGATGAGGCCGTCGTCGCCGATCAGCGTGGCGCCGCGATCGATCAGCGCCAGCGCGAGCGAGCTCTTGCCGCTGCCCGCTTCGCCCGCAATCAAGAGGCCGCGCCCGTCGATGGCGACGGCGGTGACGTTGGGTAGCCGTGTCTTCATCGGGCCGCCGGCAGATCGAGCACGAAACACGCGCCGCTGCCCCCGTCTCTGCGGCGTTCGACGTGAAGAGTGCCCTCATGCGCTTCGGCGATGGTGCGTCCGATCGCGAGGCCGAGGCCGGAGTGGTTGCCGAAATCCTCGCCTTCGGGGCGGTCTGAATGGAAACGGTGGAACACTTTCTCTCGCTTTTCCTCCGGGATACCCGGCCCTTCGTCGCATACGGTGAGGACGACACGCCCTTCGCGCCGGACGAGCCGCGCGTCAATAGCACCGCCCTCGGGCGAGAAGGAGACGGCGTTGTCGAGCAGGTTCTCGATCACGCGCTCGAGCCGCATGCCGACACCGGCGACGCAGTGGTTCGCCTCGTCGACTTCGACAGTGAGTTTGCGGTCCCTGTTCTCCCCGCGCGCCTCGCGGCTGGCGACAGTGTTGCGGAGCAGTTCTTCCATGTCGACGCGTTCGAATTCGGTCCGCGACATTTCCGCATCGATCCGGCTGGCGTCGGAGATTTCGGTGACGAGTCGGTCGATCCGGCGCACGTCGTGGGTGGCGATGTCGAGCAATTGCGCGCGCAATTCGGGATCGTCGACCTTGCCGAGCGATTCGGTGGCGCTTCGCAGGCTCGCGAGCGGGTTCTTGATCTCGTGCGCGACATCGGCGGCAAAGCTTTCGACCGCGTCGATACGGTGGCGCAGCGCCCCGGTCATGTCGGAAATGGCGCGCGCGAGCATGCCGATCTCGTCGCGCCGGTCGGGCAGGCGCGGCACTTCGACCTGCCGGTCACGCCCCTGCCGCACGCGGACCGCGGCCTGCACCAGCTCGCGCAAGGGTCGCACGATGGTCTGGGCGAGGAAGAAACTTAGCAGTGTCGACACGAGGAGGAAGAGGAGGACGACGAGCGCTACATTGGTCCGCGCCTCGCGCACGCTCTGGGTGATGTCCGCCGGGTTGCGGGTGATCATCAGCGTGTCGCCGTCGAGACCGACCGGTGCGGCGGCGTTGATGACATGGGTGCCGTCGGGCGCGTCGCGCAGGACGATCTGGGTCAGGCTTTCCTCGCGCGCGCGGACCAGTTCGGGCCAGGCGGCGGCTTCGTCCAGTTCCGGCTCGCGGTAATCCGGGAGGGCAGGCGCGCCGACCACACGGTCGAACCAGCGGTCCATGCGATAGGCGAAATCCGCGCGGTCGACTTCGGACGCTTCCGGTAGGTCGAAACTCGGCGGCGCGAGCTGGAAGCTGTCCGATTCCAGATTGCCCTCCGGTCCGTAGACCCGGATGCGCAGCCGCTGTTCCTTGCCGATCTGGATCAGCAGCGCGTCCTGGCGCTGCGGTGTCGCCCCGGCGAGCGCTTCGGCTGTGATCTGCGCTTCGACCAGAGCCAGCTTGAACCGCTCGTCCAGCAGCTGCTTGCGATAGCTGTCGAGATAAAGGACGCCGCCGCCCAGCAGCACCAGCGGCAGGACGTTGACGAAGAGGATGCGGCTGGTGAGCGACAGGCGCCGCGACCAGCGCAGTTTCTCGAGCCGCGGATCGCCCCGAAGGACGTTGCCCTTCTCAGCCATCGCTATAGCTGTAGCCTGCGCCATAGAGCGTCTCGATGGCCGAGAATTCGCCGTCCACGCTGCGGAACTTGCGCCGCATACGCTTGATGTGGCTGTCCACCGTGCGATCGTCGACGAAGACATCGTCCGGGTATGCCGCATCCATCAGCTGGTTGCGGCTCTTGATGACGCCCGGATGCTGCGCAAGCGCTTCGAGCAACAGGAACTCGGTCACGGTGAGCGAGACCGGCTTGCCGTCCCAGGTCACATGGTGGCGGGCCGGGTCCATCCGCAGGCGGCCACGTTCGATCACTTCGGGTGCAAGCTCGCCCGGCTCGATCGGCATCGGGCGACGCGCGTCGCTGCGGCGCAGGATCGCGCGGATGCGGGCGAGCAGCAGGCGCAGGCTGAACGGCTTGGCGATGTAATCGTCGGCGCCCATCTGGAAGCCGGCTTCCTCGTCCTGCTCGTCATCCTTGCTGGTGAGGAAGATGACCGGCAGCGGGGAATGTTCGCGCAGGCGGCGCAGCAGCTCCATCCCGTCCATCTTGGGCATCTTGATATCGAAGATGGCGAGGTCGGGCGGGTTGCCGAGCAGGGCGGACAGCGCCTGTTCGCCGTCCGAATAGACGCGGGTGGCGAAGCCTTCGGCCTGCAGCGCGATCGAGACCGTGGTGAGGATATTGCGATCGTCGTCGACCAGCGCGATTACCGTGCGATCGTCGTCCTGCGGCGTAGCGCCCTGTCCGGCTTCAGTCTCCATATTCCAGCCGGTTAACGCAGTTCTGCGGGCAAGACAACGCGAACCCTCGCAGGCGCGGGGAATTGTGCCGCAGCGGATTTGACCTTGCGGGGTCGCGGGACTATTGGCGGAGGCGACGGGTGCGCATTCGTATGCGCGCATGATTCTCGACTGACAAATTGTCTCTTTGACGCTGGAGATTTCAGTGACCACCGCACTTTCCCACTCGCTTGCCGCGCAGGGCATCGAGACCGCTGCCACGATCCATCCGAACCTCACCTCGGAAGAACTGACCGCCGCCGCGCTGGAGCGCGGCGAGGGGCGCCGCGCGAAGGACGGTCCGCTGGTGGTCGAAACCGGCAAGCACACCGGTCGCAGCGCGAAGGACAAGTTCATCGTCCGCAACGCCGAAACCGAAGACACGGTGTGGTGGGACAATAACGCCTCGATGACGCCGGAACATTTCGCCGCGCTCAAGGGAGATTTCATGGCCGCCGTGGCCGACAAGTCGGACCTCTTCGTGGCCGATCTTTTCGGCGGTTCGCAGCCCGAATATCGCGTGAAAGTGCGCGTGATCAACGAGCTCGCCTGGCACAACCAGTTCATCCGCACTCTGCTCGTGCGTCCGACGGCGGAAGAGCTTGATGGCTTCACGCCCGAATACACCATCATCGACCTGCCGACCTTCCAGGCCGACCCGGCGCGCCACGGTACGCGCAGCGAAACGGTGATCGCGGTCAATCTCGAAGAAAAGCTGATCCTCATCGGCGGCACCAAATACGCCGGCGAGATGAAGAAGAGCGTTTTCGGCATCCTCAACTACCTGCTGCCGCCCAAGGGCGTGATGCCGATGCACTGCTCGGCCAACATCGGCCCCGACGGCAAGAGCGCGGTGTTCTTCGGCCTGTCGGGCACCGGCAAGACCACGCTTTCGGCCGACGCCAGCCGCACGCTGATCGGCGATGACGAGCATGGCTGGTCGGACACGGCGGTCTTCAATTTCGAAGGCGGCTGCTACGCCAAGATGATCCGCCTCGACCCCGAGAGCGAGCCGGAAATCTACGCCACCACCAAGATGGCAGGCACTGTCCTCGAAAACGTGGTGATGGACGAGAACGGCGAGATCGACCTCGACGACAACAGCCTCGCGGAGAACACCCGCGGCGCTTATCCGCTGTCCTCGATCCCCAACACCAGCGCCGACAACCTCGGCCCGCCGCCGTCGAACGTCATCATGCTGACGGCCGATGCCTTCGGCGTGCTGCCTCCGATCGCGCGGCTGACGCCCGACCAGGCGATGTATCACTTCCTGTCGGGCTACACCGCCAAGGTCGCCGGCACCGAAATCGGCGTTACCGAGCCGACCGCGACCTTCAGCACCTGTTTCGGCGCCCCCTTCATGCCGCGCCACCCGAGCGTTTACGGCAACCTTTTGAAGAAGCGCATTGCCGAAGGCGGGGCCCAAGGAAACGTGACCTGCTGGCTGGTCAACACCGGCTGGACCGGCGGCAAGTACGGCGTCGGCAGCCGCATGCCGATCAAGGCCACCCGCGCGCTGCTCAACGCCGCGCTCGACGGCAGCTTGAACGACGCGGAATTCCGCAAGGACCCGAATTTCGGCTTCGAAGTGCCGGTGTCGGTTCCGGGCGTCGACAGCACCATCCTCGATCCGCGCGCGACGTGGGACGACAAGGACGAATACGACCGCACCGCACACAAGCTGGTGCAGCTGTTCGTGGACAATTTCGAACCCTTCGCCGCTCATGTCGACCAGGGCGTACGCGACGCCGCCCCCGCAGCCGCCTGATGAGATAGCCTGCAAGCGCAGGCGCACAGTTGGAGAGGAGGCCCCCGGCCGCGCCAAGGAGAGAGGGCGCGGACCGGGGGCTTTAAATTTGCTCGCTCCCCCTTCATGCTGCGGAAAGCCCACATGGTTGATTAGGACCGCCATGAACTTCCGCTCGTTCTTCCTGCCGTTTGCCGCCCTGTCGCTTGCCGTTCCTTCGGCGGCGCAGGCACCGGCCGAGCCGGTTGCCGTCGAGGAGGCCTACGCCGGCCCTACCGTCTATGTGGCGGATGTCGTGGCATCTTATCCGCACGATGCGAGCGCGTTTACGCAAGGTCTCTTGTGGCACGACGGCGCGCTTTACGAGAGCACGGGGCGCGAGGGGCAGTCGGTAGTCCGCAAAGTCGAACTTGAGACCGGCAAGGTGCTGGCACAAAGCGCCATCCCGCTCGACCAGTTCGGCGAGGGGCTGGCCCTGTGGGAAGACGAGTTCGTCAGCCTGACCTGGCGCGACGGGGCGATCCATCGCTGGAACACCGAGACGCTGGAACCGGTGTCGTCACGCGAAGACTATCCGCTCGAGGGATGGGGCTTGACCACTGCGCCCGAGGGGCTCGTCCATTCCGACGGAAGCGACACGCTACGGGTGCTGGATCCCGAGACCTATGAGGTACGTCGCGAAATCACCGTTACCATGATGGGCAAGCCCTTGCGGCGCCTCAACGAACTCGAATGGGTTGATGGGCTGGTCTACGCCAATGTCTGGAAAGCGCCATACATCGTCGCGATCGATCCTGCGGACGGGGTGGTGAAGAAGCTTATCTGGCTGAAGCCTCTGGTAGACACGACGCCGGTGGCCGATGGCGAGAGCGTGCTCAACGGGATCGCGTGGGACGCGGACAATGGCCGCCTGTTCGTCACCGGCAAGCTGTGGCCGTCGCTTTACGAGATCAGGCTGGTCGAAACCGACGGTCGGGTAAACTAGGCCCCGCTTATTCCTCCGCAGCGGTCACGGCGTTGCCGACCGCTTTTGCGGTATCGCGCGGTATCCACACGGTCCCTTCCTCCTCACGCTCCAGCTGCGCGATGTAGCGCCGCGCGGTGTCGGGCAATTCTCCGCCATGCGGGTCGCTGGCCAAGGGCGTCAGAGCGTCGATGGCGCGACCTATCTTGCCCTCGCCCGCCAGCATCAGGCCCGCATTCATCGCCAGAGCCTGATCGAACGGAGCGAGTTCGGCTGCGCGTTCGAGCGCGCGGCGCGCCGTCTCGTTGGGCTCGCGTCCCTGTTCGAGGAAGCTGCGATAGTAATAGATCAGCGGGAGCGGATGGTCGTTCTCGATCCGGTTGAGCGCGCCGAAGGTGCCCATGGCTTCGCGATAGGCAAGGTCCTTGTCCGCTTCGTCCGCTTCGGCCGCCAGCGCGAACTGCGCATAACCCTTCTGGACATAGGCGTTGGGCCGTGCCGGATCGAGGGCAATTGCGCGGGTCGCCACCTCAATGGCGGCCTGGTAATTGCCCGCGTCGTGCTCGGCCTCGGCCAGCGCGACGAGCACACCGGCATCGTCTGGATAGCGCTCGGCGATCTTGCGTGCTTTTTCGACCAGCTCCAACGCCTCTTCACGCGTGACGCCGCGCTGGGAGACCATGCGCACGTCCATCATCTTCGCCTCGCCCTCAGGTAATTCCCGCAAGACAACGCTGGCCGTGGGCGGCAGATTGTCGGCGGCAAGTGGAAGATAGAGCATCCGCCGCTGGCGCATATAATCCTCTAGCTCGTCATCGAGGACATCGAGGTCGCCGAAGACCTCGCGTCCGGCTTCGAGCGAGCCCTTTCCGGCAGCAACGGCCTGCCAGTATTCGTTGAGCTGGCCCTGCCGTTCATCGCTGAACCACAGCATATGAAACAGCGCCCAGCTGGTTCCGTAAAAGGAGCCGCGGTTGGTGCCGCCGCTATCGCGCGAATAGGCGCTGTCGAGCAGATCTTCGGCCGGGACGGCGCCGTCATAGCTTATCTCGGTCGCACGGTGATGGGCGGGGCGCCCAGTTTTCATCCCTCCGTCCTTTTCGAAACTGGAAGAGGAAAAGAACTCCGCTGCGCCCTCGCTCAGCCAGCGGGGCATGGCGAAACGCGAGCTCGAAATAAGAAAATGGTGGGCGTATTCGTGGAGCAGGACGACCGTCGAAAAGCTGGGATAGCCGCTCTTCATCTTGATATCCTGGACGAAGGCACGTGAGGCACCGGCACGCGGCTGGTAGAAGCCCGCGACGTTGCGGTTACCGCGGCTCAGCCGCCGAAGATCCCCGCGATCGCCCACCACGAAGATCGTGACCCGGTTCGAAGGGCTAGGCATTTCGGTCTCGCGCCCGGTCAAAACCACCATGGCAGAATGGAACCGTTCAAGATTCTCCGCGAATTCCTTGATGTCCTTCTCGCTGTCGTCGGCGTAGATGACGAAATGTTCGCTGGAGGCTTCGTACCAGTCGGCCTTCAGCGGCGCGGCTGCAAAGAGACCGAGCGATCCCGCCAGAAAAACAGTGCCTCTTATGCGTCCCATGACCGACCTCCCGCTGAACAATTCACGTATAGCCTAGCATTACGGGAAGGAAATTGAAGAAAAGGTTGAGCGAATTTCTTGGCTCAGACCTCGCTGGCGGGCGCGGCCAGCTTGTCCACGAAATCCCAGATCCGGCTGACCACCACCGAGCCTTCGCCCACCGCGCTCGCCACGCGTTTGACCGATCCGGCGCGCACGTCGCCCACGGCGAAGATGCCGTCGGCGCTGGTTTCGAAAGGGGTCGGGCGGCCGACTTCGGCGCCGGTCTTCACGAAGCCCTTCTCGTCCGTCTCGGCCATTCCGGCGAGCCATTCTGTATTGGGCGCGGCTCCGATCATGATGAAGAGCGCGCGGGTTTCGACACGCTTTTCGCCCTCGGGTCCGCGGAATGTTACCGCCTCGAGATGGTCCTCGCCATGCAGTTCGGTGACCTCGGTGTCGTAATGGATGGTGATCGCAGGGTCGGCTTCGAGCCGCTGGGTGAGGTAGCTCGACATGCTGGACGCGAGGCTGTCTCCGCGCACCACCAGGTGCACATGGGCGGCGCTGCGGCTGAGATACATGGCGGCCTGGCCTGCCGAATTGCCGCCGCCGATGACGACGGCCTCGGTGCCGTGGCAGAAGCGCGCTTCCATGTCGGTGGCCGCGTAGAAAATGCCTGCGCCTTCCATCTCCTCCAGCCCGTCCAGCGGCAGGCGGCGGTACTGCACGCCGGTCGCGACGAGGATCGCTTTGGCGCAAACCTCGTCGCCATCGTCGAGCGTGACGCAAAAACTGCCGTCCGCGCGTTTGGCGAGGCCGTGGACGCGGCGCGGCATGGCGAAGCGCGTGCCGAATTTCATCGCCTGGATCTGTCCGCGATAGACTAGGTCGGCCCCGCTGATGCCGGTGGGGAAGCCCATGTAGTTCTCGATCCGGCTGCTGGTGCCCGCCTGCCCGCCAATCGCCGTGTCCTCTATCGTCAGCGCGCACAGGCCCTCGCTTCCCGCATAGACGGAGGCCGCCACCCCTGCCGGCCCGCCGCCCACGATGAGGAGATCGTAAAGCGTCTCGCGGCAGACATCGAGATCAAGCCCGAGGAACTGGGCAACCTTGCGCGGGCTCGGGGCCTCCATCACGCGGTCCTTGCCGAGGATGACCGAGGGCCTGTGATCGGTCAGATTGCAGACCGCCAGCGTTTCGTCGTCGCGGCCGTCCATGTCGAGGCTCTGGAAGGGTATGCGGTTGCGGCTCAGGAACTGCTCGACCTTCTGGACCTTCGGATCGCGGTCGGCACCGATGAGTTTCACATTGCTGTTCTTGAGTTCGAACTGGCGTCGCCGACGGGCGGAGAACACCCGTATGACATGGTCGGACAATTCGGGCACCCGCGCCATCAGGTCGAGCATTGCGACGCGCGGAACTTCGAGAGTTCGCGTCCGCTTGGCAGCGCGCATCGGCAGGAGATAGGTGCCGGCGTTGAGAAAGGATATCTCGCCCATGAACTGGGTGGGGCCGAGCGAGCTTTCGAGCAGGCGGGCCTCCGAATAGGGGTCTTTCACCTCGATTTCGCCTTCGAGAACGTAGACAAAACGGTTCATGGTCTCGCCCACTTCGGCGACCATTTCGCCAGCCTCGTACTCGCATTCGCTTCCGATCTCGCGCAGCATGGCCACATGCGCGTCGGCCAGCGGCACGCGCGGCATGGTCTCGAGATTCTCTCCAAGCGTTTCCATCGTAATCCCCTTGGTGCCGCCTCAAGATAGGGACGGGTTAAGGGCAAAAAAGGTCCGGACGGCTCGTGAGGGCCTACCTCTTCTCCCGCTCATATTGCTTTGCGACCAGCGCCTTCATGGCGTCGGTCTCGCAAAAAGGATCGATGGGATCCTTCCCCTTGTCCATGGCGCGCTTGCACTCGAACGCGGCTGCGTTTTCGGGGATGAGCCGGGGCGGGTGCGACGTGGTTTCACCATCGCGGGTCACATCGGCCAGGAGCGCGATACGCTCGCGCAGATAGGTCCAGTCCTTGTCGCTGTCCGGAAGGGAGGCAAGCGGGATGGTATCCAGCACGGCGAGCGCTTCCTCGAACCGGCCCAACTCGCGATAGGCGTTGGCGAGGAGAAAGCGCAGATAGACCGATTCCCGGTCCTTGAGGTCGAGCGGCAAGGCTTCGACGCGTGTCGCGAATTTGGCGAGATAGCGGCCGCGGGTTTCCGGTTCGCGGTCGCTCTCCCAGATGGCGCGCATGAGCAGCCAGGGCGGCGTCTCTTTGCCGAGCAGGCGATCCTCCAGCCATTGCGCGCGGTAATAGGGTGTTTCATCCAGCTCGCGGTATTCGCTACGCTCGATCAGTTCTTCCAGCTGCTCGATTTCGGCCTCGTCGAACTTGCGGTACATCAAGAGGCCGTTGCCGGGGCATTCGGGAATGGCGAGCGGGAAGGACCAGCTGCCATAGGGCTTGCCGTCGGGGCGGCGGCCCCAGACCGAATAGCTGCCCGTGGTCTTGTGCTTGAATGTCTCGCCGCCGACCGCGCAGGTCATCTCCTTCGTGTAGGGAAAGCTGGCGGATGCGGGCGAGGCGGCTGCCAGAGCGATGCCGCCGGCAAGGCCCGCCAGGGCGAGCCGGATCACCCCCTTGCTCCTTCGATATAGCGCGTCACATTGGCCTCCATCACATTCATCGGTGCGTTCCCGCCGAGCACGACGGCGTCGTTGAAGGCCTTGAAGTCATAGGCGCTCCCCAACGCGGCTTGGGCGCGGTCGCGCTGCGCGACGATGCGGCTGTGGCCGAGCTTGTAGCCGGTCGCCTGTCCCGGCCAGCTGCAATAGCGGTCGACCTCGCCCGCCACTTCCTCGGGCTTGGAGCCGTTGCGCTCGACGAAGAACTGGCGCGCCTGTTCGCGGCTCCAGCCCTTGGCGTGAAGCCCTGTGTCGACGACCATGCGGCAGGCGCGGAAGGCGAGGGACTGGAGATAGCCGAGGCGGCCGACCTTGAACTCGTCGTAAGCACCCAGCTCGTCGGCAATCTGCTCACCATAGAGCGCCCAGCCTTCGCTGAAGGGGTTGAAGGCGAGGATCGAGCGGATGAGCGGGAGGCGGTTGGAATATTCGCCTTCCCAGACGTGGCCGGGGATCGTCTCGTGATAGGTGAGGTCGGCGAGGTCGTATTTGCGGTGGAGGTCGGTGGTGCGCAGGTTGATCCAGAAGCGGCCCGGGATGGTGCCGTCCTTGCTGCCCGCTCCGCCATAGGCACCCGGTGCGCCCGCTTCCTCGGCCACCGGGATGCGGGTGACTTCGAGGTTCGGGTCGACCAGCGTGTTGAAGGCGCGCGGCATCTGCCCTTTGATCCAGTCGATCCGCTCGTTGATGAAAGCGAAGATTTCCTCGCGGCCCTTGTCGCCTTCGGAGAATTTGTAGCGCGGGTCGTCGCCCAGGACCTGCATCCGGTCCCCCACCGATCCTTCGGTATAGCCGATTTCGCGCAGGATCGGATCCATGCGCGCGTGCAGGGCTTCGAGCTCTTCCAGCCCCTGCCGGTGCACCTCGTCGGGCGAAAGCGTGGTGGTGGTGCTGGAGCGCAGCGCCCAGGCGTAGAACTCGTCGCCCTGCGGACGCGCGGAGATGCCCGGCGCGGAGGTGGCGACGGCGCGCTCGGCCTGCAATTCCTGCAGCTGGGCGAACAATGCCTGCGCGATAGGGCCGGTTTCCAGCGCCAGCGCCGTATCGGCGCGCGTTTCGGGCAGGCCGGCCTCGGCCAGCTTGGCGCGAAGGTCGCCGGCGAAAAGTTCGCCCTTGCCCGCGCTTTCGATGGTTTGCTCCATCTGGCGGATCGCCTTGTCGAGCAGGAAGTCGGGCGGCACGACGCCCATGGCGCGCGCGGCGCGAATACGTTCGAGTTCGCCGCCGAGGACCTTGGGCACTTCTTGCAGCCGTTCGACATAGGCGTCAGCGTCGCTGGCGTCTTTCACCATGTGCGTCGACTGCATGAAGCGCGGCAGGCCGATATAGGCGCCGACGTTCTGGATCACGACATAGGGCGCGGTGCGCCAATTGCCGACCGGCACGTCGCCATAAGGCAGCGCAAATCCGTCGAGCGCGAGTTCATAGGCGCTTTCGACCACTTCGAGATTTGTAACATTGGTGCTGTCCAGCCCTTCGCGCGGGAAGGCGCGGACGCGGGCGAGGTCGCTCTTCAGCGTCGCGGCATAGGCGTCCTGCCCTTCTGGCGAGGCGTCGCCAAGCTGGGCGCGCAGGTAGGCGTATTGCCCGGAGTCGACGCCGAGGCCCGTGGCGCGGCCCGGCTCATGCTTGAGCAGGTTGTAGGCGACGTCCTCCAGCAGCGCCTCGGCCGTCTGGGCTGAGGTCCCACGCGGAACGCTGGCGCATCCGCCAAGGGTGAGGGCAGTCGTCGCGCCAAGTCCGGCGAGGACCTGGCGGCGGGTGGCTTCAAAGGTGCGTGTGGTCATGCGGGAAGTCTGTGCGCCCCCCGCATAACCCTGTCAAATCAATCGAGGAATTCGGCCGGCACCTTGCCGCCATTGGCCGACAGTTCGCGCATTGTGCGCTTGTGCAGCCATATGTTGTCTTCCGCGCTGCCTTCGTAGTTCTCGCGGCCCAGCTCCTGCGCCAGCGCCTTGCGGTTCTCGTAGGAGGAATCGACTCCGATCAGCTTCATCAAATCGACGATCGAGGTGCGCCAGTTGAGGCGGTCCGCGCCGGGCA
Source organism: Qipengyuania aurantiaca (assembly GCF_019711375.1). Lineage (NCBI taxonomy): Bacteria > Pseudomonadati > Pseudomonadota > Alphaproteobacteria > Sphingomonadales > Erythrobacteraceae > Qipengyuania > Qipengyuania aurantiaca. Next base: position 1,922,224 of record NZ_CP081295.1, read on the forward strand.
TGGAATCGAGGCTGTTCTCGACATCGACGACCGGGGTTGCGCGGCTCTGGGTGACTGGAGCATCGGCCCAGGCGTTGCCGGTCTTGGTGTCTGCCGGGACTTCGTTGGCCTTGGCTTCCTTGCCGAAAATCGCTTCCTTGATCTTGGTGAAAATTCCCATGGGTCACTCCCCTTCAAATGCGGTGCGGCGAAGGTGCCGCCTTCTCGCACTACCAACGGCAGGATCGCGCGCGCGTTCCTGCGCGAAGGATTCCCAAAGCGGGAAGCGGAGGCTATTGGGGGCGCATGCTCGACACCGTCCTTTCGATTACCGTCCTTGCCGCCATCGCGCTGTTCTTCGGCGCTTTCCTGCTGTGGCGGCGCACCGGCAATACCAAGAACGCCATGCTCATGGTCATCCTTGCGCTGGTGGCGCTGGTGAATGTGGCGATCTGGACAGTGCCTGCTGCCGACGGCGAAGCCCCGCTCGACAAGGTCGAACGGGGCTCGCGCTAGGCAGGTCTGGCCCGCAGGAGGCTATTCGGGCAGCTGCCAGCGCACCGAGGACGAGAAACTTCCCGCGACCGGTTCGCCATTAGGCCCACGCGCCGGTTCGAACCGTGCACGGCGTTGGATGAGCTTGCAGGTCGCCTCGTCGAGTTCGGAATGGCCGGTTGTGCTCGTGATCCGGCAGCCGGTGACCTTGCCCGAGGCGGCAATATCGAGCCGAAAGCCCGCCACGCCGGTGTATTCTCGCCGCACCCAGCTGGAACGATAGTCACTGTTCGTGAGCCAGGCGCCCGGATCGTTGCGCGGCTTGGCCGAGACCGGATCGAAGGTAGGCGTGGGCGCGGGCGGCGCGGGCTCGATCTTCGGCATGATCTTGGGCTGCGGCGGTCGCGGCGGCGGGAGGAGATCGGTCACGTCGATCTTCGGGGACGGCACCTCGAACTGGATGCGGGTCGGCGGGACATAGGGCGGAGGCGTGCTCGGCACCTGTTCGCTTACTTCGGGCTGTACCTCGGGTTCCTCCGGTTCCGGCGGCGGATCGAGCGGATAGTCGATCGGGTCCATGGGGCCGGTTTCAATCGGCGGCGCCATCTGCGTGACGCTCAATCCGGCGATGACGAGCGCCCCGATCGCGGACTGGACGATGATCGAACTGGCCAGGCCGGCTGGCGAAGGTCCGTTGTGCTGGTCGACATATGACATGGTCGTATCCTCTTCCTTGCGTCTCCCACTGATAGCAATGTTACAACATATCAATCAGAATGCAAGGCGCCTGTCCGAAATGACGTTTGAACAGGCCACGCGCACCAAAAAAGGGCCCGAAAAACGAACCCCTTAAAGAAGTCTATTGCAAAAACGGTCCGCGACTAGCGGACCGCAAGGCCGACCGGCCGCCCGCAGGTGCTCGACGCGGCACGCGTCGAAATAGCACCGAGGACGCTCGCGCGGAGGCGCGAGCGAAAATCCAATTACGTAATCGGGCAGGCCGGATCGAGGCGGAAGTCGAGATAGTTGTCGACCGACTTCATCAGCTCTTCCTGCTCGTTCTCGAAGAAGTGGTTCGCGCGCGGGATTTCCTCGTGATGCACGGTGATATGCTTCTGGGTGCGCAGCTTTTCGACGAGCTTGGTGACCGCGTTGGGCTGGACCACCGTGTCCTGCGCGCCGTGGATGAAGATACCGCTCGCCGGGCAAGGCGCGAGGAAGGAGAAGTCATACATGCTGGCCGGGGCGCCGATGCTGATCCAGCCGCGGATTTCCGGACGGCGCATCAGCAGCTGCATACCGATAAGCGAGCCGAAGCTCACGCCGGCAATCCAGGTGACGCTCGCATCGGGATGGACCTGCTGCACCCAGTCGAGCGCGCTCGCAGCGTCGGACAATTCGCCGATGCCATTGTCGAAGCTGCCCTGGCTGCGGCCCACGCCGCGAAAGTTGAAGCGCAGGGTGGCGAAGCCGCGGTTCACGAAGGTCTTGTAGAGACGCTGCGTGATCTGTTCGTTCATGGTGCCGCCGCCCTGCGGGTGCGGGTGCAGGATCATCGCCACGGGCGCGCGCGGACGCGGTCCGGGAGAGAAACGGCCTTCGAGACGGCCTTCGGGGCCGGGAAAGATGACGGTCGGCATGGGGAGGTGTACCCTGGCAGAAATGTGAGGTGCGCGGCCTGTTAGGGCTTCACGCGAAGTTGCGCGCTATATAGGGATTTGTCTCCAGTTCGCAATTATTTCGAGCACGTCCCGTCCCGACACGAATTTATCTCGATCACGCCGCCACCACGCCGCTCCGCCCGGAAGCGCGCGCCGCGATGGAGGAGGGCTTTTCGCTCTGGGCCAATCCCAGCAGTCCGCACGCCGAAGGCCGCAAGGCGCGCGCGGCGCTGGAGGATGCGCGCGAGCGGGTGAAACGCGCCCTCGGCTGGGAAGGCGAGGTGATCTTGACCTCCGGCGCGAGTGAGGCGGCTGCGCTGGCTTTTGGCGAATCCCAAGCAATGTACGAAGCGGTCAGCAAGGTCGAACATGACGCGCTTTGGTCCGAAGTAGAATATCGCGGAGCGAGCGCGATTGAAGTTGCGATTGATGGCTCGATAGACTTCACCAGCATTGAAAAGGCTGTGGTTGCAGCAGAGCCATATATCGATTTTCCCTACACGGTGGCGGTTGGTGCGCAGCACATCAATTCGGAAACTGGCAATCGTCAGGACATCGGTTCGATCGCTTCGCTTGTTCACGGCAACGACGGGTTGTTAGTCGTCGATTGCAGTCAATCCGCGGGAAAGTTTGCGATCCCAAAGCTCGCCGATATGGCCATCGTTTCGGCGCACAAATTCGGCGGTCCCATTGGGGTCGGCGCTTTGCTTGTTCGCGATTTTTCCATCCTTCATCCGCGCGGCGGGCAGGAGCGCGGCTATCGACGCGGGACCGAGAACCTGCCCGGCGTGCTCGGCATGGCGGCGGCGCTGGAGGCTTGCGGCGAACCCTATGTCGACCCGGGCATCCTAGAACCGCTTGACCAGCTCGCTCAGGAATGCCGCGACCTTGGCGGCACATGGCTGCCCGACCGCCTCTCCGACCCAACGCCCTATATCCGCGCCATCGCCATGCCGAAGATGAGCGGCAGCGCGCAGGTGATGCGCTTCGACATGGCGGGCATCTCGGTTTCGCAGGGCAGCGCCTGTTCCTCCGGCACGATGAAGACCAGCCACGTATTGCAGGCGATGCAAGTCGAACCCGATGTGGCCGACCGTACCATCCGCGCCAGCTTCGGCTGGAACACTACGCGCGAAGAGGTGGAACGCTTCTGCGAGGTATGGCTTGAACTGGCGAAACAGTAGTGTCCGTTCGTGCTGAGCCTGTCGAAGCACCGTCCTTCCTTTTGACTAGCGTGGCACCCGAAGTAAGTACGGCCGTAGGGCGTTTGCCCACCTACGGTTCCGACAAGCTCAGGGCGAACGGATAAGGGCGTTTGCGCACCGATGATCTACCTCGACTACCAGGCCACCACCCCGCTCGCCCCCGAAGCGCGCGACGCCATGCTGCGCTGGCTCGACGGCCCGGGCGGCACCGGCTTCGGCAATCCGCATTCCCCGCACAAGATGGGGCGGCAGGCCAAGGCGGCGGTCGAATTCGCGCGCGAGCAGGTCGCGGCGCTGTTCCCGGCAGGCGGCAAGGTCATCTTCACCTCCGGCGCGACCGAGGCGATCAACCTCGCCATCCGGGGCACCGCTCCGAAAGGCAAGGAGGCCGGCACGGTGTCCGTCTCCGCCATCGAACACGCCGCCGTGCTCGATACGGCGAAGGACGCAGGGGCCTGCCATGTGCTCAACGTCGCCAAGAACGGACAGTGCAACACAAAGCAGAGCCTGCCGCAGGATACGCGCCTCGTCTGCCTGATGCAGGTCAATAACGAGATCGGCACAATCCAGCCGACCGTCGAATGGCACCGCAAGGCGAAGGAGAACAACGCGCTCTATTTTTGCGACGCGGTGCAGGCCTATGGCAAGATCGAGGTGACCGGCGCCGACATGATCGCGATCAGCGCGCACAAGTTCCACGGGCCCAAGGGTATCGGCGCGCTGTGGGTGCGCGACGGGGTCGACTTGCACGAGGTGCAGACCGGCGGCGGGCAGGAACATGGCCTGCGCTCGGGCACGCTCAGCCCTGCGCTGATCGCCGGAATGGGCGCGGCGGCGGCCGAGGCGAAGGACCGGATGGAGCAGGACGGCGAACACGTGCAGAAGCTCTGGAAGCGGGCGACCGAAGTCTTCGAGCATTGGGAACTCAACGGCAGCGCGGAGGCGCGCTATCACGGCAATCTCAACATCCGCCCGCGCGGTCCCAACGGCGGGGGGCTCGACGTGAACCGCCTGATGAGCGATTGCCGCAATGTGATGTTCTCGGCAGGCTCGGCCTGCGCCAGCGGATCTGGCCGCACCAGCCATGTTCTGGAAGCGATCGGCCTGCCCAAAAAACTCGCCAAGTGTTCGATCCGCCTGGGCTTCGGGCGCTACACCACGCTCGAGGAGATCGAGGAAGCGGGCAAGGCGATCAACGAGGCGGCCAAGGCGCAAGGCTCGCTATGAAAGTCTCATTCCTCACCTCCGAAGGCGACCGCGTGGATGCGCAAGGCGAGCCGGGCGACAGCCTGCTGCGCGTGGCACAGGCGGCGGGAATGCCGCTGGAGGGAACCTGCGAGGGCCAGATGGCGTGTTCGACGTGCCATGTCGTGGTCGACAAGGAGTGGTTCGGACAGCTGCCGCAAGCCAGCGAGGAAGAGGAAGACATGCTCGACCTCGCCGCCGGAGTGCGTCGCACCAGCCGCCTTTCCTGTCAGATCGTGCTCACGGAAGAACTCGACGGATTGACGGTGAGCATCCCCGCCGAGAGCCACGACATGAGCCGTTAGTCCGACTTCGGTTCCTCCGGTCGCGTCCAGCCATCGTCGCCGATGCCGGTGGAGAAGCCGAGCCGCTTGAACAGTCGGATAGCTCCCCAGACCAGCAGACCGATGGGCAGGACCACGGTGACGAGCAGCATCAGCAGCGCAATGAGATTGCCGAAGATCGCGGCGAGGCTGCCCCAGGCGCCGCGGATCGGGTCGAGGAAGCCGCCTTCGGTCGGCGTGCCCGCCTCGTATTCCAGCGTCATGGTCGTGTAAGCAACGCGGCCGCGCATTTCGGTGAGCCAGCTGCGCGCCTGGTCGATCTCCTCGTTGACCTGCGCCACGCCGCGTTCAGCCTCGACCAGTTCGGCGACCGTGCCCTTGCGGTTGCGGAGCACCTCCATCAGCCGGTCGCGCAGCACGGTGCGGGCGCGCAGGCGGGCTTCGGTGTCGACGATGCGCTTGGACAGGTCCTCACCCTGGATCGAGGAGGAGACAAGCTCGCCCTTCATGCCCTCGGAAGTCGCGGTGAGCGCCTTGCCGAAAGTCCGCGCCTCGCCGCTGGCGATGGCGATCTGCAGGCTGCCATAGGCGTAGTCGCCCTCGCTCTCGCCCGAGTTCATCGAAACGATGCGGCACACTTGCGGCCCCTTCGCCTCGCACATGTCGGCGTGCTTTTCCTGCATCGGGCGGATCAGCTCGGGCGCGACGCGAAAGCCATAGGCAAAGGTGTAGGCGACCTGCGGCATGCCGACGGGGAGCGGGGCGCTGGCGGATGGGAGGATGGGATCGCCGGGCGACGATGCGCTTCGGGGCGGGGCGGGCGGCGGCGGCGGCGGAACGGCAGCGGCGCGGGGCGCTGGCGGGCTCGAAGAAAAAACCCCTTCTTCGCGCGCCTCGTAGAACCCGAAATCCGCCTGGGGCGCTTCAGCCGCGTCGACCGTGGTCACACGCTCGGTGACCGAGTGCTCTTCGCCTTGGCCGCATGACGCCAGCGCAAGGGCCGAAAAGCCCGCCAGCAAGAGGGAACGTTTCTGCATCGAATCTCTCCTCACCATAATTGCGCCACAATGTGGCCACAATTTTGCCTCAATTGCAAACCCATTCGAATGTTACAACGTATCATTTAGGTGGGTGAGGTCAAGCCGGATGCAAAAACGGCCCCGCTGCGCAGAGCAACGGAGCCGCCAATTTCGCTTATGCGATGAGGGAGTTACGCGCTTTCGAGCTCGCGCTTCTCCACGGTTTCCCCGAGCATTTCGATAAGCGCCTTGCTGAAGGCAGGAATGTCATCGGGGTTGCGGCTGGTGATCAAATTGCCGTCGACGACTGCTTCCTGGTCGACCACATTTGCGCCGGCGTTCTTCAAATCGGTGCGGATCGAGGGCCATGCGGTGACCGTCTTGCCCTTAATGATGTCTGCCTCCGCGAGCAACCACGGTGCGTGGCAAATGGCGGCAATCGGCTTGTTCGCCATGTTGAATTCACGGACGATGGCAATGGCGCGATCGTTCATGCGCAGGATGTCGGGGTTCATCTGGCCGCCGGGGAGGAGGAGCGCGTCGTAGCCCGAACAATCGGACACTTCGTCGACCGTCATGTCGACCGTGACGCTCTCACCCCAATCCTTCTGGTCCCAGCCCTTGATTTCGCCCTTTTCCAGACTCACCACGGTGGTCTCAAAACCGGCGTCTTCCAAGTTGGCCTTGGGCTTCATCAGTTCCGACTGTTCGAAGCCGTTGGTGGCGAGGATCATTACGCGCTTGGTCATGGGAGTTTCCTTTGATTTCGTGTTACCCATGCAACGTGTGGGGATGACGAGCCGTTCCGTGCTGACAGGCGAGCCGTGGCTCTGATAGGGCGGATGAAAGACTCAGCTGGAAACCGTTCGGGCTGAGCTTGTCGAAGCCCCGTCCTTTTCTTCTGACGCTTGCTCAAAAGTGAAGTGCGGCCCTTCGACAAGCTCAGGGCGAACGGGAATTTTAGGTAGTTTATGGCCGCCAACGACACGACTCTCGACGACAACGACCCCTTCGACGCGATTGTCGATGCGCCCTTCGATTCCGCGCTTTCCGAGCGCTATCTCGTCTACGCGCTGTCGACGATCACGGCGCGTTCCCTCCCCGACTTGCGCGACGGGCTGAAGCCGGTTCACCGCCGCCTGCTGTGGACGATGCGCCAGTTAAAGCTCGATCCCGCCAGCGGGTTCAAGAAGTCGGCCCGCGTCGTGGGCGAGGTGATCGGTAAGTACCACCCGCATGGCGACACCGCCGCCTATGACGCGATGGTGCGCCTCGCGCAGGATTTCGCGCTGCGTTATCCGCTGGTCGAGGGGCAGGGGAACTTCGGCAATATCGATGGCGATAACGCCGCCGCCTACCGCTACACCGAAGCGCGGCTGACCAAGACGGCGATGCGCCTGATGGAAGGCCTCGACGCAGGCACGGTCGATTTCATCCCGACCTACAATAACGAGGAAGAAGAGCCGGAGATCATGCCGGGCCTCTTCCCCAACCTGCTCGCCAATGGCGCGAGCGGGATCGCGGTCGGCATGGCGACCAACATCCCCAGCCACAACGTCGCCGAAATCGTCGACGCGACGCTCGAAGTCATCGACAATCCGCATGTCGAACACGCGCGGCTGATGGAAATCTTCAAGGGGCCGGATTTCGCCACCGGCGGTGTCGTTCCCGAGAGCGCCGAGGTGATCAGCCACGCCTATGAAACCGGGCGCGGGTCCTTCCGTGTACGCGGACGCTTCCACGCAGCCGAGGCGGAGAAGGACGAGGACAAGGCGGCCGGTATCGAACGGCTGGGCGGCGGCCAGTGGCAGCTGGTCATCTCCGAAATCCCCTATCAGGTTGCCAAGGGCAAGCTGATCGAGCAGATCGCCGCAGCGATAGCCGACAAGAAGCTGCCTATCCTGGAAGACGTGCGCGACGAAAGCGACGAGCAGATCCGCATCGTGCTCGTCCCGCGCAGCCGCAATGTCGATCCGGAGCTGCTGAAGGAGAGCATCTACAAGCTCACCGACATGGAAACGCGCTTCGGCCTGAACCTCAACGTGCTCGACCGCACGCGCACGCCGATGGTGATGGGGCTGAAGGAACTGCTCGACAACTGGATCGCCAGCCAGATCGATATCCTCCAGCGCCGCAGCCAGCACCGTTTGGACCAGATCGCGCGGCGGCTGGAGCTGGTCGAAGGCTATATCATCGCCTTCCTCAACCTCGACCGCGTGATCGAGATCATCCGCACCGAGGATGAGCCCAAGCCGGTGATGATGGAGGAATTCAAGCTCACCGACCGGCAGGCCGAAGCGATCCTCAACATGCGCCTGCGGTCATTGCGCAAGCTGGAAGAGATGCAGCTGCGCAACGAGAAGGACGAACTGCTGAAAGAGCAGGACGAGCTGGAGAAACTGCTCGGCAGTCCGGCCCGCCAGCGCACGCGTCTCAAGCGCGACCTCAATGCGCTGCGCAAAGAGTACAGCGAGGACACCGCGCTAGGCGCTCGTCGCACCACCATAGAAGAGGCTGCGCCGGCAGTTGAATTCAGCATGGATGCGATGATCGAGAAAGAGCCGGTCACCGTCATCCTCTCGCAAAAGGGCTGGATTCGCGGGGCCAAGGGCCACCTGCCGCTCGATCAGGAGTTCAAGTACAAGGAGGGCGACGGCCCGGCCTTCGTCCTTCACGCCCAGACTACCGACAAGCTGCTGCTCATCGGCAACGACGGGCGCGCCTTCACGCTGGGCGCGGACAAGCTGCCCGGCGCGCGCGGATTCGGCGAACCGGTGCGCAACACGCTCGACATCGACGGGCAGGCGCAGATCGTCTCGGTGGTGGTGCATGGCGAAGGACAGGAAGTCCTGCTCGCCGCCAGCAACGGCAAGGGCTTTGCCGTCGGCACCGACGCGATGCTGGCCGAAACCCGCAAGGGGCGGCAGGTGATGAATGTGAAGGGCGATGTGAAACTTGTCGTCGCGCGGCCTATCGAGAAAGCGCACGACCACGTCGCCGTGGTGGGCGAGAACCGCAAGCTCGTCGTCTTCAACCTGGAAGAGCTGCCGCGCCTCGCCAAGGGGCAGGGCAACAAGTTGCAGAACTACCGCGACGGCGGCCTGTCGGATGCCACGACCTTCACCATGGAAGAAGGTCTCAGCTGGACCATGGGCGGCAAGGAAGGCCGCACGCGGACCGAGCCTGAGATGTGGCAATGGAAGGTCGCACGCGGTGGTGCAGGCCGCCTGCCGCCGCAGGGCTTCCCGCGGGATAACAAGTTTGGGTAAGAAAAAGGGCCGAGAGCGTTAGCTCCCGGCCCAGTGCGACCCTGGATTTCGGTGGCTCCAGGGGAACCGGTCAGCGAAAAGCTTCGCCGAATTACTGACCGCCGGCAGTGGCGTCCGCGCTTGCGGCCTGCGCCATGGCAGCGTCGATCTGCGCGATCGTGAGCAGGGCCATCAGGCCGTGGTCGGTCGCGGTGAAGTGTTCGCGCAGCAGCGTGACCTTGTTGGTCTCGTCACCGCCGCGGGCGATCACGACGTTGTCGCCATCGATCTCGAGGATCGTGCCGAGCGGTGCGTGCTCTGCGTCCATCGGCGTTGCGCCGACAACGAGGGCGGCTTCGAGCTTGGCAGCGGCTTCAGCGAGCTGCGCGTCGATCATGCCGTCGAGCTGCGCCTTGGTGACGGTAATCGTCGGGCCTGCTTCGCCCTGGCCGTACATGTTGACGGCGAGCGGAACCTGGTGCTTGCCGGTGTCGAGGACGGCCTGGCCGTTTTCGACCGAAAGGATCGTACCGACGGCGTTGCCCTCGGGGCCGGTCACGGTCGCACCCGCAACTACGGTGTCGTTGGCGAGGGCCGGAGTGGCGGCGAGAGCAGCGGCGACGATGGCCAGCTTTGCGAATTTCATGTGAATCTCCAAGACGTGTTCAACTCAATCGTCCCCCACACGCGAAATGCGCGTTCAGAACGAAAACTTCGATTGAGAGCGGCAACGAGAGTGGATGCCTCGTAGATCGGCCGCTTGCCCCCTTCCCGAGGAGCGGCCCGCTCTATGCCAAGCGGTGTGCTGGGTGGCAACCGCTGCAGGCCCTTTATGCTGCATTGCAGCTTAAGCGAAGATGAAGACGCAAAAAGGCAGCGTTAAGCTCTGGCGGATAGGGCCGCTTTTGCTAACACTGCCGGGAGGGCCTTTCGATGGCCCGCCGGAGGGTATCTAGGGACGCATGGACGCTACATCGCAGCAGAGCGCGCGGGCGCTGGAACCGCTCGCCTATCATATCGCACTGCAAGATCACTTGCGCGAGCACGAGCCGCAGGTCTGGGACAAGGTTGCAGGCGGGATGGACGAGGCCGAGCTTGCCGAACTGCGCGACACCATGCTGCGCAACACCTACCGGCTGGAGGAGGCGGGCCATCCGCAGGTCTTCGCGGCGCTGAGGACCGCGATGGAACGCCTCGGGATCGAGGCGCCCGCCACGCTCTACCAGGCGAACGACGGCACGATGAACGCCTCGCTGATCTATGTGCCGGGCGAAGTGCATCTCACCTTCTTCGGGCCGATCCTCGAAAAACTGTCCGAGGCGGAGCTTCTCGCGCTGATGGGGCACGAGCTGTCGCACTACCTGCTGTGGCAGATGGACGAAGGCGCGCACCATCGCACCAGCCGCATTTTCGACCACGCGCTTTCTTTCCCCGACGCCAAGCCCGCCCACCGCGAAACCGCGCGGCTGCTGAGCCTCTATACCGAACTCTTCGCCGACCGCGGCGCGGCCATTGCGGCGCAGGACACGGCCCCCGCCATTGCGGTGCTGGTCAAGACGATGACCGGCCTGACTTCGGTCGATCCCGAAGCTTACCTGCGGCAGGCGGAAGAGCTGGAGGCCAAGGGCGGCAAGTCGCAGGGGCATTCGCACCCCGAAGTCTATCTGCGCGCCCGTGCGCTCAAGCTGTGGTGGGAAGGCGATCCGCAGCTCGAAGACTGGCTCGAGGCGCGGGTGCAGGGGCCACTTTCGATCGAGGGGCTGGACCTCATCGGTCAGTACCGCCTGACCGCGCTCACCCGCGGCTTCCTTGCCCGGATGCTGGGCGAGGTGGAGGAAGGCTCGGACGAGATCGTCACGCAGGTGAAGGCGGTCTTTCCCGATTTCGCCGCGGACGAGGAAAAGCTCGATCTTGCGAAAGTCTCGGTCGAAAAGATCGACGACGCCACGCGCGACTATTTCATCGCCCTGATGTTCGATCTCGCCATGGCCGATAGCGATGCGACCGATGTGGTGATGCTCGCCGCCGCCAAGACCGCTGCCGCCATGGGCGCGACCGAGCGGCTGACCGGCTCGCTGCGACGCGACCTCAAATGGACCAAGGCGCGCGCCGACAAGCTCGTCGCGCAGGCGGCGAAGGCGGCATGAGCATGGACCAGACCCCCGAGATGCAGCCCGAAGCCAGCGCTGCCCCGCTCGAAGCCGGCGCGGTGAAGCCGCTGCGCGAAGTGCTTACGCAAACGAGCCAGCTTCCGCCCGACGATCTCGTCCACGCCATGCTCGGCCTGATGGTCGAGGTCGCCGAAATCCACGAGCAAGGCCGAGTCGCGCGCATCGGGTTCGATCATGTTGTCGAGACCACCGACGGCAGCCTCTCGCTGGTCGACCGGCAGGGCGAAGCGCCGCGTTCCAACTTGCGCGCCATCCATGCGGTCCAGCCGCAGGTCTCCAGCGCCTTGAAGCTGGTCGGCAATTACCGCGTCACGCAGGACGAAGGGCGCGGGACCAAGGTCGACGATCTCTCCGTCCTCGACGGCGACGAATTCGAAGTCACCGAGCCGGTCTACATCACGCGGCTGCGCAATTGGGAAACCGAGCTCGGCCATCACGACGAGATTACCGATGTCTTCCAGCTGGGCATGGTCATGGCCTGCCTCGCCTGCGGGCTGGACCCGATGGAGTTCGAGGACATCGAGCGGTTCTCGATGCACCGCGACAACCTCTTCGCCATCGCGCCGCGCCTGCACCCCGTCATCGCCTCCATCATCCTCGAGGCGACGCATCTCAACCGCCACGAGCGCGCGACCGATGTCGCCGAACTCGCGCGCCGTCTCGACACCTGGCGCGATCAGCCGACCGGTATCGAGGTGGAGCGCGTCATGGCCGAGGCGCAAGGCGTGCCCGGCCGCCGCGCTGCCGTGCTCTCGCACCTGCGCGACCGCTTGTTCGACCTCTCGCGCCGCAACCGGCTGATCCATTTCCGCGCAACGCAAAGCTCGATCAACTTCACCGATGCCAGCATGCCTATTGTCATGCGCATCGAGAGCGTGCGGGCGGATTCGCTGTGTACGTGGAAGGGCAAGTTCGTCGACGACGTGCTTGCGGGCGCGAAGGTGCCGCTCAATCGCTGGCTGCGCTTTGAAGACCAGCCGCAGATCCCGAGCCAGCTCGACCGGATCATGCAGGAAAACCGGCGTAACAAGAACGAATACGGCTTCTCCAGCCTGCGCCTGACCGTCGCCTTCCTGCACTGGCACAACCTCAAGGAAGCGCCGAACGAGCGCATCACTTCGCCGCTGCTGTGGCTCCCGGTCGAGGTCGCCAAGCGCAAGGGCGTGCGTGACCGTTATGTGATGACCTGCGCGGAGCCGATTGCCGAGTTCAACCCGGCGCTGCGCCACATGCTCCGCCAGCTCTACGACATCGAGCTGCCAGAGGCGGTGGACCTCACCGAAACCAGCATCGACGCCATCCATCAGGCGATCCGCGCGCAGATCCACGAGAGCGAACCGGGTGTGCGGCTGGAAATGCAGGAACGCCCGCAGATCCAGATGATCCTGCGCCGCGCGGTGCAGCGGGTGAACACATTCAACCGCCGCCGTTCCGGCTCGAAACAGACCATCAGCGCCAAGGCGGATTTCAGCTATGCGCGCGACGATTACCGCCCGCTAGGCCTCGCCCTGTTCGAGAAATTCGTGAAGCCCGATCCGCTGCCGCAGCGCGTGGCTGCGGGGGGCAGGGCATCGCCCAAGCGCGAGCTCATGGTCGCCGAAACCGAAGCGCAGACTTACGGCAAGGTTTCGGGCGCGGGCCACAAGTTCAGCTGGGAGATCGACCTCACGCAGGTCACGCTGGCGAACTTCAACTACAAGAAGATGTCGCTGGTGCGCGACTACAACGCGCTCATCGAAACGCCCGAAACGCAGCCCGCCTTCGACCAGGTCTTCTCGATCGAGCCCAAGCCTTTCACCGAAGGCGCGCCGCCGCCAATCCCGGCGGGTGAGCAATGGGGCGTGGTGCCGAGCGACGCGACGCAGGAACAGGCGGTCGCCTTTGCGCGCACGGGGCGCAGCTACATCATCCAGGGACCTCCCGGCACGGGCAAGTCGCAGACGATCACCAACCTGATCGCCGACTATGCGGGGCAGGGCAAACGCGTGCTCTTCGTGTGCGAGAAGCGCGCCGCGCTCGACGTGGTGTTCCACCGGCTGGGGCAGGCGGGTCTCGATGGCCTCGCGACCATCATCCACGACAGCCAGGACGACAAGAAGGAGTTCATTGCCGACCTGCGCGATCATTACGAGCGCTGGGGCAAGAACGCCGACGGGCTGGAAGAGGCGCAGGCGGAACGCGCGCGGACCGTCGCCGCGCTGGAGGAGCACGTCTCGCAGATCGCTGCCTTCGAAAAAGCGGTGGGCCATGCCGATGCCGAGGGCGCGATACCCTTGCGCGATCTCGTCCGCCGGGCCGCCGCTCTGCCTACACCGCCGCAGGGCATCGGCGCCGCCGAGCGCGAGACGCTGCCCAGCCTCGGTGACTGGGACGCCGCGCGACCGATGGCGGAGCGCGTCTTCCGCGCCCTGTCCGAGATCGTCGGCGCGTCCGACCTTGCGAGCCATCCCTTCGCCCGCCTTGCGCCCGCGCTGGTGCGGGACGATCGGCCATATGCGGTGCTGGAGGCGGCTATCGGGGCTGCCGAGAGCCAGCTCCAGCGGCTCGACCCGCTGGTCGAGGACGCACAGTTTCCGATCTCAAGCGCGACCCCGCTCGGCGAAGCGCGCGCGGCGCTGACCTTGGCCGAGCGCATGGTGTCGACCGGATTGGCGGAAACGCCCGGACTGCTCGACCCGCTCTCTCCCGCCTCGCAGGCGCTGCAAGGCGACATGGCGCGTATCGCCACGCTGGAAGCGCGCGAGAAGGCCGCGGCCGAGGAGGCGAGCGGCTGGCATGACCCGTTCTCGCCGGCGGACACCGCCGCCGGTCTCGAATTGGCGCGAGCCAAGGAAGGCTCGCTCTTCGCCTTCTTCAGCGGCCCGTGGCGCGAACTGAAGAAGACCGTGCAGGCGCGCTACGATTTCGCTTCCCACGCGGTGAAGCCGAAGATCGCCGCCGTGCTCGAATTGCTGGCGGCGCAGCACGCGGCCGGCGCCGCCGTGGATGAGGCGCGGAGCGAGGTGCAGGCACGGCTCGGCACCTCGGACTTGCCCGGCTTGCTCGCACTCCGGCAGGAACTCACGGACAGTACGCAGGACGGCGCGCCAGCCAAGGTGGCCGCCCTGTCGAAATCCGGCGACGGCGCCCATGTCCTGGCTCGGCTGGGTCAGGGCGCGGCGGCCATGCGCGCGCTCGACGAGGCGCTGGGCGGCGCGCTTGCCGGGATCGACGCTCTGACGCTCGACGAACTGGGCGAATTGCTGCGCGACCTGCGCGAAGCGCTCGACGATCTGCCCGATCTCCTGCCCTTCCTGGCCGAAGTCCATGGGGCCGAGCCAAGCGTGGCGGGCGTGCTCACCACGCTTGCCCAGCCGCTTGCCCAGATCGAGGCGCTGGTGGTCGACGAGGCCATCGCCGCGCGCGAGCGGGCCGCTCCCGACATCCGCCGCTTCGACATCGACCGCATGATCGCCCTTTCGCGCCGCGCCAGCGCCGCGCGCGACCTGCTGCGCGACCAGAACGCCGCCGCCATCCGCGCGACGCTCCACCGCCAGTTCCGCGACAATGTGAAGCTGTCCGAAACCTCGGTCACCCAGCTCGATACGCAGCAGCGCGCCTTCAAGAAGGTCTACGCCACCGGTCGCCGCGAGCTGGAGCACGAATTCGGCAAGTCGATGCGCTACAAGTCGATCCGCGAGATGGCGAGCGGCGACAGCGGGCGGGTCGTGAACGATCTGAAGCCGATTTGGCTCATGAGCCCGCTCTCAGTCTCCGACACGCTGCCGCTGGAACCCGAACTCTTCGACGTGGTCATCTTCGACGAGGCCAGCCAAATCCCCACCGAGGATGCCGTACCCGCGCTCTGCCGTTCGCGGCAGGTGGTCATCGTCGGCGACGAAATGCAGCTGCCGCCGACCAGCTTTTTCTCGGCGACGCTCAACGACGAGGACATGGAAGTGCTGGCCGAGGAGGATGGCGAGCAGATCGCCATCGTGCTCGACGCCGACAGCTTGCTCTCACAAGCCGCGCGCAACCTGCCTGCAACCCTGCTGGCATGGCATTACCGCAGCCGCTTCGAGGCGCTGATCAGCTTCTCCAACGCGGCCTTCTACGCCGGCCAGCTGGTCACCATCCCCGACCGCACGCTGCGCGCGCAGCACGATGCGCACGAGCCGGTTCAGTCGGACAGCGAGGAGGCGTGGAGCCATGGCACCAGCCGCCTGCTCTCCGCCCCGATTACCGCGCACCGAATGGAGGACGGCGTTTACGATCGCCGCTCGAACCTTCCTGAAGCGCGCTACATCGCCGGGCTGGTCCGCGACCTGCTCGCCCGCGAGACGGGACAGAGCATCGGCATCGTCGCCTTTTCCGAAGCGCAGCAGACCGAGATCGAGGATGCGCTCGAGCGGCTGGCGAATGAGGACAAGGATTTCGGTGCGGCGCTCACCCGCGAGATGGAGCGCGAGGAGGACGGGCAGTTCGCCGGGCTTTTCGTCAAGAACCTCGAAAACGTGCAGGGCGACGAGCGCGACATCATCCTGATGAGCGTATGCTATGCGCCGGGCCGCGACGGCAAGATGGTCATGAATTTCGGGCCCATCAACCAGCGCGGCGGCGAGAAGCGCCTAAACGTCATCTTCAGCCGCGCCAAGCGGCACATGGCTATCGTCAGCTCGATCCAGCCCGAGCAGATCACCAACATCCACAACGACGGCGCGCGGGCGCTGCGCAACTTCCTCGCTTTTGCCGAAGCGCAATCGGCGGGCGCGCATGACAACGCGCAGGCGGTGCTCGGCACGCTCAACCCCGATGCCGCGCGCACTTTCGACGCCGCGCTGCCGCTCGATCCGGTGCGCAGCGCAATTGCCGAGGCGTTGCGGGCACGCGGTCACGAGGTGCACGAGCATGTCGGCGGGGCGAGCTTCCGCTGCGACATCGCCGTGGTCGATCCGGCGGGCGGCGGCTACGCGCTCGGCGTGCTGCTCGACCGCGAGGGCACCGGCGAGACGGCCATCGAGGAGCGCTTCGTCTTCCGCCCCGGCATATTGCGCGCCTTCGGCTGGCGCGTTGTCGATGTGCCGGTGACCAGCTGGCTGCGCGCTCGCGAGCCGGTGATCGAGCGGATCGAGCAGGAGCTCAAGCGCTCCAGCTGGGACCTTGCCGACAGCGATCCGCTCGCCGGTACCACCGCGCCCGCGCCGCCGCCAAAGCCGCAGCCGGTCTCGGTCCCGACGACCGCGAAGAGCGAGCCCGAGCCGCCCAGGCCGCCAGAGCCCGAACAGGCAGGCGGGATGACCGAATACCGCCTCGTCGCGGGCGCATCGAACAAGTTCTGGCGCATCGGCGTCGAGGGCACCGATCTCACCGTCGAGTTCGGCCGCGTCGGCACCAAGGGCCAGCGCGTGGTGAAGAGCTTCGACGACGAGGACCGCGCGCGGCGCGAGATGAACAAGCTGGTCCTCGAAAAGACCCGCAAGGGCTACGAGGAGTTCGGCTGAGGCCTAGGTGTTCAAGTGCTTGAGCAGCGGCGCCTGTATGCTGCGATGCTCGACCACTTTCGACAGGCGTAGCGCGGCGGCGTCGATGTCGTTCCCGCCCATGGCGATCAGCGTCGCGATGGCCGCGTTGGCAATGATCTTGGAGCGGATCGCGTCGTCGCCGTAGGAGAGGTAGGTGGCCGCACTCTGAGCGGTCTTTTCCAGCCCTTCGATCGCGCGCGCACGGTCCGGCATGAGGGCGGTCAGCCATACCGCGCCGCGCAGGAACTCCTCGTTCTCTACGCTCACGCGCATCCATCCGCCGAGCGTATGGTGCGTGTTCAGCCTCTGGGGGTTCGCGTAGCTCGGCTGGCGCAGATGGAGCAGGCCGGTGGTGGCGGACTTGTTCTTGTAGCTGCGGTCGTCGTGGCGGACGAGTTCGGGGTGGAATTCGCGCGAGACGGTGTCGTTGCCGCCGCTTGCGACCACGATGGCGATCGCCCGGCCAAGCGCACGAACGTCGTTGACATGGCGCTCGGGCCATTCGGGATGCGCCTCTTCCAGCTTGGCGATGGCGCTGACGAAACGCTCGCCCTTGCGCACCTCGGTATAGCCCACGCGGCCGAGCACCGGCGTGTGGAACAACGCAAGCCAATCGTGCAGGCGCGCCTCTACCGTCTCGACACCGATCGGTTCGCACAGGGCGAGCGCTTCCTTGGCCCAGGCCTTGGTAGCCTTGGTTGCGCGGCGGCTGGTGATCATATGCTCGACCAGCGCGGTCCAGTCGGGGTCTTCCAGGTCGGCGAGCACATCGAGGCCGGGTATCTGGTCGGTCGTCCACAGGTAGCGCGAATGCGCGACCGCCGGGGCGATTGTCGAGGGTAGGTCGCGGTAGGCATCCGGATCGGTCCATCCGTTGCGCTTGCCGTTGTGCTCCTTGAGCTTCGCCGTCGGCGCCCCGCTGGCGCGCCATTTCGCATACTCCGGCTCGACCTCGCCCCAGGTTGGCCATTCGGCGGCAAAGGCCTCGGCGCTCTTCGACCAGGCGGGACTGCCCGAACCCTTGGTGTCGCGGCGGATCTCGTCGAGCCCGGCGGTGGTTTCAGCAAACAGGTCGGCCCAGAACTGCGCGTTGGGGCGGGCGGTGTCGGCGAAGGCCCAGGGGTTCTCGGCCCCTTCGCAGCGCTGCATCAGGAATTCGGTCGCGCTCACTTCGACCCCGGCGAGCTTCTCCAGCTTCTCGGCGCGGGCGAGCAGTTTGCGCTTGTTGGCCTTGTCGCGGAAATAGTCCTTCTCGCGGATCTGCGTCGCCATGGCGGCGAGGTCCTCGCAATCGCCCGCCGAGAGGTAGGCGCCCTTCTTGATCGCGCTGTTGATGAGGGCGAGAAGAGCGGCGAACCGGTCCTCGTTATAGGTCTGCGTGCGGTAGCCTTCGATCCCGGTAAGCAGGCCAAGAACAGCGCCGAGGTCTTCGGCTTCGATCTCGGTTTCGACATTGTTGCGCAGGACCTGTTCGCGCGCCTTGGTCATTACCTGTTCGCGCGGGGTGGGGTCCTTGATGAATTCGACGAAGGCGTTTTCTTCGCGGGTGCAGGCCACGAGCAGCTCGCCGCGTTCATGGGGAGCCATGTCGCGCACGACCTCCCAAACGAAATCGGCTGGCTGGCGCTTGTATCGGCTGGTGGTCTTCTGTCGGCGCGCCATCTCCTCGACATCGGCCACCAGGCGGTCGAGCGCGTTGCCCTCGCTACGGGTGCGCAGGCCGACACGCCGCTGCGGGGCGGCGCCGGCGATATTCTTCTTGCCGAAGACCTTGCCGCCGAAAATCCCGCGACCGAAATTCGAAAAACCCATCCTGCGACCCTCCTGACTTGGGAGGTTACTTATTCCGGGCGGGTTTCAAAGCGGTTTATGAAGCGGCCAATTCCTGTTCGAGCAGTTCGAGGACGCGGGACCGGTCGGGGAAGCCTTCCTCGACCCAGCGCGCTTCGACGGCGCGCAGCGTGCGAGCGACTTCGGGGCCTGCGCCAACGCCGCGCGCGACGATCTCTCCGCCCTTGAGCGGAAGCTGCGGGACGTCCCAATCGCGGAGTGCTGCGACGCTTTCGCCCTTCAGCAACAGCCGGTCGCGCGCGCCTTCGACCCCTTCGAAATAGGCCAGCGCGCGCGGGGCGGCGGCGTCTTCCTCGCGGCGTTCGGCGGCGCAGATCAGTCGGGCGCGCTGCTGGCGCGAGAGGCGCAGGCGTGCGGCAACGCTCTCCGCAACACTCTTGATCGGCGGGAGCAAGGCGGCGAGGCGGCGGACGGCGTCGCCTTCCACACCTCCGCGTGCCTCTGTCTCGACCAGCTGCGCGAGGCATTGCGTCTCGCGGTCGCGCGCTTCGGGCAGGATGACTTCGAGCACGCCGAGGTCCTTCATCAGGCGAAGCGTGGGCGAGGGCGCGGGCAGGGCGAGGATGGCGAGCAGTTCCATCGCCACCCGCTCGCGGCTAAGGCCTTTCAGCGTGTGCGCCAGATCGCGGCAGGCGTTAACCGCCTCCTCGTCCAGCGCATCGCCGAAGCGTGCCTGGAAACGGAAATAGCGCAGGATGCGAAGATGGTCCTCGCGGATGCGCTCTTCCGCCTCGCCGATGAAGCGGACATGGCCGCATTCGAGGTCCGCCACGCCGCCGAAGAAGTCATCGATCTCGAGGCTTTCGGGATGGGCGTAGAGCGCGTTAATGGTGAAGTCGCGGCGCGAGGCGTCGTCCTTCCAGTCCTGCGCAAAGGCCACGGTGGCGCGGCGGCCATCGGTCGACACATCGCGGCGCAAGGTGGTGATTTCGACCGGGCCTGCGGGCAGGATTGCGGTCACCGTGCCATGGTCGATGCCGGTCGGCACGGTGCGAATGCCCGCCTCGCGGCAGCGGTCGATCACCTCATGCGGCAGGAGCGGCGTGGCCAAATCCACATCGTGGATCGCCTTGCCGAGCAGCGTGTCGCGCACCGCGCCGCCGACATAGCGTGCGTTGTCGGCCCCCAGCGCGGCGATCAGCTGCGCGAGGTCTTCGCGTTTCGTCCAGTCTGCTAATGGCAAAGTGGCCAACTTAAGATCCGTTCGTGCTGAGCTTGTCGAAGCGCCGCTCTTTCTTCGAGTGCAGCGCCTAAGTGAAGTACGGCACTTCGACAAGCTCAGTGCGAACGGGGTTGGGGGTTCATCGGGTCACCCACGCCAGACGGCGCGAAAGATTGATGCAGATCGCGGCGGTCACGCCCCAGATGCGGTAGCCTTCGTGGTCCATCTCGTAATAGCGGCGCATGGCGCCCTTCCAGAAGACCTCGTTCTCGCTCCACCGCTTGCGGTCGAGGAGGTGTTCGAGCGGCGCCTCGAACCAGCTTTCGACCTCGCGCGGGTCGGGGCGGATGGGAAGATCGGCGGGCACGGTGGCGAGGACCGGGGTGATGTCGAAGCCGGTGCCGGTCTGGTAGCGGTCGGTCGTCCCGATGACGCGGACCGCCTCGCGGGTGATGCCGAGTTCCTCCCAGGCCTCGCGCAGGGCCGCCTCCACCGCATCCTCGCCCGCATCGATCTTTCCGCCCGGAAAGGCGACCTGTCCCGGGTGATCGCGCATGGTACGCGGGCGCTGGGTCAGGAGGACGGTCGGGTTTTCGCTCTCGGTCACCGCGATGAGCACGGCGGCATCGGCGGTGCGGTCGAGATCGGCAAAGCGCGCGTCGGAAAGGAGGCCTTCCACCTCTCGCGCATGCCCCTGCTCGAACAGCTGCGTCAGGCGGTCGAAGAGCGCGCTCATCCGGGGAGGAGGGAGAAGGTCTCGCCGCCGCTGGTGACGGTCCAGTCGTCCCCTTGGGCCAAGGCGATGCGGGCAAGCTGTTCGTAAGTGGAACGGTTCAGCCGCGCCTCGCAGCCGCGGCGAACGTGGAGATAGAGCGCTGGCTGGTCGGCATCGCCGGTCGCGCGGATCGGGTTCTCGGGCCCTGCGATCACCAGCTCGTCGGTGTTGAGGCGGAAGGCGAGGTCGCCGTCCACCTGGCTCACATCGGTGGCGATGAAGCAGGCGTCCTCCACTTCGATGGAAAGCTTCTGGTACGGCACGACCAGCCAGTAGCTGCCGTCTTCCTCGCGGTTGAGGAGGCCTGAAAAAGCGCGCACCATTGCTTTGCGGGTAATCTCGCTGCCGTCATGCAGCCATGTCCCGTCGGCGCGGATGACCATGTGGCTGTCGTCGACATTCTCGGGCGACCATTGCTCGACCGGGGGCAGGCGGCGTTCGGCCACGGCCTCGGCGATGTCGGCAAGGCTCATTCCGGCGAGTTCGGGGGGCGGGGTGTAGACCATGGTGGGAACAATGGATGGCGCGGGTCTTGGTGCCGCGCAATAGCCACTGCGAATAACGGGTCAGCGCGCCGTTTCGCTCGTCTCGTCGGTCCAGGGGCCGAGCATACCCTCGGAAGGCAGGATCGAGGGATTGCCGGTCCTCAGCAGCAGGCGCTCGCGCTCGAAGGGGCCGGGGCAGTGCCAGCCGCCGATGTGGTCCGCGGTAAAGCCCCATTGCCCGTAATAGTCGGGATCGCCGATCAGCACCTGCGGGAAGGGCGGCGCGCCGTCGTCGAAAGCGGCATCGATCGCGCCGAGGCTCGCGGCCATCAGCGCCTTGCCGAAGCCTTCGCCCTGCCGTCCGGGCATGACCGCAACCGGTCCGACCATGATCAGCGGATGAGGGCGGCCCTTGGGATCGGTCAGCGCGACCGGCCAAAGCTGGATCGAGCCGACAAGGTATTCTTGCTCGTCCAGCGCGGCGAAGCTGAGCGCGGGCAGGGGATCGAGCCCTTCGCGGATGCGATAGGCGGTGCGCGCGTGGCGCTGCTCGCCGAAAGCGGCGTCGAGCAATTGCTCGACCAACAAGGCGTCGATCGCGGAGAGGGGGACGAGTGTCGCCATGGGCCGCGCCGATTAGGGGCGCGCGCCCATGCTGTCGATCAAATTCGCCTTATTGCGGGCGAAGCTGGAGCAGGCGTCCGCCTTCTCCGTCTTCGAGCACCCACAAGGCGCCATCGGGACCTTCGATGACCGAACGGATGCGCTCGCCCATGTCGTAGCGTTCGACCTCGCGCGCCGTGTCGCCATCGAAGCTGACGCGAATGAGGGCCTTGGTCTTGAGGCCGGAGATCAGCGCATCGCCTTTCCACGCCGCGAAAAGGTCGCCGTCGAGGATGGTCATGTTGCCGGGCGCGATGACCGGGGTCCAGCTGATGACGGGCTTGGTAAAGCCGTCATCGGGCGTGTGGTCGGGAATGTTCGTGTCGTTGTAATTGATCCCGTTCGAGCGCACCGGCCAGCCGTAATTCGCCCCGCGCTGGACGAGGTTCAGCTCGTCCCCGCCCTTGGGGCCATGCTCGACTTCCCACAGCCGTCCCTGCGCATCGAAATCCATGCCCAGGATATTGCGGTGACCATAGGACCAGATCTCGTCGCCGAAGGGATTGCCCGCGGCCGGCGTGCCGTCGAGGTTCAGTCGGACGACAGTGCCGAGCGTGTTCGAGAGATCCTGTGCGGGCTCCTTCTTCTGCCGCTCGCCGCTGGCGATGTACATGTAACGCTCGTCCGGGCTGAAGAGGATGCGGTGCGAATAATGGCCGCGGCCCGAGACCTTGGGGCTCTGGCGCCAGATCACTTCGAGGCCCTGGATCGCGCAATCCTGATGATCCTCGCACACCATCTGGCCGCGCCCGACCACCGCGCCGCGCGTATCGCCATCACCGGCCTCGACCCAGCTGAGATAGATCGTGCGCCGGTCGATCGTGGAGGAAGCCTCGCTCGGCAGGAAGGCGATGTCGCCAAGCCCGCCCTGTCCGCCGTAGTCTACCTCCGGCACGCCAGAGAAGAAGATCGCCTTGTCGAAATTGCCGGTCTGGACGCCGCGGATCGTGCCGCTTTTCTCGGTCAGGACCAGCACATCGGTGCCGGGAATGAAGGCCGCGGCCCAGGGCTCGTTGAAACTGCCGTGCTCGGTGATCGCAAAACCGCTGAAGCCCGTGTCGGGCGGCGAGGTCGGCGTCGGCGTGGAGACTGCCTCGCCCCCACCGGTGGATGACGAGCCGCCGCAGCTTGAAGCCATGAGCAGCGGCGATAGGATGGCGGCAAGGACGGTAACGCGCTTCATGTTCTCTTCAACTCCCGCAGATGGCCTTCGCGATGCCCCCCTGATCGTGGGGGTGGACGAGGCCGGGCGTGGCCCGCTCGCCGGCCCGGTGGTCGCCGCCGCCGTGGTCTTGTGCAAGCCATGCCCGGGCGGCCTCGACGATTCCAAAAAACTTTCCGCCGCCAAGCGTTCCAAGCTCGAACCGCAAATCCAGCGTCGCTGCGCCTGGGGGCTGGCGGTGGTGGAGCCCGAAGAGATCGACCGGCTCAACATCTTCGGCGCGACCATGCTGGCGATGACGCTGGCGACACAGCGCTGCGTCGAGGCTTTGGGCGCCGAGCCGGTCGAGGTGCTGATCGACGGCAACATGACCCCGCACGGCAGGCGCGAGGAATGGCGCTGGCCCGCACGCGCCATCGTCGGCGGGGACGGTAAGGAAGCGTGCATCTCCGCCGCCTCCATCCTCGCCAAGGAATACCGCGACCGGATCATGGTGGAAGCGGCAAGGTCGCACCCGCATTACGGCTGGGAAAGCAACAAGGGCTACGGCTCCAAGACCCACATGGAGGCGCTTCGCATCCATGGCCCGACCCCCTTGCACCGCCGCAGCTTCGCGCCCGTCAGCCAGATGGCGCTGCTCTAGCCCAAGGTGGCGGAGACCAGCTTGCTGGGCAAAACGATCCGGCATGTCGCACCCTTGGAGGGGTAGTTCATCTCAACATGCGCATCGGCGCTTAGCGATGTCTGGATCAGGCGCGTGCCAAACCCTTTGCGTTCGGGCGCGCTCGCTTCGGGGCCGCCGGTCTCGGCCCACATAAGCTCGACATCGCCGTTTTCCAGCACCCGGCTGGTAATAACGATACGGCCCGTTTCGTTGGACAGAGCGCCGTATTTGACAGCGTTGGTGCCCAGTTCGTGCACCACCAGTGTCAGGCGTTCGGCCACCTGCGGCTTGATGGCCAGACGTTCGTCGATGTCGATGACCACCCGGTCCGCCAGTTCGGGCATGGACGCGCGTTCGCTGGTGTAGACGTCGCGCACCGAGACCCGCTCGTTGCGCGTGTTATAGGCCAAATTGTGGCTGCGCCCGATTGCCTTCAGCCGTTCCTGTAACACCTTGGCGTTTTCGATCCGGTCGCCGCCCTCGCGCGCAGCGAGGGCGATCAACCCGCTGATCGACGCGATGATGTTCTGCAGCCTGTGGTTGAGTTCGGCCGTGACGAGGCGCAGATGCTCCTCGTTGCGCTTGGTGTCGGTGATGTCGATGACATGGCCGATCAGGCGTTCAGGCCTTCCTTCGCTGCCTTCCAGCGGACGCCCATGCGCGCTGATCCAGCGCGTCAGCCCGTCGGCCCGACGAATACGGCATTCGAAAGCCCACTCGTCGCCATTGTCTAGGGCCGCGCCGTAAAGTTGATCGACCCGCTCGCGATCCTCGTCCACCACATGGCCGAGGAAATCGTCATAGGTCCAGCTGTCGAGCTTTTCCTCGTATCCGAACAGCTGGTCGTGCTTCGAATTGCGCCAAGCTTCGCCGGTCGCGGTGTCGAGTTCCCATATCCCGAGATGCGCGAAAGTCGCCGCCAATTTAAGATGATCGATTGCACTTCCGCGCGCGGCGAGTTCGCGTTCCATACTTCAGCCCCTTTTTCGACGGCCTTTATGGTAAGGATCGCGAACAATATCAAGATGTTGGGAGTCGGTTGATTGTTTCGGCTCAGTGCGGCTGGGGGTTGGGAATGTCGATGCGCTGGATGGCGCTCTGGCAATTGGGACCGCCGACCAGCCACACGCCGTCTTCCGACACCAGTTCGAGGAAGCAGATCGGGCGGCCTTCCTCGCACAGCTCGGCCCATTCGCCGCGGGCGTTCTTCTTGGCAACGTCGAGGGCGCCGCCGAGCGAGCCGGCTTCGAAGGCGTAGATGTTGATCGAACGGTGATCGTTGGCGGGATATTTCAACTGGTAGTGCGGCATACGAACCCTCGGATCGGGGGCAGATATGCGAACCGATTATGTTGTTACCTGCGGTTGCAGAACTGGGAAGGAATTGCCCTGCGGGAGCACCCAAGCGCATACATGATGCTCAATGCACGGCGACGGGGCAAGGCCGCGTCTGCCCGGCCATCCCGACCGCTGCACGTCTGGGCGAAAAGAATGAGGCGATGGGCGGTCGCACGTCGGCCCATCCATCTTGGTGCCGGGAAAAACGACCTGTGAGTCCTAACCGCCACACCCCACCATCTGGAGTCTGGCCGGAGGCTTCGGACTCAACATCTGGTGGGGGACTCGTTTCGTTCTCCCATGGTTAACACCATCTTTAGAGGTTGCGCCTAAACAACTGTCTTGACGCGGAATCCGTTTGGATTCACCCTGTGGATAACTACGGACAGGGGAATATCTATGGCGGTCCTGGAGACCACGAAAACGCGCGCCAAGGCGCCGGCGAAACGCGCACCGAAGCAGCTTTCGGTGGAACTGCCACTGGGTCAGATCCTCGATGGCGACTGCGTGGAAGCCATGCGGCAAATCCCTTCGGCCAGCATCGATCTGGTCTTCGCCGACCCGCCCTACAATCTCCAGCTTGGCGGCGATCTCAACCGGCCCGACGGCAGCCATGTCGATGCGGTGACCGACGATTGGGACAAGTTCGACACCTTCAAGGCCTATGACGATTTTACGCGCGACTGGCTGATCGAGGCCAAGCGCATCCTCAAGCCCGACGGCGCGCTGTGGGTGATCGGCAGCTATCACAACATCTACCGCGTCGGCGCGATCCTGCAGGATCTGGGCTTCTGGATCCTCAACGACATCGTGTGGCGCAAGTCCAACCCCATGCCGAATTTCCGCGGCACCCGCTTCACCAACGCGCATGAAACGCTGCTGTGGTGCAGCCAGGGGGAGAAAGCGAAGTACCACTTCAACTACCGTGCGATGAAGACGCTCAATGACGAGCTCCAGATGCGCAGCGACTGGGTCCTGCCGATCTGCAACGGCGCGGAGCGGCTGAAAGAGGGCGGCCACAAGGTCCACCCGACGCAGAAGCCCGAAAGTCTGCTCTACCGCGTGCTGCTCTCCACCACGGAGAAGGGCGACGTCGTGCTCGACCCCTTCTTCGGCACCGGCACCACCGGCGCGGTCGCCAAGCGCCTGGGCCGCGAGTGGATCGGCTGCGAGCGCGAGGGCGTCTATCGCGACGCAGCGCTGAAGCGGATTGAGAAGGAACTCCCGCTCGACGAAAGCGCGCTCACCACCATGCAGGCGGGCCGCAGCGCCCCCAAGGTGGCGTTCGGCGCGCTGGTCGAGAACGGCTACATCGCGCCCGGCACCAGGCTGTTCGACAAGAAACGCCGCTGGACCGCCACGGTGCGCGCCGACGGTTCGCTGGCGTACGAGAAACAAACCGGCTCGATCCACGGCCTCGGCAAGGAACTGCAAGGCGCGCCCAGCTGCAACGGCTGGACCTTCTGGCACTACGAGAACGGCGGCGAAGTGAAACCGATCGACGCCGCGCGGCAGCTGTACCTGCTGGCGGTGGAGGATTAGTCTTAGTCAAACTTTCCGGAAAAAGGTGACGCATGCCCTACCTGTGTTAGAAGGTGGGCAATGACGGACCTGAGGCCATTCGAAGAACTGAGCGCGGACCATCTCCGTCTCATCTTGAATACGGCGCATATCGGCATCTGGGAACTCGACCTGGAATCGGGCCACGCATCCAGAAACCACCATCATGACCGGATATTCGGTTATCACGAGGGGCTCGCCGAATGGACTTACGACAAGTTCATCGAACATGTGGTGCCAGAGCAGCGCGAGGAAGTTGATCGCCTTCAGAAGGACGCAATTGCATCCGGGGTAGAATGGGCCTTCGACTGCGCGATCATCACGGCCGATGGCGAGAGAAAATGGATCAGTGCCGCTGGCCGACCTCTTGCCGGACCGGGTGGCGATCCTGCGAAGCTCATCGGTCACGTCATCGACATTTCGGAGACGAAGGAGCGGGAAGCTAGACTCAGTCTTCTGACGGAAGAATTGAACCACCGGGTGCGGAACATGTTGTCCGTGATCAAGTCGATCGTGCGGTTGTCTGCGCGCAAGGCCAATACGGTGAACGACTTTGCGACTGCGCTCGAAGGGCGCGTCGCTTCGCTTGCAAGAAGCCATAGCCTCATGGTGGCGGACGCTTCGGCCAAGCTATGTCCGAGCGAAATTCTGCAGGAAGAGCTGGCTGCTATTCCCGGGATCGAAGATCGCGTGGATGTTCAGATCATAAACGAAGAGGCCATAACCGGCGCGGTCGGTCAGGGTTTGTCGCTCGTCCTGCACGAGCTTGTCACCAATGCCCTGAAATACGGCGCACTCTCCGGAAAAGAAGGAAATGTGAGTGTCTGCATTGAAGAGGTGGATGGCCAAATCAAAATTGCATGGAGAGAGTGCGGAGGTCCGCGGGTCGATACGGAACGCAAAGCCGGGTTCGGCTCTAGCCTGATCGCACAAGCTCTTTCGGGCCACGGAAAGGTTGATCTGCGTTACCCCGTGAGCGGTGTGGAATGCGATATTTCGCTCACGCCGTAACGAGGAAGTGGAGCAGGTTGTATCTGGATATATACGTAAAAAGCTCTGCGCTACTTTCGCCTGTTCCATTCTGATTGCATTCGGATAGGGCTCTCACATGACTGACAGCATCTACATTCGCCCCCTGGGCTTCGTTCCCGGTCCGCAGGCCGAGCATGGCAACGCTATCCGGCTGGCGGGAGGGATGGTCTATGCGAGCCGCTTTGCCGTCATCCTGCGCCGCGATGGTGCGGTTGCGGAGCGGTGGCTGGCGGCGCCCGATACCATGGCCGAGGTGCTGGGGCATCTGCCCGACACTGTCGCTGCCGACGCGGAAAGCCAGTGGGCGAACCTCACCCTCGCGCATCCGGCGCTGGAGCTGGGCGCGCGCACGGTGCAACTCGACCAGCCGCAGGTGATGGGCATTCTCAACGTCACGCCCGACAGCTTCAGCGACGGCGGCAAGCATGACGACGTCGAAACCGCGCGCGAGCACGCTGCGGCGATGGTCGAGGCGGGCGCGAGCATCATCGACATCGGCGGCGAGAGCACGCGGCCGGGCGCTAGGCCCGTCTGGGAAGGCGACGAGATCGAGCGGGTCGTCCCCGTGATCGAAGTCTGCGCGGCGATGGGCGCGGCGGTCAGCGTCGACACGCGCAAGGCGGCAGTGATGGAAGCCGCGCTCGACGCGGGCGCGGCCCTCGTCAACGACGTCTCCGGGCTCACCCACGATCCGCGCAGCGCCGAAGTGGTCGCTGCGCGCGGTTGCCCCGTGGTGCTGATGCACTCGCCGGGGCGGGGCGAGGACCTCCACGAGGGCGGCGACTACGACAACGTCGTGTTCGATGTCTTCGACGAGCTCCGCAATCGCCGCGATGAGGCGCTGGAAGCCGGAATTGACGCCAGCCGCATCCTGCTCGACCCCGGCATCGGTTTCGGCAAGAGCCTCGCCGAGAACCTGCTGCTCATCAACGCCCTGCCGCTGTTCCACGCGCTCGGCCACCCGCTCCTGCTGGGCGCGAGCCGCAAGCGGATGATCGGGGCGCTGGGCAAGGAAGAGGATGCCGACAACCGCCTCGGCGGCAGCCTCGCTCTGGCGCTCAAGGGCATGGACGCCGGCGTCCAGCTCGCCCGCGTCCACGACGTCCCCGAAACCGTCCAGGCGCGCAATGTCTGGCGCGGCCTGCGCGACGCGGCGCTGACCGATTTTTCGGATCTGCCGGGCTAACTAGCCGGGCGAGGCGGCACTGCCTGCGAGCAGCCCGCCGTCGAGCGTGAGCTCCGCGCCGGTCATGTAGCCACTTTCCGGCGAAGCGAGATAGACGCAGAGCGCGGCGACCTCCTCCACCGTGCCGAAACGCTTCATCGGCGTGTCAGCGACCAGCGCGGCCATCTTTTCCTCGCGGTCGGGGCCGTCGCCCAGCATCGGCTCCCAGATCTCGGTCAGGATTGCGGCGGGGTGGATCGAGTTGCAGCGGATCGCCCAGCCGTTCTGCGCCGCGTAGAGCGCGACCGATTTGGAATGATTGCGGATCGCCGCCTTGCTCGCCGCATAGGCCGCCGCGCCGGGTATCCCGACGAGACCAGAGCGTGAGGACATGTTGATGATCGAGCCCGCGCCTTTCTCCTTCATCGCTTTCAGCGCATAGCGGCAGCCAAGGAAGCAGCCATCGGTGTTGACCGCATGGACGCGGTGCCATTCGGCAAGGCTGGCGTTTTCGGGATCGTGGGCGGCAGGACCGTCCTCGAAGCCGGTGATGCCGGCGTTGTTCACCAGCAAGTCGATCGCGGGATAGGAATTGGCGAAGACGCTCCAGTCCGCCTCGCTCGCCACGTCCAGTTTCTCGAACTCGCAGCCGAGCTCTGCGGCGGCCCTGCGGCCTTCCTCAACGTCGATATCGGTCAGCACGACCCGCG
Source organism: Qipengyuania aurantiaca (assembly GCF_019711375.1). Classification (NCBI taxonomy): domain Bacteria; kingdom Pseudomonadati; phylum Pseudomonadota; class Alphaproteobacteria; order Sphingomonadales; family Erythrobacteraceae; genus Qipengyuania; species Qipengyuania aurantiaca. Next base: position 1,951,599 of record NZ_CP081295.1, read on the forward strand.
CGCCTTCAGCTACAAAGGCCGCACACACGGCCTTGCCGATGCCGCGCGCACCGCCGGTTACCACGCAGAGCGTGTCGTTCAATTTTTGCATGGGATCACTTCCAGGAAATTCAGGTGAGGCAGAACGGGACTCCATGGTCCCGGATCGTATCATATCCGCCGCGGCGGTGGCCTTAGTTCACCTGACATGCTCCTCGAATGCGTGGACGGCCCAATGCCAGCCCTAGGCCGCGTTGTCGATCCCGAGTTCGTGGAGCTTGCGGTAGAGCGTCGAGCGACCGATGCCCAGGCGGCGGGCCACTTCGGTCATCTTGCCGTGGTAATGCCCGATGGCGAGGCGGATGATGTCGGCCTCGATTTCTTCCAGCGAGCGGATATTCCCGTCGTCCTGGTAGAGCAGCACGCCGAGCCCGCGCGCCCGGCTCTCGCCGCGGTCGGCATCGCCGAGCAGTTCGTTCAGGTGTGGGAAGCTGTGCGCGGTGAGCGCCTCGCGCTGTTCGTGGACGCAGGCGCGGAACAGCACGGTTTGCAGCTGGCGAACGTTGCCCGGCCAGTCATAAGCCTCGAGCAGCGACAGGCCGCTGTCGGCGATGGAATGGTGCTTCATCCCCTCCAGCTCGCCGATCTTGCCGAGGAAATAGCGGGTGAGGGCGGGGATATCGCCGGCGCGCTCACGCAAGGGCGGCAGCACGATGCGCGTGGCGGAGAGCGCCTCGAAGAGGCGGGCGCAGAAGTGCCCGTCCTCGACCAGCAGGGCCAGCGGACGGTCGCTTGCGGCAAGGATGCGCAGGTCGATGCGGAAGCCGTGCGCCGCGCCCGTAGGCCGGACGATGCCGGTCTCCAGCACATCGGCGAGCCGTTCCTGGATGTCGGGCGGAAGCGTGTCGACGCTGTCGAGCAGCAGCGTGCCCCCGTCGCAGGCGGCAAGCGTCCCTTCCTGCCGGTCGAAGGCGCCTGCAAAAGCGCCCTTCTCATGGCCGAAGAGCAGCGATTCCAGCGTGTTGTGCGGCAGCCCCTCGCAGGATACGAGCCGAACCGGCGCCTTGGCGCGGGTGGACGCGTGCTGGATTGCGCGCAGCAGCATTTCCTTGCCGGTCCCGCTCTCGCCCTCGACCAGCACGTGGCCGTGCCCGCGCGCGGCGGTGGCAGCCTTGGCGATGGCGGTGCGGAAGCTTCCGTCGGTCCCGACCATGGCGTCGAATTCGAGGATGGAGGGCAGTTTCTCGGTCAGCGGCTGCAACTCGTCGCGCGCCGGGAGCAGCCGGGTAGCGCTGCGCAGCGCCACCGCCAGCCGCTCGGGCGCGACGGGTTTCACCAGATAGTCGATGGCGCCCGCACGCATGGCCTCCACCGCGAGCAGCGGCGAGGTGCTGGCGGTGAGCATGATGACCGCCACATCGGGGCGTTTAAGCTTGATCTGGCGGATGAAGTCGCAGGCTTCCTCGCCCGGAACGCGGCCATCGACCAGCACGGTGTCGACATCCTTGCCATCCTTGCCCGCAAGCGTGGACAGCGCCGCGTCGCAGCTTTCCACCGTCAGCGCGCGCCAGCCTTCGCGGGTGGCGAGCGAGGAGATCAGGCGTGCCTGGGCAGGCTCGTCATCGACCAGCATCAGCAGGCGGGCATCTTCGGTCGCCATCGCGAACGGACTCCTCGATCTGTGCGCTTTGCCGGGAAATCGACGCACGCATTCTTGTGGGGGGCATCCTAGGACAAAGGGGTAAAGGTGCGATTAAAGACAATTTTCCGCCTTGCGTGGGGGATGGGCACCTCGCCTTTCCATACCCCCCTTGCCCGGTGCCGAAGGGCGATATAGACCTCCCCTCCAACAGACCATTTATCCAAAGAGGTACCGATCCATGAATTCCGCCAACGACCGGAAGGCGCACGAGAAAACCTACGGCGCGTTCATCGACATGCTGAAGTGGGTCATCCCCCTGCTGGCCGTGATCACCGCGGTCATCGTCGTGATGATCTCGGGCTGAGATAGCGCCTTTGCGGATCGCGGTGCTGAAAGAGCGGGCGCCCGGTGAAAGCCGGGTCGCCATCACGCCCGAAACGGTGAAGAAATTCGCCGCCCTGGGCGCCACCATCGCGGTCGAGGGGGGGGCGGGTGTCGCCGCCTCCATACCCGACGAAGTCTATAGGGAGGCCGGGGCCGAGGTCGCGACCGGCCCCAAGGCGGTCGAGGGCGCGGATATCGTGCTGGGCGTGCAAGCGCCCGATGTGATGGCGCTGGCCGGAGCCAAGCCCGGGGCATGGGTGGCGGCGACGTTCGATCCCTTCCGCGAGAAAGAGCGGGTCGAAGCCTATGCCAAGGCGGGTTTCGAAGCGCTCTCGATGGAATTCATGCCGCGCATCACGCGCGCGCAGAGCATGGACGTGCTCTCCAGCCAGTCGAACCTTGCCGGCTACAAGGCGGTGCTGACGGCGGCTAACGAATACGGCCGCGCCTTCCCGATGATGATGACGGCGGCCGGCACGGTGCAGGCGGCGAAAGTTTTCGTGATGGGCGTGGGCGTGGCGGGCCTGCAGGCGATTGCCACCGCCAAGCGGCTGGGCGCGCAGGTGAGCGCGACCGATGTTCGCAGCGCCACGAAAGAGCAGATCATGTCGCTCGGCGCGAAACCGGTGTTCGTGGAAAATGTCGCGGGCATCGAGGGCGAAGGATCGGGCGGCTATGCCACCGAAATGAGCGAGGAATACCAGAAGGCGCAGGCCGAACTGATCAGCTTGCACATCGCCAAGCAGGACATCGTCATCACCACCGCGCTTATCCCCGGTCGGCCCGCGCCGAAGCTGATTTCCGACGCGCAGATCGCCACGATGAAGCCGGGCAGCGTGATCTTCGACCTCGCCGTGGCGCAGGGCGGGAATGTGGAGGGCTCGCAGCCCGACCAGACGGTCGAGAAGCACGGGGTGAAAATCGTCGGCTATTCGAACACCGCCGGACACCTTGCGGCGGATGCTTCGGCTCTGTTCGCGCGCAACCTGTTCAATTTCCTGTCGGCCTTCTGGGACAAGGAGTCCGGCAAGCCGATGCTGGACGAGGAAATCGGCGATGCCGTGCGGCTGACGCAGGGTGGGAAGATCGTAAACGAGAGGCTGCTTGGGTGAGGTGGGCGTTTTTGGTTCTCACTTGCTCGCCGATAGTGGCAAGTTGCTCGCAGCTTAGCCCCGATCCTGTGTACACTGAGCGTGATGCGCGCGAAGGTGCGGTATTCCGTGCTCAAATGATCAGCCTCATGTTCAGGTTGGACACGGCCTGCATACCTCGCGATCGCGACGATTTGCGGGCTCTCATGAACAAGCCTGCCCGCGAGTTTGAAAGCTTTGTGGCGAGCTTGGCGGGGTCAACACGTGGTGTCGATGCTGCCGTCGCAGGTGCGGATTACAACCTTCGAAAGGCGCATGAGTTGTTGGCTACCGAAGGGATGGCTTGCTACAATTCTCAAGAGGATCCTGATGAGTTCTGGACGGGACAAGCACGTGTCGCGTCGGCCGAGATCAAGAACCTTAAGCAGCTGGCTAAGCGGATCGAAACCGGAGAGGAATAGACCTTGGACTTTATCAGTATCCTGTCGATCTTCGTGCTGGCGTGTTTCGTCGGCTATTACGTGGTCTGGTCGGTCACGCCCGCGCTGCACACGCCGCTGATGGCGGTGACCAATGCGATCTCCTCTGTGATCATCGTCGGCGCGCTGATCGCGGCGGCGGCGGCGAATGTGCCGGGGGCGAAGTGGCTGGGGCTGCTCGGCATCGTGCTTGCCAGCGTCAACATCTTCGGCGGGTTCGCGGTGACGGCGCGAATGCTCGCCATGTACAAGAAGAAGGAGAAGAAGTGATGTGCGACGTCCCTCCTTGTCCTCCAATTCCCGCCGAGATGATGGATCCGCCGACAGTCGAGGCGGCTGTTGAAGTTGCCGCGCACGCGCCCGTAAACCCCTGGGTGGCGCTCGCCTATCTCGTGTCGGGCGTGTTCTTCATCCTCGCGCTGCGCGGCCTGTCCTCGCCCGCGACGAGCCGGGCGGGTAACCGCTTCGGCATGATCGGCATGTTGATAGCCGTGGTGACGACGCTGGTGACGCATATGCCGCGAAAGGTCGGCGATGTGGCGAACAGTTATGTCGGTCCCGACTTCGCCAGTCTCGGCGAGATCCTGGTCGCCATCGCCATCGGTGCGATCATCGGCATAACCATTGCCCGCCGTATCGCGATGACCGCGATGCCGGAGCTGGTCGCTGCCTTCCACAGCCTTGTCGGCCTAGCCGCGGTGCTGGTGGGCTGGGCGGCCTATCTCAATCCGGGGGCGTTTAACCTGCTGACTTCTGACGGCGGAATAGGCGCAGTCTCAAAGGTCGAGATGGGCCTCGGCATCGCCATCGGCGCTATCACCTTTTCCGGCTCGGTCATCGCCTTCCTGAAGCTGTCGGGGCGGATGAGCGGTTCGCCGATCCTGCTGCCTGCGCGCCATGTCATCAATCTCGGCACGCTGGCAGCGATCATCGTGCTGACCGCGCTCTTCGCGATGGCCAGGCCTGCCGAGACCATGCCGCTGATCATTGCGCTGACGGTGCTCGCCTTCCTCATCGGCTTCCTGCTGATCATCCCCATCGGCGGGGCGGACATGCCGGTCGTGGTCTCGATGCTGAACAGCTATTCGGGCTGGGCGGCGGCGGCGATGGGCTTCACGCTCGGCAATACGGCGATGATCATCACCGGCGCGCTGGTGGGTTCATCTGGCGCGATCCTCAGCTACATCATGTGCCGCGCGATGAACCGCAGCTTCATCAGTGTTATCGCGGGCGGCTTCGGCGCGGACGACAGCGGCGCAGGCGGCGGCGAGGCCAAGGAGCAGCGCCCCTACAAGCAGGGCAGCGCGGCCGATGCGGCCTTCATGCTCGAACAGGCGGAAAAGGTCATCATCATCCCCGGATACGGCATGGCCGTGGCGCAGGCGCAGCACGCGCTTCGCGAAATGGCCGACCTGCTTGAGGAAAAGGGCGTGGAAGTGAAGTACGCCATCCACCCCGTCGCCGGACGTATGCCGGGACACATGAATGTGCTCCTCGCCGAAGCCAGCGTCCCGTACGAGAACGTCTTCGAGTTGGAGGACATCAACTCCGAATTCGCGCAGGCCGACGTCGCCTTCATTATCGGCGCGAACGACGTGGTGAACCCCGCGGCCAAGTCCGACAAGTCCTCGCCCATCTACGGTATGCCCGTGTTCGATGTGGACAAGGCCAAGCAGGTCTTCTTCATCAAGCGTTCGATGGGCGGCGTAGGCTATGCCGGTGTCGACAACGATGTCTTCTACATGGACCAGACCATGATGCTGCTGGCGGATGCCAAGAAGATGGTCGAGGAAATCGTGAAGGCGCTCGACTGACATCATGCGCAAGGCAATCATCTGGATAGCCGTGCTGGCGATAGTCGGCATGGGCCTGTGGGGCTATTTCGGCGGGTTCGAACGGGTGACTGCGGGCCGTATCGAAAGCGCGCTGGTGACGCGCGGTGTGCCGCAGCCGGTCGCCGCCTGCATGGGCACGCGCCTTTCCGAACGCCTCACCATCTCGCAATTGCGTGATCTCGAACGTATCGGGGAACGCGAAGCCGAGGCAGGCCTGCCCACCAGCACGGTCGAATTCCTCGAACGCATCCGCTCGGTGGAGGACGCCGAACTGATCGAGGTGGTCGGCACTTCGGCCGCCATCTGCTCGTTCACGGCGCGTTAGACGCGCTTGCAATAGTCTCCCCGCTCGGCACTATGCCAGTTCTGAGAGGGAGAGACTCATGAAGCGCATTGCCATCTTCGCCGCCTTGCTGGCCGGGGCCAGCCCTCTGGCCGCCGAGGTCCACACCGTCACGCCGGGCGAGGGCGCGCAGGAGCGGTTGCAGGAAGCGCTGATCCTTGCCGAGCCGGGCGACGAGATCGTTCTTGAGGCAGGCCGCTACACGCTGACCGACGGGCTCAGCCTCGATGTCGACAATGTCACTGTGCGTGGGGCCGGGATGGACGGCACCGTACTCGATTTCACCACCCAGGCGGGCGCGGGCGAGGGCTTGCTCGTCACCAGCGACAACGTCACCTTGCGCGATTTCGCGGTCGAGAACCCCAAGGGCGACGGGATCAAGTCCAAGGGCGCGGATAACATCGTCTACCACCGCCTGCGCGTCACCTGGACGCGCGGACCGCACCCTGAGAACGGCGCCTATGCGATCTATCCGGTCGAAAGCACCGGCGTGCTGGTCGACGGGGTCAAGGTCACCGGCGCCAGCGATGCGGGCATCTATGTCGGCCAGTCCGACCGCATCACCGTGCGCAATTCCATCGCCGAGGCCAATGTCGCCGGGATCGAGATCGAGAACAGCCGCAACGCGCTGGTCGAGCATAATGTCGCCACCCGCAACACCGGCGGCATCCTCGTCTTCGACCTGCCCGACCTGCCCGTGATGGGCGGCGGCAATGTGATCGTGCGCCACAACCTTGTGGTCGCCAACGACACGCCCAATTTCGCGCCTCCGGGAAATATCGTCGCGGGTGTGCGGCGGGGCACGGGCATCATGGTGATGGCCAATGAGGACGTGTTGATCGAGGATAACATCCTCTCCGGCAATCCGACCGCACCGGTCATGGTGATCGCCTATGTCCAGCCCTATGACGACGAGCGGTACAACCCGCTCGCGCGCAATATCGTGGTGGGCGAGAACGCCTTCAACGGCGGCGGCTACGATCCGCAGCTCGACGGGGCGGAAATGCTGACGGCGGCCTTCGGAGGCGAATTGCCGCCGGTCATGTGGGACGGCCTCGGCAGCCTCTACGTGGCCGAGGGTACGCCGGGTTGGACGCTGAACCTGACCGAACAGGGCAAGGGGCTGGGCGGTGCGCGACCTGCGCCGCTCACGGTCGAACCGCCGGCCGGCGCTTTCGATGTCAGCGGCATCGGCGCTCCTGCCGAAATGGAGGCGCGGCTGGGCGGATGATCGGGCGGCTTCTCCTCGCACTTTCCGCGTGCTGCGCGGCAGCGGCGATGGCCATGCCGCCCGCCATGCCCATGAACGTGAGCTATGAGGCGATCCTTGGCGATGGCTATCCCAGGACGCTGTCGGAATACGGCTTCTTCCGCGAGACTGCCGAGCATACGCCGGTTCCGGGCGTCTTTCCCTATCGCCTCAACACGCCGCTCTATTCCGATGGGGCGGACAAACTGCGTTTCATGCTGCTGCCGATTGGCGACAAGTTCATCGCTTCGGGCGAGGGGCTGATCGATTTTCCGGTCGGCACGGCGCTGATCAAGACCTTTGCGTTCGGCGAGGGCGAGGGGCGGCGGCTCATCGAGACCCGCGTGCTGCTCCATCGGGAGAGCGGTTGGGTGGCCTTACCCTACGTCTGGAACGCGGAGCAGACCGACGCTACGCTGGCGCTGGCCGGGGCGCGGATCGACCTGACGACACCGAAGGGCGAGGCGTTCAGCTACCGCGTGCCGAACAAGAACCAGTGCAAGGAATGCCACGCCGTTGATGGTGCGGTGGTGCCCATTGGCCCGAAGGCGCGCAACCTGTCACACGAATTCCTTGCGGAACTGGTGAACCGGGGCGCGCTCGACACCGTTCCCCAAGGTGCTGATCAGCTCCCCGTGTGGGAAGACCGCGAGAGCGCGAGCGCAGCTTCTGCCGCCCGCGCCTATCTCGACGTGAATTGCGCGCATTGCCACAGGCCGGGCGCGACCGCTTCGAACAGCGGGCTGGACCTGCGATGGGAGCAGGACGATCCGAAGGCGCTCGGCGTGATGAAACGGCCGGTTGCCGCGGGGCGCGGGGCGGGTTCGCACCTCTTCGACGTGGTGCCGGGCAAGCCCGACCAGTCGATCCTGCTCCATCGGATGCTCAGCAACGATCCCGGGGTCGCTATGCCCGAACTCGGCAAGGCGACGGTGGACGAGGAAGGGACAGAGGCGGTGCGGCGCTGGATCGCGGAAATGCCGGCGCGCTGACTTTCCTACCCCAAGCCATGGGCGCTATGGGGAGGGGCATGAACGAAACGCCGACATACGCGAGGGAAGAGGCTGGAAGCCGTCCGGGAAATTCCTTTCCAGGACTGTGCTCCATGCGCTCCATCCTTAAGGCTAGAGCGCGCGAAACTGAACGGGGAGCGATCGAATGAAGTGGGTCTGGCGCGGATTGGGCGTGATTGCGGCGCTGCTGGTGGCGGCGTTCCTTGTGCTGCGGGTGCCCGACACCGATCCTGCCGAAATGCGCGCCAAGTATGGCACCGCGCCCTCGCAGTTCCTCGACATCGGCGAGGGGCGCGAGATCCATGTGCGCGACGAAGGCCCGCGCGATGCGCCGGTCATCGTGCTACTCCACGGCTCCAACGCCGACCTGCACACATGGCAGGAATGGGCCGAAATCCTGCGCGAGGACTTCCGTGTGATCCGCTTCGACCAGCGCGGCCACGGTCTCACCGGGCCTGCTCCCGACGACGACTACAGCGCCGAAGGCTTCGGCGTGGATATCGACGCGGTGACGGCCAAGCTCGGCGTCGACACCTTCACGCTTGCGGGCAATTCCATGGGCGGCGGGATCGCGATGGCTTACGCACTCGACAAGCCGTGGCGGCTCGATGCGCTGGTGCTGGTCGATGCAGGAGGCGCGCCCGTGAAGCGCGAGGGCGGGGGCAATCTCGCCTTCACCCTCGCCGGAATGCCGGTGGTGGGCGATGTGCTCAGCCAGTTGCTGCCGCGCAGCCTTGTCGCCAAGAGCCTCTCGCAAAGCGTCTCCAACCAGGAGGTGGTGACCGAGGAAGCGGTGACCCGCTATTGGGAACTGGCGCGCTATCCCGGCAATCGCGGCGCGACGCGCAAGCGCTTCTCTGCCCCGCGAACCGCCTTCGACCCGGCCGAGATCGCCCGGGTGAAGGTCCCGACGCTGGTGATGTGGGGCAAGGAGGACGCGCTGATCCCCTATGCTGCGGGCGAGTGGTACGCCGAGCACCTGCCGGGCGCGACGCTGGTCGCCTATGACGGGATCGGCCACATTCCCATGGAGGAGGCGCCTGAACGCAGCGCGACCGACCTGATGATCTGGCTCGGCGATGCGCTGGTGCCGCCCGAATTGCCGAAAGCCGAGAGAGATATGGAACCGGCGCAGGGCGAGGCCGTTCTATCCCCTTGAACATGAGGGGCCGCTCAGGGGGCGGCGCAGTTCTGCAAGAAGGGAGCGCCATTTGCGCACTTTGGGTCTCATCGGCGGGATGAGCTGGATTTCCACCCGCGCCTATTACGAACGGATCAACAAGATGGTCCAGAAGCGCGCCCAGCCGATGGCCAGCGCGCCCATGCTGATCGAAAGCCTCGACTATTCGCGCATCGCGGCCGCCAAGGGGCAGGACGATTGGGATGGCATCGCCTCCATCCTCGTCGAAAGCGCACGGCGGCTGGAAGCGGCCGGGGCGCAAGGCATCGTCATCGCCGCCAACACCATGCACAAGGTTTACGACCGCGTGGCGGAAGGCATCTCCATCCCCGTGCTGCACATCGCGGATTCGGTGGGCGAGGCCATGGCCGAGGCCAAGTGCGAGAACGCCGCGCTGCTGGGCACCCGCTTCGTGATGACCGAGAGCTTCTATCGCCAGCGGCTGGTGTCGCATGGCGTGGACCTCCTCCCGCCCGACCCGAACGATGTCGAGCTGGTCGATGGCATCATCTACAAGGAACTGATGCTGGGTCGCGTTACCCGCGATGCGGAGCGCGCGCTCAAGACGGTTATCACCATGAAGGACAAGGAAGGCGCGGACGCCATCGTGCTCGCCTGCACCGAGTTGGAGCTGGTGGTCGATACCGACGCCAACGTCCTGCCGGTATTCGATTCCACCGACATCCACTGCCGCGCGGCGACCGACTGGATCCTCGAAGAGGGCTGATTTTCCCGCAGCCTCGCACCTTCCTGCCGAAAAGCGTTGACGTTCGCTTTTCGTTCACGTTGTCGCGGCGAATCGGCTGACCTAAGCCTTGCCGCTCCATGGAAAGAGCTCCTTACGCCGCTGACCCAGCGCAATCGCGCGGACGTGAATTCGCCGAAGACCGCGACGGCGCGCGCGGCCCCCGCAGCGAATTCCAGCGCGACCGCGACCGGATCATCCACTCGATCGCCTTCCGCCGACTGCGCTCCAAGACGCAGGTATTCGTCGCGCCCGATGGCGACCACTACCGCACGCGGCTGACGCATAGCATCGAGGTCGCCCAGATCGGCCGCGTCATCGCCCGCGAGCTCGGGCTGGACGAAGACCTCACCGAAGCGCTCTGCCTCGGCCACGACATCGGCCATCCGCCCTTCGGCCATGCCGGCGAAAAGGCGCTGGAAGAAGCGATGGGACACGCAGGCGGTTATGACCACAACGCCCAAGGCATCCGAACGCTGGCGCGGCTTGAAAGCCCCTATCCCGATCACGTCGGTCTCAACCTGACATGGGAGACGCTGGAAGGGATGGCAAAGCACAACGGCCCCGTTAGCGCAGCCAATTGGGCCTTGTCCGAGATCGATGGCGACTTCCCGCTCGAACTCGGTGATTGGCCCTCGCTCGAAGCCCAGGTGGCCGCGGTGGCGGACGATATCGCCTATGACAATCACGACATCGACGATGGCCTTCGCGCCGGTTTCCTCGACCTCGACGACCTCATGGAGCTCGATTTCCTCGCCGACCAGTTCCGGCGCGTGGAACAGCGTTTCCCGAACGCCCCGCGCGACACGCAATTGCGCGAGCTCGTGCGCACCCAGATCGGCCTGATGGTCAACGATGTGATCGAGCACACCCGCGCCAATGTCGAAGGGATGGACAGCATCGGGCAGGTGCGCGGGGCGGGCAAGCAATTGGCCGGTTTCTCTCCCCGCCTCGCGGGCGAGGAGCGGCGGCTGAAGAAATTCATGTACCAGCGCCTCTATTACCATCCCGAGCAGATCCAGACCGCGGAAAAGGCGCGCGACGTGGTGGCGCGGCTCTTCGTCGCCTACCAGCAAGACCCGACGACCATGCCCGATGCCTGGCTCGAGCGCACGCCGAAGGACGACCCGGAAAAGAGCCGCCACATCGCCGATTTCATCGCCGGGATGACTGATCGTTTCGCCATCGAACAGTGCCGCCGGATTTACGGCCGCGCGCCGGAAGGCCTGTCCAATGTCTGAGGCGCTGCGCCTCTGCCTTGTCGGCGCGACCGGCCTCATCGGGGGCAAGGTCATGGAAGAATGCGTCGGGCGCGAGGACGTGCGCCTTCAGGCCATCGCACGCCGCGAAGCCAAGCTCCCGCAAGGCATCCGCATCGAATATTTCGTCGCCGACCCCGACAAGTGGAGCGAGGTCTTCGAGGCGCTCCGCCCAAAGGCTGTGATCTGCGCGCTGGGCACGACGTGGAAGAAATCGGGCGAGGACGAAGCGGCGTTTCGCGCGGTCGACAAGGATCTCGTGCTGGCGACCGCCAAGGCGGCCCTCGACAACGGTGTCGACCGTTTCGTGGCGGTCAGCTCGGTCGGGGCGGATGCCGCATCGAAGAACTTCTACCTGCGCGTGAAAGGCGAGACCGAGCGCGAGCTGACGCGGCTGCGATTCCCGCGTCTCGACATTCTGCGGCCCGGCTTGCTGATCGGCGACCGCGAGAACGACCGCCGTGTGGGCGAGCGCCTCGGCATTGCGGCAGCGCCAGTCGCCAACCTCTTCATGCATGGCAAGTATCGCCAGTATCGCGGAATCAAGAGCGAGATGGTGGCGAAGGCGGCGATTGCGCTCGCCAAACGCGCCGCACGCGGCCGCTTCGTCCATGACAACGACGCCATCCTGCGCGCAGCCAACACCCTGCCGGCGCTGGTCGAGAACTGAGGGGCACAGCCATGTGGACGACCGCTTTTGCCGCCGCCAATTTGCTCGCGCTCGTGATGTGGGCGGCGCTCATCCTATTGCCGCGCTGGCCGGCGCTGCTTGCTGCTGTGCTCTATCTCGGCATCGGCCTGCTCTGCCTCGCCTATGCCCTTGGCCTTGTCGGTATCCTGACAGGCGCGCTCGACCCGGTCGGTGGCAGCGGTGGGGCGAATTTCAGCACTATCGAAGGCGTGCGCTCCATCTTCGCCAGCGACGCCGGGGTGACCATCGGCTGGATCCACTACCTCGCCTTCGATCTCTTCGTCGGCCTGTGGATCGCGCGCGACGCCGATGCGAAGGGCTTTTCGAGGGTAGTACAGGCGCCGATCCTGTTGGTGACTTTCCTCGCCGGGCCGCTGGGCTTGCTGGTCTGGCTGGCGATCCGCGAGCGCCGGGCACGTGCGGGTGGGCGCTGGCAATAGGGTCCTTGCGCGCTTTCCCACGCATGGCATGATGCTCTTCGAGAGGAGAGCCGCATGTCAGAAGAGCCGAAGCTGAGTTTCGACCAGTTCATTCGTCACTGGGCCAAGGAGAGGCCGGGACACACGGCGCTCGAACAGGATGGCGCGGCCATCACTTTTGGCGAGTTCGAGGAGCGCAGCCGCAAGATCGTCGCCATGCTGGCGGCGCACGGCATCGCCAAGGGCGACCGGGTGGCCTGGCTGGGCAAGAATTCGCGGCTCTATTTCGAATTGTTCTATTCCGCGGCGCGCATGGGGGCGGTGATGGTGCCCATCGGCTGGCGGCTGGCCGCACCGGAAGTGGCCTTTATCCTCGGCGACACGGGCGCGAAGCTGCTCTTCATCGGCGAAGGGTTCGAAAAAGCAGCGGCCAAGGCCTGCGGGCAGATGGAAAGCCCGCCTGAGGTGATCTCCACGCCCGATGCGCAGGAGGCCATCGACAGCGCGGGGGCAGACGATTTCGAGCCCGCCGGTCCCGACGATGCCGTGCTCCAGCTCTACACCTCCGGCACGACCGGCAATCCCAAGGGCGCGGTGCTGACCAACCGCAACCTCTTCGCGCTGCGCGTGCCGAGCGAGGAGGAGGGCCAGCCCTGGTCCCATTTCGACGAGGACGAGGCGATACTTGTCTGCATGCCCTGCGCGCATATCGGCGGAACAGGCCTCGGCATCATGGCGATGAGCAGCGGGATACGCGCCATCGTGCAGGCGGAATTCACGCCCGACGGCGTGCTTGACGGGTTCGAGCAGGGCATCACGCGGCTTTTCATCGTGCCCGCTGCGCTGCAGATGGTCGTCCAGCATCCACGCGCCAAGACCACCGATATGTCGGCGATCAAATACGTGCTTTACGGCGCGGCGCCGATCCCGCTCGACCTGCTGCGCGAAGCGGTGAAGACCGTTCCCGATGCCGGTTTCCTCCAGTGCTACGGCATGACCGAGACCACCGGCACTATCGCCGCGCTGCCGCCAGAGGATCATGACTTGGACGGCAACCAACGGATGAAATCGGCGGGCAAGGCCGTGCCGGGTGTCGAACTCAAGGTGATCGGCGAGGATGGCCAGGAATTGCCGCGCGGCGAGGTGGGCGAGCTGATCTGCCGCAGCCCCTCCAACATGGCCGGTTACTGGAACCTGCCCGAGGCAACCGAAAGCTCGCTGGTCGACGGCTGGATGCACACGGGCGACGCCGCCTATATGGACGAGGACGGCTACGTCTACATCCAGGACCGGATGAAGGACATGATCATCTCAGGCGGCGAGAATGTCTATCCGGCACAGGTCGAAAGCGCGATCTACGGCCACCCGCAGATTGCCGAAGTGGCGGTGATCGGCGTGCCCGACGAGACCTGGGGCGAGGCGGTGAAGGCCTGCATCGTGCCCAAGGCTGGCGAGGAACTGGACGAAGCCTCGGTCATCGCATGGACGAAAGAGCGGCTGGCCGGGTTCAAGGTGCCGCGCAGCATCGATGTGCTCGATGTCATGCCGCGCAATGCCAGCGGCAAGATCCTGCGCAAGGACCTGCGCGCCCCCTATTGGCAGGGCCGCGAAAGGCAGGTCAATTGAAGCGCCACGCGCCCGCGACCGCGCGCAATTCCGAACCGCTGGCCGAGGTGCTGGAGAAGGAATTGCCGGACTGCGGCCTGGTGCTGGAAATCGCCAGCGGGACGGGCGAACACGCCATCTTCATGGCGCGGCGCTTCCCCATGCTGCGGTGGCAACCGAGCGACCAGGATGCGTCGGCGCTGGAATCGATCGCCGCCTGGGCGGGGGAGGCCGGCCTGGCAAACCTGCAAGAGCCGATCGAACTCGACGCCTCGGGCGAAGCATGGCCGATCGACGCAGCCGATGCGATCCTGTGCGTCAACATGATCCACATCAGCCCCTGGAGCGCGACCGAAGGTCTTTTTCGCGGCGCGGCGACGCTTCTGGATAAGGGCGCGCCGCTTATCCTTTACGGCCCCTACCTGGAAGAGGGCACGGAGACGGCCGCATCCAATCTCTCCTTCGACGCAAGCCTCAAGGCCCGCGATACGGCCTGGGGCCTCCGCTTGCTCGAAGCCGTCGACGAGCTTGCCGCAAGCAATGGGTTCACCCGCAGCGCGCGTCATAAGATGCCCGCGAACAATCTCACGATCGTATTTCGCCGGACATAGAAAAACGCCCGCCGGTAAGGGCGGGCGTGTTTCTACCAACTGTCCGGAAAGTCAGTTGATGGCTTCTTCTCCGGCTTCGCCGATGGACTGGACGTCCCTGCCGAAGCCCTTGACCGTGTTGCAGCCGGCCACCACCACCGACATGGTCAGAACAGAAAGAAGAAGGGTAATTTTCTTGGTCATTGGGATCGATCCTTAATCGATCGCGTCTTCTCCGGCTTCACCCACCGATTCCACGTCACGACCGAAACCCTTGACAGTGTTGCAGGCGGTCGCGGTGAGCGCAATCGAAGTGATACCGAACGCGAGGAGTAGCTTCTTGATCATCGGTTTTCCTTCCCGAAGAGCCCATTGGTGGCCTTCTGACGCTTAACAACGCCTTACGAGGTACCGGGTTCCGCTGTCGGAAGGGTCGAAACGGGCTTGGCGCAGCGCTCGGGCCACACCATATGCGCGCGGCAATGCACGACTTCCTGACCTTTGCCAGCGATGCCGACCTTCTCGCCATGTGGGGCGCGGCCTTCCTGCTGCTCGCCGGTTTCACGCTTATGATGGACCGTCGCCGCCAGAAGCGCGCGCGGATCGATGGGGTCGGGTGGGTGCCTTGGACCGGCCTGTTCCTGACCTGCGTGGTGGTAGGCGGCGGCCTGCTGGCCGTCGCCGTACCGGGAATTATCCGCGGCTAATGCCTTAGAGACAGGCTTCCAGATACGCCTGGTCGAAGCCGAACTGGCGCGCCTTTTCCAGGGTGTAGGGACGCAGGCCCGAAGCGCGGAATTCGCCGATGATCTTCCCGTCGTCGCTCTCGTCCAGATACTCGAACTTGAAGAGGTTCTGCGTCACGATCACGTCGCCTTCCATGCCGATCACCTCGGTGATGTCGGTGGTACGACGCGAACCGTCGCGAAGGCGCTTTACCTGCACGATCAGGTCGACCGACTCGGCGATCTGGCGGCTAATGGCTTCTTTCGGGATCTTGATGTCGCCCATCAGGATCATGTTTTCCATACGGCCGAGGCACTCGCGCGGCGAGTTGGCGTGAAGCGTACACATCGAACCGTCATGGCCCGTGTTCATGGCGGCGAGAAGGTCGAAACATTCCGCCCCACGAATTTCGCCCAGGATAATGCGGTCAGGACGCATACGCAGCGCGTTCTTCACGAGGTCGCCGATGGTGATGGCGCCCTGGCCTTCAAGGTTCGGCGGACGCGTTTCAAGCGGCAGCCAGTGCGGCTGCTGCAGGCGAAGTTCGGCGGCGTCCTCGATGGTGAGCACGCGCTCGCCCGGGTCGATCATCTTCGACAGGGCGTTGAGCATGGTCGTCTTACCCGAACCCGTACCGCCCGAGATGACGATGTTCATGCGGCAGGCGCCGGCAATCTTGAGCGCGGTACACATCTTCTCGCTCATCGAGCCGAAGCCCTGGAGCATGTCGAGCGTGATGGGCTTTTCGGAGAACTTACGAATCGAGAGCGCGGTGCCGCGCAGCGACAGCGGCGGTACGATCACGTTCACACGTGAGCCGTCCTTCAAGCGGGCGTCGGCCAGCGGTGTGGTCTGGTCGACGCGGCGGCCGACCTGGTTCACGATGCGCTGGGCAATCTGGAACAGGTGCTGTTCGTCGCGGAAACGGATCGGCGCAATCTGCAGCTTGCCCTTCTTTTCGACGTAGGTCTGGTCGGGGCCGTTGACCATGATATCCGAAATATCGGGGTCGTTGAGCAGTTCTTCCAGCGGACCGAAGCCGAGCAATTCGTCGACGAGGACCTTTTCGAGCGCGAACTGTTCGCGGCGATTGAGGGTGACCTTAAGCTCGGCCAGCACTTCCATGATGATCGGACGGAATTCCTCCGACAGTTCATCCTTGGTCAGCGTGGCGGCCGCTTCGGGGTCGACGCGTTCGAGCAGGCGGGGAAGCACCTGCTCCTTGATCTTGTGGACGCTCGCCTCGAAACCGCCGACTTCGCCTTCTGTCTGGTGCGTGGCGTTCATGCGCTCGTCGAGGCGCGACATCGCATCGCTGTTCGCCGCACGTCCGGCGGAACCGGGCGCAGGCGCGCCTTCTGCGGGGAGCGGCGGGAACTGTTCGCCGCCGTTTTCGTCGCCACCGGCAGGCGGCTTGGCGCCTCCGCCGTTCATGGGACGGGCCACACCGAATTGCGGACGCGCGCCGGAACCCATGCCCGAAGGACCGTTTTTCCGACCGAATGCACTCATTGCGTAAACCCCCGAGGTCGATAATTCATCGCACGCACCCTTTGCCCGACGGACAGCGAAGCGCGCGTTTGGATGTTTGGTGAATAAGTTGGAAACCTTGATTTTTTCCTAACCGCCCGAAACGAGGAAGCGAAAAATTTACCAAGGCGACAACCGGCTGGCGCGGTGCTTTACCGGCTGCGGAGCGTGTTAAAGTGCCCTGATTTCAAGATGGTAAAGGTGCCGGTTTGCAGGATAGAGGCTCGTGCCCCATCTGCCGCAAGCCGCACTTCGCACGCGATTTTGGCGGGTTTTCCCATCGTGCAATTGCTGTATGCGCTGCGCCCAGAACCCTTCACCGCATTCCCAATCGAAAGCCCCATTTCCGTCATGCAGCAATCCGAGCGCAGTGGCATCCTGATCGCGCTTTGCGGCTTCGCGCTGCTGAGTGTCGGCGATGCCGTGATCAAGACAATGGCGGGCGAATTCTCGCCGCTGGGCGTGGCGGCGCTGCGCTTTGCGCTGGGGGCTGCGGGCCTGTCGATCCTGCTGTCGGCTAATGAGGGCAAGGCCGCCTTCCGCCCGCGCAATCTGCGCCTCCAGGCCATTCGCGGCGTGTGCCTTGCGGCTGCCTCGCTGTGTTTTTTCTCGGCCATCTTCGTCATGCCACTGGCGACCGCCATGGCGCTGGCGTTCGTCTCGCCGGTGATCGTCGCGCTGCTGAGCGGTCCGCTTTTGGGCGAGAAGGTCCGTCCGGCGGTCTGGGCGGCGAGCTTCGTTGCGCTGGTCGGTGTCGCCATGGTGCTGCGCCCCAATCTGGCGGAGCTCGGTCTCGTGGCGCTGCTCCCGCTCGCCTCGGCCTTCTTCTTTGCGCTCATGATCATCGCCAACCGCGCCAGTGCGGGGCAGGGGAGCGCGCTCTCCATGCAGGTTTTCATGCAGATCGGCGCCATGCCCGTGCTCATCCTCGCAGCGCTTGGCGGCCATTTCTCCGGTATCGAGAGCCTGCGCCTTGAATTGCCGGACTGGACGGTTTTAGCGCGGTGCGCCGTGGTCGCGGTCACCGCCAGCAGCGCGCACTGGCTCGCTTATATCGGCACACAGCGTGCAGGCGCGGCGACCATTGCGCCGACCACTTATGTGCAGATGCTGGTCGCGACCTTTCTCGGCTGGTGGTGGTTCGACGACGTTCCCGACCTCCTCACGCTGGCGGGGGCGGCCATCATCATCGGGGCGGGCCTCCTGCTCTGGTGGAGCACGCCGCGGGAACCGGCACCCGTCCGCGCCGATTGATTGGCCGACGGGAGGCGCTACATCTGCGTCTGACAGACATTCAAGGGGTCACCATTTATGTGCGGAATTATCGGTATCGTCGGCAGTGAAGCTGTGGCCGATAGGCTGGTCGACGGGCTGAGGCGCATGGAATACCGCGGCTATGACAGCGCGGGCGTATGCACGATTCACGAGGGCGACCTTGTGCGCCGCCGCGCCGAAGGCAAGCTCAACAACCTCGTCGCCGAGCTGGTCAACAATCCCGCGCCGGGCGAAATCGGCATCGCGCACACCCGCTGGGCCACGCATGGCGCGCCCACGGCCAACAACGCCCACCCGCATGCGACAGACAAGGTGGCGATCGTCCACAACGGCATCATCGAGAACTACAAGGAACTGCGCGCCGAGGTGAAGGCCGCCGGCCGCACGATGGAAAGCGACACCGACAGCGAGGTCGTCGCGCACTTGCTGACCCGCCGCCTCGAAAACGGCGAGACGCCGCACGAAGCCGTCGCCAATATGCTGCCCCGCCTGCGTGGCGCGTTTGCGCTGGCCATCGCCTTTCGGGACTACCCCGACATGCTGATCGGCGCCCGCCGCGGTTCGCCGCTGGTGGTCGGCTATGGCGAGGGCGAGAACTACATCGGCTCCGACGCGCTGGCGCTGGCCCCGCTGACGCAGCAGATTTCCTATCTCGAGGAAGGGGACTGGGTCGAAGTGACCCGCGAAGGCGCGAAGATATTCGATGAGGAGAACCAAGAGGTCACGCGCGAAGTGCGCACCTCCGGCGCCTCCGCCGCTGCAACCGAGAAGGGCAATTACCGCCACTTCATGCAGAAGGAGATCTTCGAGCAGCCGACCGTGGTGGCGCAGACGCTCTCCTCCTACCTGCGCCGCGAGGACGTGTCCGTCGCACTGCCGCAATTCGACTTCGATATCTCCAGCATCCGCCGCGTGACCATCGTCGCCTGCGGCACGTCCTATTACGCGGGCATGGTGGCGAAATACTGGTTCGAGCAGTTTGCGCGCGTGCCGGTCGACATCGATGTAGCTTCCGAATTCCGCTATCGCGAGCCGGTGCTGGAAGACGGCGGCTTGTCGCTCTTCATCTCGCAAAGCGGGGAGACCGCCGATACGCTGGCCGCCCTCCGCCATTGCAAGGAAGCGGGCCAGACCATCGCCGCCGTCGTCAATGTGCCGACCAGCACCATGGCGCGCGAGGCGGATTTGCTCCTGCCGACCCACGCCGGGCCGGAAATCGGCGTCGCCTCGACCAAGGCTTTCACCTGCCAGCTCGCGGTCCTTGCCGCGCTCGCCGCGCATATGGCGGTGAAGAAGGGGCTGATGAGCCGCGACGAGGAATATGAGGTGGTCAAGCACCTCCTCGAAGCGCCCGCCTGCCTCAACGCCGCGCTCGACCATGATGAGGACATTGCAGCCATGGCGCACCTCATCGCACCGGCGCGCGACGTGCTCTATCTGGGCCGTGGACCGGACTACCCCCTGGCTCTCGAGGGGGCGCTGAAGCTGAAGGAAATCAGCTACATCCACGCCGAGGGCTACGCCAGCGGCGAGATGAAGCACGGTCCCATCGCGCTGATCGACGACGATGTGCCGGTGATCGTGCTCGCCCCGTCGGGGCCGCTCTTCGAGAAGAGCATCTCCAATATGGAAGAGGTCCGCGCGCGTGGTGGGCAGATCGTCCTGATTTCGGATGCCGCGGGGCTTGAAGATGCGGGCGAGGGGTGCCTTGCCACGATCGAGATGCCACGCGTCCACCCGCTGATCGCGCCGCTGGTCTATGCAATTCCGGTGCAGCTACTTGCTTATCACGTGGCCTGCGTGAAGGGTACCGATGTCGACCAGCCGCGCAATCTCGCCAAATCGGTGACGGTGGAATAGCAGAACCATGGAATCGCTTTTGCGTTCAGACAGTTCCGCCACGCAGCCTATCGCCGCCCGCTCGCAATGAAGGGCCGTCTCTTTACTCTGAAATAACCTTTCGGGGGTAAGCCACGGGTGTGAGCGAGACGAATTTCGAGACGTCCTTCGGGGACGCGCCGCTGAACATGCGGCAGGTCATCGGGCTGCAGGCCTCCGGTGACTTCGACTATGGCCGCGTTCACGGTCGACAATATGCGATGGTGACCGAGCGGTCCGGAACGCGCATCGTCCTCCATTCCTTCGCAGCGCTGGTCACCTACTGGATTTGCCGCGACAGCGTGCCCCAGACGATCCTGCTCGCCCTTGCCGCGACGCTGGCCTTTGCAGTAGGCTACGCCTTCTTTCTCGACCGCCGGTTGAGCGATGCGGAAGAGCGCTTTTTTTCGCTCGCCGAGATGAAGCAACACGCGCTCGGCGCCTGCTTCAAGGGCCTGACCTGGGCGATTGGCCTCGGAGTGCTCGCCTTCAGCGGGGCGGGCGACAAGCTGGCGCTGCTCTGGGCGGTCGCCGGCTTCCTCATTTTAAGCAGCTCGGTCAGCCGCTACAGCGCGCCGCTGAGCGCGATCTGTTTCGCCTTGATGGTAAGCGCAGGCGGACTCGTGGCGAGCCTTGCCGCCTTCAATTACCCGCTGGCTCTTGTCGTCCTCGCGACGGGCACCTTCGCCTGCTTCGGGGTCATCGAGACTGCGCGCACCTCGCTCGGCGCACGCATTGCAGAGCTCGCAATGCAGGAGAAGAGCGAGACCGTCTCCATGCTGCTGCGCGAGTTCGAAGACGGGCAGGCCGACTGGCTGTGGCAGATCGACGTAAAGCGCCGCCTGCGTTCGGTCAGCCCGCGCCTTGCCTTCGCGATGGGCCGCGAGATTGCCGATGTCGAGGGCAAGTCCTTCCTCCAGCTGATTTCCGGCGACGGGTGGAAAACCGGCCAGTTCCCTGCAAGCCTCCACGATCTGGCCGACCGCCTGAAAGGCCGCGAGAGCTTCTCCGGACTCGTCGTCAAGGCGCTGGTCAACGGGCAGGTCCGCTGGTGGGAAATGTCCGGCACGCCGATGTTCGACGAAGACGGCAAATGGCTCGGCTTCCGCGGTGTCGGTTCGGACGTCACTACCCAGCGCGAGAGCAGCGAGAAGATCGAATATCTCGCGCGCTACGACACGCTCACCCAGCTGCCCAACCGCCTGCAGGTCAACGAATCCCTGGCCGAGGCGCTCGCCTATGCCGAGCAATGGCGCACGCGCTGCGCGCTGCTGATGATCGACCTCGACCGCTTCAAGGCGGTGAACGATTCGCTCGGTCATCTGATCGGCGACCAGATGCTGGCGCAGGTCGCCGGACGTCTCAAGCCGCTGATGGACGAAGGCGAGCTTTGCGGCCGCCTGGGCGGAGACGAGTTCGCCGTCATCATCCGCGATGCCGCCGACCGCCGCCGTGTCGACACGTTGGCCAAGGCGATCATCTCGGCGCTTTCCGCGCCTTATCACGTCAACAATCACGTGCTCTATGTCGGCGCCAGCGTCGGCTCGGCCATCGGTCCGCGTGACGGACGCAAGGTGGAAGAGCTGCTGCGCAACGCAGACCTCGCGCTTTACGCCGCGAAGGACGAGGGCGGCGGCACGCATTGCGAATACGAACCGTCGCTCCACAGTGTCGCCGAAGAACGCCGCGTACTGGAAATCGCGCTACGCAGCGCGCTGGAACGCAACGAGTTCGAGCTGCATTACCAGCCGGTAGTCGACGCGAATACCGAAGAGGTCGTCAGCTTCGAAGCGCTGATACGCTGGAACAGCGCCGAGCATGGCTTCGTCAGCCCGGCCAAGTTCATCCCGCTTGCCGAAGACACGCGCCTGATCGTGCCGATCGGCACATGGGTGATGCAGGAAGCCTGCCGCGAGGCCGCGCGCCACTGGCCGGACCATGTGAAGGTGAACATCAACGTCTCGCCCGAACAGCTGATCGAGCCCGATTTTGCCGGCACCGTGGTGCGCGCGCTCTCGCATAGCGGGCTCGACCCCAAGCGCCTCGAAATCGAGGTGACCGAGAGCATCTTCATGCGCGACGCCGATATCGCCCGCAAGGCGCTGGAGCAGTGCATGGCGCTGGGCTGCTCGGTTGCGCTCGACGATTTCGGCACCGGCTATTCCTCGCTCGGCTATCTGCGCAAGCTGAAGTTCACGACCATCAAGGTGGACCGCCTCTTCGTGCAAGGGGCCGCGCAGAGCAGCCCCGAAAGCCTCGCGATCATCC
This sequence comes from Qipengyuania aurantiaca, assembly GCF_019711375.1. Lineage (NCBI taxonomy): Bacteria > Pseudomonadati > Pseudomonadota > Alphaproteobacteria > Sphingomonadales > Erythrobacteraceae > Qipengyuania > Qipengyuania aurantiaca. Next base: position 1,973,780 of record NZ_CP081295.1, read on the forward strand.
GCGCCGTGGTGGCCATGGCCGACAGCCTCGGCATGACGACGACCGCCGAAGGGGTGGAGAACGAGGACGAGGCCGATCTCATCCGCCGTCTGGGATGCAACAAGATCCAGGGCTACCACTTCGGGCGCCCGATGCCGGTCGACGATGTGCGCAAGATCTTCTCGCGCGGGGGCCGGCGCAAGAGCGCCTGAGCCGGATCAGGCGCTGGCGAGCGCCTTCATTGCACCTTCGAACAGAGCCAGCCCGTCGGTCCCGCCATGCGCGGCGTCGACCGCGCGTTCGGGGTGCGGCATCATGCCCAGGACATTGCCGGCCTTGTTGAGCACGCCCGCGATATCGCGGCGCGAGCCGTTGCAGTTCTCGAGGTAGCGAAACGCCACGCGGCCTTCGCCTTCGAGCCGGTCGAGCGTATCTTCGTCGGCGAAATAATTGCCATCGTGATGCGCCACGGGGATGCGGATTTCCTGTCCGGCGTCATAGCCCTTGGTGAACAGCGATTCCGCGTTTTCGACCTTGAGACCGACGGTGCGGCAGATGAAATGCTGGCTGGCGTTGCGCATCAGCGCGCCGGGGAGCAGCCGCGCCTCGGTCAGCACCTGGAAGCCGTTGCACACGCCCAGCACGGGAACGCCGCGGTCGGCCGCGCGCACCACTTCGCGCATGATCGGGCTGTTTGCCGCCATGGCGCCCGAACGCAGGTAGTCGCCATAAGAGAAGCCGCCAGGCAGCGCGATGAAGTCGAGCCCGTCCGGAAGCTCGGCATCGCCGTGCCAGACGCGCAGCGGTGCGGTGCCGGCGACCTGCTCCAGCGCCACCGCCATGTCGCGGTCGCAATTGGAGCCGGGAAAGGTGATGACGGCGCTGCGGAAAGCCATCAGCCCAGCTTCTCGATCGTGTAGTTTTCGATCACCGTGTTCGCGAGCAGCTTCTCGCACATCTCGGTGAGCGCTGCGTCGCTCGTGTCGTCGGCGACATCGAGTTCGACCGTGCGGCCGATGCGGACATCGTCGACGCCCTTGAAGCCGAGCCCTTCGAGCGCGTGATGGACGGCGCGGCCCTGCGGGTCGAGCACGCCGGGCTTGAGGCTGACGAGAACGCGAATCTTCATGGGCGGCCTTTCGGGTTTCACCGGGTGGGCATGTTTGGCGCGCCTATGCCGCGACAGCCCCTTTCGCGCAAGGCTTGAGGGAAAGGCGAGCGGGTACAGAGGCTTGTCGTCGAGGTGTGCTGCTACCGAATGTTACCGCGATGCAACATACGGCAAAAACCGCAGGGTTCTGCGCCTCGGTGACTCGTAAATCGTGACGTTTCGGCTACGGGCGCGCGGGTCAATTCAATTCTCCCATCCCACCAACCCGCGCGCACAAGGATCATCGCGCCGGGCCAAAAGGATTACCTCTCCCATGATTGACCGCTCCCTTACCCTCCGCCTCCTCTCCGCCAGCACGCTGACGCTCGCCTTCGCGCAGCCAGCCATGGCGCAGGACACCATCGACAGCTCCGACAGCGAAGCCACCGGCGCCGAACAGGCTGACAACGGCGCGCTCGACGTGATCGTCGTGACCGCCAACCGCCGTGAGGAAAACCTGCAGGATGTCGCCATTTCGGCCGCGACCATCTCGGCCGATGCCGCGCAGACGATCTTCGACGCCGGCGCCGATGTGACCGCGCTCGCCGCACGCGTCCCGGGCCTCTTCGTCGAAAGCTCCAACGGCCGTGCAGCCCCGCGTTTCTACATCCGCGGCCTCGGCAACACCGACTTCGACCTTGCAGCCTCGCAGCCCGTTTCGGTGGTGCAGGACGATGTCGTCCTCGAAAACGTGACGCTCAAGAGCTTCCCGATCTTCGACGTCGAGCGCATCGAAGTTCTTCGCGGCCCGCAGGGCACGCTGTTCGGTCGCAACACGCCGGCCGGTATCGTCAAGATCGACACCACCAAGCCGGGTGACGAATTCGCCGTGCGCGGTTCGGCCAGCTACGGCAGCTTCAACTCGGTCGCCATCGACGGCGGCGTCACCGTTCCTCTCGTTCCGGGCGTCGCCTCGGTCCGCCTGTCGGGCCTGTGGCAGCAGCGCGATAACTGGGTCGACAACGGCTTCACCGGTCAGGACGACGTCTATGGCGCCTACAGCGACATTGCCGGCCGCGCGCAGCTCCTGCTGACGCCGACCGATCGCATCTCGATCCTCGGCAGCTACGCCGTGCGCGATCTCGACGGCACCTCGACCCTGTTCCGCGCCAACATCCTCGGCCCGGGTTCGAACGACCTCAACGAAAACTACGACCGCGACACCGTGTTCTACGATGCGGGGGCTGGCAACCAGGCCCAGTATGACGCCGAGATCGCGACCGTGAAGGCCGAATACGACGCCGACTTCGCGACTTTCACCAGCATCACCAGCTGGGCCAACAGCGAAGGTTCGAGCCGCGGCGATATCGACGGCGGCAATGTCGTCTTCGGCCCCGGCCCGATCCCGTTCCCGTCCGACACGCGCGATTCCATCGTGCTCGACCAGTTCACGCAGGAAGTGCGTCTTGCCTCGAACAGCGGCGGTATGATCGAATGGCAGGTCGGCGGCTTCTACTTCGACAGCGATTTCGACGTGACCACCGTCGGCTTTGATTTGGCTGGCAATGTTGATTTCCCGCCGTCGACTACGGTGAACCATACGAACGAAAGCTGGGCGGTCTTCGGTCAGGTTACCGGTCAGGTCACCGACCTGCTCAAGCTGACCGGCGGTGTGCGCTACACCGAGGACGACAAGGACTTCTTCGTGCGTGACGCAGCCGATCCGCAGGCACGTTCGGTTTCGGACGAGCGTATCAGCTGGGATCTCGCGGCCTTCTACGAAGTCAGCGCCGACGCCAGCGTTTACGCCCGTGTCGCCAGCGGCTTCCGCGCTCCGACCATCCAGGGCCGCGACGTGGCGTTCTTCAACCCGCCGTCCGTTGCGACCAGCGAAACGATCATGAGCTACGAAGCGGGCCTCAAGTCCGAACTGCTCGATCGCCGCGTGCGCTTCAACCTCGCCGGTTACTACTACACCATCAACGACCCGCAGTTTTCGGCCGTCGGTGGTGGCGGTAACCTTGTCCAGCTGGTGAACGCCGATAAGGGCCGTGGATACGGCTTCGAACTCGACAGCGCGTTCCAGATTACGCCGGACTTCCTGATCACCGCTGGTGCCAGCTGGAACAACACCGAAATTCAGGACGAAAACCTGCTTGTGGGCGTGTGCCAACCGTTCCCCGGCGCACCGGTCCACTGCGCCGTGACCGATCCGACTGTGGTCGTCGACGGGGCAACCCGCGCGTTTGTCGACGGCAACCCGTTCCCGAACGCTCCGGAATGGATCGCCGATGTCTCGGCCCGTTATGCCGTACCGGTCAGTTCGGACGGCGAGCTCTTCGCCTACACCGACTGGACCTATCAGGGCGCGACGAACTTCTTCCTCTACGAGAGCATGGAGTTTAATTCGGACAATCAGATCGAAGGCGGTCTGCGGGTCGGCTACGCCAAGTTCGACGGCAGCCTCGAAGTGGCGCTGTTCGCGCGCAACATCACCGATGAGGACAATGTGAAGGGCGGCATCGATTTCAACAACCGCACCGCATTCGTGAACGATCCGCGCGTCATCGGCGTCTCGGTGCGTTTCCAGCACTGATCGCCGACTGTCAGCGACACATAAAAAGGGCCGCGGGGGATATCCCTCGCGGCCCTTTCTTTTGTCCGGTTAGGCCTATTCGCCTTCGACGAGGCTCTCGTGCACGATCCGGATACGCAGCGCCTCGGCCGGGTCGAGATAGCGCTGGGCTGCAGCCTGCATCATTTCCGGCGTCACCGCCTTGTAACGGGCTTCTGCCGTGCGCACGCGCTCCAGCCGGTCGGCTCCGAGCTGCGCCTCGTCGGCCACGCCCAGCCACCAACCGTTGTTCTTGCGCTGTTGCGTCAGCTGTTCAAGCAGCGGCTTCAGCGCGCGGTCGAGGGTGTCCTGATCGACCGGGTTGGTTCGCAGATCGGCGACGATGCCGTCTACCACGCCAAACACTTGGTCGGCCTGCGAAGGCTCGACGATGACCGAGGTGGAGAAGGTGCCGTAGCCGTCATAGAGGTCGGACATGGAAGAGCCGACGCCGGGCGAATAGGACGCACCCAGTTCCTCGCGGATGATGTCGGTCACCTTCAATTGCATGACGCGCGAAAGGAGCGCCATCGTCGCTTCTTCCTGCGCATCGTCGTCGTCGTTCGTCGCCCAATAAGTGAGCGCCAGCGCCTGGTCCGGTGCCCCTGCGTGGGTGAGCACACGTTCGCTGCGGTCGGTCGCGAAGTTCGCCACGCGGCGCTCGTCATGGCGTGCGACGGCCGTCTCGCGCTCCGGCAGGGCGCCGAAAGTGGAAGCGACGGCCGCAATCACTGCGTCGGCATCGAATTCACCGACGACGGCGATTTCGATCGGGGCGTTGGAGAACTCGTCGGCGACAATCGAACGCGCCACATCCGCATCCACCGCCAAGAGTTCGGCTTCCTCAGGGAGGCCAAAGCGACGGTTTCCATCCGACACGATGCGGGCCGCCTCGAACTGCGCAACCGACTGTGGGGTTGCATCCGTCTGGGCGAGGAAGGGAGGCACCACGCCCAGCCAGCGGCTCTTCATTTCGGGGCGCAACCCCGTATCGGTGAGATAGGCCGCGGAGACGCGCATCTGGTCGGCGATATCGGCCATGGTGCTGGCGCCGGTTACGGTGAACTTGTCGCTGTCTACTGCAAAGCCATAGCGAAGGCTCCGGCCTGCGAAAATCTGGCGCAGCTCGTCAAAGCTGTGCTTGCCAACGCCGCCCTGTCCGCTGAAATTCGCCAGCCAGACCGCTTCGGCCATGTTCTCGGTCGGGAAGGCCAGCTGGCCCGATCCGACGCGGATCGAATAGCGCAACCGATCGTCCTCGAAATCGGTCGGCTTGAGGTTGAGGCGCACGTTGTTGGCAAAGCGGATGGTGCGAATGCCGAGATCCTCGATGGTTTCGTCGGCCACGACACTGCCGGTCTCGCCGAAGCTGTCATAGGCAAACTCCACGATCCCGCGATCTTCGGGAGCGGCGACCGCGACACTGGCCGAGGCGTCATAGGCGGCGAGGATGGTCGCTTCCGCGTTTTCGATCGGCTCCTTGGTGGAAACATGGATCAGCGGGTCGGACAGGGCAAAGTGGCGCGCAAAGGCGGCGTTCACCGCGTCGAGCGTCAGCTGCGGCTTGAGCATCTCGAACAGGGCGAAGCTGGTGCTCGGCTTGACGAAGAGGCGTTCGGCGCGCGCAGAGGCAAGGATGCCCTCGGCCAGCGCACGGTTGCTGCGCGTGCCTTCCTGACGGGCCGCATCGCCGAGACCTTTCTCGAAATTGGCAAGCTGTTCGGCCAGTTCGGCGGTGGTGAAACCATGCGTTACCGCACGGCGCCATTCCTGCTCGCCGGTTTGCAGGGCCGCTTCCCATTCGCCTTCCTTGGCCTGCAGCTGGATGGCGGCTTGCGCGTTGATGTCGAAGAAGTCGCTCGACGAGGCGCTGCCGCCCAGGATCGTGGCGTCTTCGCTATTGGCGATCTTCTGGAGGCGGCGGTTGAGCATCGCCGTGCCCAGATTGCGGAGCAGCTGGGTCTTCAGCTCGGCGACGGTGGTTTCGGTGTCGGTATAAGGCGCGAAGCGATCGATGGTGACGAGATAGGGCACGTCCGGATCGACGAAATTGCCGGCCGCGGGTCTGCGCGCGATGTCGATGACGCCTTTTTCGACGCGTTCTATCGGGGTGGCCGGGGCCTGCCAGCTGGAGAAGCCTTCGACGATTTTCGCCTCGATCGCGTCCACGTCGATGTCACCAACGAAGACCAGTGTCGCGTTGTCGGGGCGATAATAGCGCGCGTAGAGCTCGCGCAGGACCTGTCCGGGGGCCGCGTCGATATTCTCGACCGTGCCATCGGCGCGGAAGCGCGCGGCGTAGCGCGTGTCGGGGGCGACGAACTTGAAGTAGTCCTTGAAGCGGCGGATGCTGAAGTTGTTGCCCGTGCGGGTTTCGGACTGGATGATCCCGCGTTCGCGATCCACCGCGCCGTCGGTAATCGTCAGTTCGGACGCGGTTTCGCGCATGAGCATGAGCGCCGTGTCGACGACCTCGTCATCCACGCGCGGGAGGTCGAGCTTGTAGATCGTGTCCTCGAAGCCTGTGGAGGCGTTGGTATCGGCGCCAAAGGCGAGGCCCAGCCGTTCGAGCAGCTTGATCATCTCGCCTTCGGGCACATTGGTAGACCCGTTGAAGGCCATGTGCTCGATCACGTGGGCCAGGCCCAGCTCCTCGTCGCGTTCATCGATCCAGCCCACGTCGAAACCGAAGCGGATGACGGCGGTGTCCTCGGGCGTCTCGTTGCGCGCGATGGCGTATTTCATGCCGTTGGGCAGGACGCCGAAGCGCACGTCGGCATCGGCCGGGATATCGTAGACAGGGATACCCCAGGGGGTTTCGCCCGCCTGCGCCACTTCGGCAGGCACCGGTTCCTGCGCGGCGACGGAGGCCGGCACGGCCAGGGCGATAAGCGGCAGCGCGGCGATGGCGCGCGAGAAGTTACGAAAAGTCATAGAGCGTCCCTCCCTGCCGCGGGGATCGCGGCAGTCCCATCATTACCGTACGAGTCGAGACCTGCCGGGCAAGGGCTGGACGCCGTCCTCTCTGCAAAAGGCGGACATCCACCGACGAATAGCGTTTTCTCTTTGGTCGATGGGAGGTTACACGCCGGAACCATGATTGCGCTGGACCTCGTCTACAACCCCGTATCCGGCAGCTTTTCGCCGGCACATCTCGAAAAGCTGGTGTCTGCGCTCGAAGCGGAAGGGTTTGCGGTCTCGCCGATGCCGACCACCGCCGAGGGTGCGCAGCTTTCCGGTAAAGCGGATCTCATTTGCGTCCACGGGGGCGACGGGACGTTGCGCGACGTTGTCCGCACGCTTGGCGAGGATGCGGGTGCCGTTCCCCTTTGCGTCGCCCCTTCGGGTACGATCAACCTCGTCGCGCGCGAACTCGACTATTCGCGCAAGCCGGCCCGCTTCGCCCGCGCCCTGCGACAGGCCTGGGATCGCGGCGCCAAGAGCTGGGTCGAGGCCCCGCTCTACCGGCTCGGCGATATGCCGATCGTTTCCTGTCTTTCCATCGGGCCGGACAGCCACGCCGTGGCGCGTGTTTCGGCAAAGCTCAAGAAACGGATCGGGCGCTACGCCTATGTCGTGGCGATGATGCAGCAGATGCGCGAATGGCCGCGCGCGCCAATGCAGGTGAGAGGGATCACGACATCGGGCGAGGATTTCGCGTGCGAGGCGGAGGCCGTCATCGTCTCCAACGCGGCGCTTTACGCCGGGCCTTTCCGGCTCAGCCCCGAGGCCGCGCTGCACGCCGATAGCGTCGAACTCATCACCGTGGGCGAGGGCACGCGGCTGAGGATCATGGCGCTGAGCTTCGCCGCCATGCTTGGGCTGCCGGTCGAGCGGTTCGCCAAGGCGACGGTGCGCAGCTGCAAGCGCGTCGAGTTCGACCGCTGTGTCACCCCCGTCCAGGTCGACGGCGATCATATGCCCGACTGCGCCTACGCCATCGCGCCGAGCGGATTGAGCCTACGCTACGTCGTGTGATAGGCTGCGCTCCATGAGGGGGCGCGCATTCATCGCAGGACTTGTTGCCGCAGGTTTGCTCAGTGTTTCTGCGGAGGCACGGGCGTGTGTCTGGAATTTGCCCATGGAGGTGCGGCTTGAATACCCGGCGCCCGATGGCATGACCGACCCGGCCGATATCGCTGAGTGGGAAGCGCAACGCGAAGCCTTCGCCGAGGCCTATGACAAGGTCCGGCTGGAACAGCAGATGCGCGAACGGCGTGCCGCTTTGGCCCGTTACGCCGCCGACGCCGCCGAACTCGATGCGGAACGTCTTGCACGCGACCTTGCGGAAAACCTGACGCCGCCGCTCGTGGCTGCCTTCGCCAGCCGCGATTCCTGTGGCGGGATCCATGGCCCTCCGGTGCTCGATCCACAGGGCTACAGTTGCATCGCGGGGTTCGAGGCGATGGCTCTTGAAAGGGGTGTGTTCGAAGATTCGAAGGACGCGAAATTCATTCCGCGGCGGCTGGTGCGCGGTCTTACGCGCAGGAAAGCGAGCGATGAGGTCGGAGGATGCCTCGGCGAGGCGCGGGCGGCGGTTGCCGTCGGCCTCCTACGGCGTTTCTCCTGGGAAGAACTTGCTCACGCGATGACGATCATTCGCGCAAACGCCTACGACCGAGTGCCCGATGACAATTTGCCGCCGCACTACAGGATCAGCGGCACGGGCGATCATCGCCTGCTGGCTTTTGTGGAGGGCCGGGAAGGCCCCCTTCGCTTCAACGACAGCGCGCTCCCGAATGACATTTATCTGGGCGATAAGGTGCGATACGCGCTGTTGAACGAGCAGCGAAGCACCATGAAGGCCTTCTTTGCGGAGGATGCGGTCGGCCGCGCCATGCTTCTCGAAGTCGAGCGGGTCGTCGCCGATGGCACAGCCGCCTGCCCCGTCGCCATGGCGGAGCAGGAGGCCTTCTGGAACGAGGTGCGCGACCTCACCCTGAAGAACAAGGCAGAACGCTTCGAACGCCGCAGGGCGAGGGCGGGTAGCCCTACTTCTTAAAGCCCTACTTCTTGGGCGGTGTGATCTTGTTGCGCAGGCGGCTGCGGTGCGCGCCCATGTCGAGCACTTCGCCGGGGCCGTTGTCTTCGTTCTGCAGCAGGCCGAGACGGCGCGCGACTTCCTGATAGGCTTCGCTCTCGCCGCCCATGTCGCGGCGGAAACGGTCCTTGTCGAGCTTCTCGCCGGTGTTGATGTCCCACAGGCGGCAGCCGTCGGGGCTGATCTCGTCGGCAAGGATGGTGCGGCTGTAATCGCCGTCCCAGATGCGGCCGAATTCCAGCTTGAAGTCGACGAGGCGGATGTCGATCGCTGCAAACATGCCGCACAGGAAATCGTTGATGCGGATGGCCATGGAGGACATGTCCTGCATCTCCTCGTGGCTGCACCAGTTGAAGCAGGCGATTTCTTCTTCCGAGACCTTGGGGTCGCCCAGCGCATCGTCCTTGAGGCAGTATTCGATCAGCGTGTGCGGCAGCAGCTCGCCTTCTTCGATGCCGAGGCGCTTGGAGAGCGAACCGGCGGCGACATTGCGCACGACCACTTCGAGGGGAATGATCTCGACCTGGCGGACCAACTGCTCACGCATGTTGAGGCGGCGGATGAAATGCGTCGGGATGCCGATGTGCGAAAGGCGGGTGAACACATACTCGCTGATGCGGTTGTTGATCACGCCCTTGCCGTTGATCGTGCCCTTCTTCTCGGCGTTGAAGGCGGTGGCGTCATCCTTGAAATACTGGATGATCGTGCCCGGTTCGGGGCCTTCGTAGAGGATCTTGGCCTTGCCTTCGTAGATCTGGCGGCGACGTGCCATGGGTGCATTCCTTCGCGCGAAAATAACTGCGCCCCGGGGAGTGGAATCGCAAAGAGATCCGCACGGTCCGGGGCGTTCGGCTGGCGCTTACCGGAAGGTGATGGCGAAAGCAATTGTCGCGCCTCTCCCTGCCCCCTGCGCCGTGTAGGATCGAAAGTCCTTTCCTACTGCAAAAGCCGTTCAATAGTTCGCCCGCTCCTGTTGAAACGAAGGAGCATCTTAATGACGACAGTGGCAACGCGCGCAGGCGCAATCGGGCAGGATTTCACCGGGTCCGAGATCATCGAAACGGCTGGCTTTTCGGCCAAGGGCGATGGCGGGGAAGGGCGCTATTACCTGATCGACCCCGCAACCTACACCGGAACGCCTGCCGATGCCGGGCCGGGCACGATCGAATGCGCCAACGGCTGGTACCGCCTGATGGGCGCAACGCTCTACATCGAGCAATTCGGGGCAAGCGGCTTGGGCGCCGATGCGGCGACGATTGACGGCAGCGCAGGCTTTGACAGCGCCCCCGCCATCAACGCCGCCATCGCCTTTGCGAATGCCAGTGGCGCGAGCCGTGTGTCGGCTAGGACGAAGGGCCAGTTCGGCGTGGGCGCGCAGATCGTGATCGACAGCGACCGGCTTACTTTCGGTAACGGCCTGTCGCCCTTCAGCATGGCTCTTGTGGCGCTGACGACCAACAGCTTCATGGCGGATGAAGGCATCATCGAGTTGGTCAAGAACCGCACCTCCATCGACGGGGTATGGCTGCGCATCCCCACCGGGGTCTACGATCCGGTCACCGACACCGGCACGCGGGTCTCCGGCCTGCGCACGCGCAACGCGACCGAGAAGATCTTCCACAACCGCATCTGGAATGCCGAAGTGGTGGGCGGCTACAAGTCCTTCCATATCGAAGGCTTCGAGGGCGATCTGCGCAAGACGCGCGCCTTCGGCCCCTACGCCTATGGCTATCACGTCACGGGGGCGGACACCGAGTTTTCGCCCAGCTGCACCGCGAGCGAGGGCGATGTCGGCTTCTACACCAGCGCCGGTGTCGAAGGAGCGATGCATTGCGTGCGCAACCGCATCAACTTTCATTTCGAGGGCGGCCTGCCCAACCGCATGTACTGTTTCGACGATACCGCGCTCGAAACCGGCATCTGGTGCGACAATATGCGTGGCGGCCACTTGCTGACATTTCATACGAAGACCGGCCAGAATGCCAGGGCCGTCGGACCCGTCCACTTTCTCAGGATGGAGCGTTGCCGGGCCAACACGATCGAGAACGTCGGCGTTTATCGCGCGTCGGACGAAGCGACGCTGGCGGTATCGGCCCCGACCTATTTCCTCGACATTCCCGCCGAATGGCAGGGCGATCCGTGGACGACCATCCGCAACCGTTTCCTCGGCTACCGGCTCGACGAGGTGGACATGGCGCGCGATGCGGACATGCTGCGCCGGGTGGCGCGCAACACCTTCCTGGGCTGCGAGGGCAAGCACGTGGCGCGGCTGGCGGGCGACAACCACCAGTTGACCGGCGCGGGCGAAAGCCTGATCGCGGGCGGCACGGCGCGCTTCGAACGCTTCCTCACGCGGCGTCCCGGCGGCGAGGGGAGCCATGTACTGCGGGTGCTCGGCCGCGCAATCGTGTCGGTCGGGCCGGAAGAAGACGCGCTGTTCGACCTTTCGCTGCGCGTCCCGATTTTGGAGGGCGATGCGACCGAGTTCACCGGCACGGCGACGGTGCGCGAACGTGAACGCAGCGGGCCCGAGGAGATCGCGATTTCGGTCAGCGACGTGGTCTACGATGCCGAGGACAATCGCATCGCTTTCGACCTTACCGGGCCCGCCATGTTCCCGACCAAATGCGAGGTCGTTCTGACCGACGTGCTGTGCGACAACGGCGGCTTCTGATGCAAATGCGGGCGGGAGGGGCTGCGGCCTCTCCCGCTCAGTGCACGGTTTCGGCGCTTTCCTCGACCGCAGGTGCGTGGTCGCGCTTCAGCTTGTCAATCAGGCGGCCAAGCGTGGCGCGCTGGACGAGGACGCTGAAGAGCACGGCGGCAAAGGTCGCGGCGAGGATGTAGTCGCGCGTTTCCCCGGCGGGCAGCGAGAGCGCCAGCGCGATGGAGATGCCGCCGCGAAGGCCGCCCCACCACAGCACGCGGCCCGCGCCCGTGTCTTGCAGGCGCGCGGCCGGAATTGTCTTGGTCGAGACGAAAATGCCAACCGCGCGCGCCACGAGCGAGAGCGGGATGGCGAGCAGGCCGAACAGCAGCACATCGCCGCCCACGGTCAGCACGATCATCTCGAGGCCGATAAGCAGGAACAGGACCGAGTTCAGGAGCTCGTCCAGCAATTCCCAGAATTTCAGCAGGTAATCCCGCGTCACATCGCTCATCGCGTAGGTTACGCCGTGATTGCCGATCAGGAGACCGGCCACTGCCATCGCCAGCGGGCCGGAAATATGCAGCTGGCTGCATAGCGCATAGCCGCCCATGACGACCGCCAGCGTAATCAGCACCTCCAGCGTGTATTCGTCCATCCCGGCGAGCGCGCGATAGCCCAAGTACCCGGCGACAAGGCCGACGAGGATGCCGCCACCCGCCTCGATGGCGAACAGCTCCGCGCCTTCAAGGAAGGAGAATTCGCTCCCGCTCACCGCTGCGCCCAGCAGGATGATGAAGACGACGATGCCAACGCCGTCGTTGAACAGGCTTTCTCCCGCCACCGCACTTTGCAGGGACTTGGGCACGTTCTCTTCCTTGAGCACGCCGAGGACGGACACCGGGTCGGTCGGAGCGATCAGCGCGCCGAAGACGAAATACCAGATCGGTGCGAAGCTAAGGCCGATCAGCGAACCCACACCCCACATGGCAAGGCCAACCAGGACGGTCGAAATCATCACCCCGACCGTCGACAGCAGCAGGACCGGAAGCCACGCCACCTTCAGCCGGTCGAGATCGACATGGAGCGCGCCAGCAAACAGCAGGAAGCTCAGCATCCCCTGCAGCAGCGTCTCGGTGAAGTTCATCTGCTCCAGCGTGTCGGCGACCCAATTGTCGAGCGTAATGCCCGGAATGATCGCATCGACCGCCATCAGGCCGATCGCCGCCACCGCGCCCATCACGGTCAGCCCGATGACATGGGGCAGCTTGACGAAGTGATGGTTGAACCAGCCCAAAAGGGCGGAGGCCACCACGAGCAGGGCAGCGATGTCGAAGGCGGAGAGCGCGCTGGCGGTTTCTTCGTGCATAATGAGCGCGATAGCGTGGAGACGCGCCAAGGCAAAGCTTGCCTGTGGATGGCGGCTTGGGCAGCAATGGCAGGGTCATGCAAGGATCGTTCAACTATCGCCATTCGGGCTTGCAGGTGGCCTCGCAGATCGAACTGCCGGAATGGGCGGCGTTTGCGAGCGCTGGAGGCAGTCCAGATGTGCGCATTGTGCTGTCCGACGAGCCGTGCCCCGATTGTCCTAGCGACGGCAGCGTCGCCGTGGGAGAGAGCTTGCGTTTCGCCATCGAGGGGATCGGCGGCTGGCAAGTCGAGGGCGGCCACACGATCCGGCTTCACCCGGGGCTGACGGCGGATTTGCCCGAGCTGCGGCTCTTTACGTTGGGCAGCGCCTGGGGCGCGCTCGGCTACCAGCGCGGGCACGCAATGTGGCACGGCAGCGCGGTAGAGGTGAGCGGACGGACCGTCCTGTTGTGCGGCGATGCGGGCGCCGGAAAGAGCACCATGGCCGCAGCTCTCTGTGCGCGCGGGGCGCGGCTGGTGGCGGACGACCTCAGCCGCATCGAACCGGGGGAAGAGAAAGCACGGATTTATCCTTCCTCGGCGCGAATCAAGCTTTGGCGCGAGGCTATCGAGCGGTTCGGCTGGCAGGAGGCGGTGCTGCAACGCGACTATTTCCGCGACGACAAGTTCCATTGCGCCGCGCCAAGGCACCGGGCGGGGGAGGGGGCGCAGGATCTTCATGCCATCGTCTCGCTCGAAGAATCGGACAGCCTCGATCTCACACGACTGAACGGCGCGGAAGCGCTTGAGACCGCAATGCGCGAGACGATGTATCGGCCCGAAATGCTCGATGCGCTGGGCGCGTGGGGGCAGCAGGGCGGTCTGGCGGCGCAGATCGTTGCGCAATGCCCCGTCTATCGCCTCAGCAGGCCGAAAGACTTCGCCGCGCTGGACGAGGTCTGCGCGCTTATCGAATCGCTGGGAGATAAGTGATCGGGAGAAGTGGTGCCCGGGGACGGATTCGAACCGCCGACACTGCGATTTTCAGTCGCATGCTCTACCAACTGAGCTACCCGGGCTTACCGTCGCTGCGGCCTCTCGTGGGGCTCGCCAGCGGTTGGAGTGCGCGCCTATGGCGAAGCCGCGCGCGCTTGGCAAGGGCCTAATTCAATCGTCCTGTGGCTTGACCACTTCGGCGGCGATTTCTTCGGGCAGGGCAGGCCGGCCCGGCACGGCGTAGCCATCGCCGAACCATTGCGCGAGATCGCGGTCGCGGCAGCGGTCGGAACAGAAGGGAGCGTGCTTTTCGGTGCGCGGCTTCTTGCAGATCGGGCAGGGCTTACTCATGGCTCACGATCTGGGCAGTGGCGGCTTCGATGGCAAGGGCGGGATCGGTCTCTATCTGCAAGGGGCGGCCCGTCCGGCGCTGGACCTCCGTGATCCAGTCGGGTTTGAGCTTCGCCTTGAGCGCGGGATGCACCGTAAGCAGGGTCACCCCGGCCCCTTCGACCATCTCTGCCCGCCGCAGCGCCATGCGCACTGCCATACCGGTGCGCGAGGTAGCGAACCGGTGGAGCAGCGAGGGGGCTTCCAGCCGCGCGACGATCTGGACGAAGCCGAAGCCGTTCATCGCGGTGCGCTCGTGCGGCCAGCCCGCCAGCGCCTCTTCCAGCGCCGTGTCCACGACCTTGCGGTCGGCCTTGGTTTCGAGGGTCGGGAAGTCGACCCCGATGGAACCGCCCAGATCGAACTGCCGCAAGGCTTCAGCCAGCGGCCCGACAGCGGCGAGTGCCAGCGTGCGCGGGTCGAGAGCGCCGTCGATATCGACAAGGGTCATGGCCGGAGTGACCGCAAAGAGCAGCGAACCGCCGTCGAAGGCGATCTCGCCCGAACTGGCAGCGTGCCAGACTTCTTCCCATGTCCCGGCAGGAAAACGGCGGACGCGCTTCCCGCTTTCGAAAACGTCTTCACCCGTCGTCACGGCCGCGGCGGGCCGCGCGGCAGGCAGCTTGTAGCGCCCTCGCTCGGTCATGGCGGCGCGGGTGACGACGAAGTCGATTGTGGCGCCCTCGCTTGCATCGCGCGGAAGCTTGTCGACCAGCACCTCGCGGCCTTCCGGTGTGGTTGCCGAGCCCCGCGTGCCACGCTTGGCGCTCAGTTTCGCGGCAATCGCTTGTCCCGCGTAAAGCTCGCCCGGCCAGCGGCATTTCGCGGCCAGCACCGTGTCACCGTCGAGCAGGATCGCGCGGGTCTCGCCCACGCCCTCCTCGACCAGCCATTCAGGCAATTGGGAACCCCGCCGCCTTCAGCAGCGCGCGCGTTTCGTACAGCGGCAGGCCGACGACGCCCGAATGGCTGCCCTGGATGCGTGTGACGAGACCTTCGGCAAGACCCTGGATGGCGTAGCCGCCCGCTTTCCCGTCCCATTCGCCGCTGGCGATATAGGCGTCGATCTCTTCTGCGCTCAGCCGTTTGAAGAGGACCACGGTTTCGCTCAGCCGCTCGCGCATTGTGCCGTCGGGCGCGCGCAGGGCAATGGCCGAGAGCACGCGGTGGCGGCGGCCGGACAAAAGTTCAAGACACTGGCGCGCGGTTGCCTCGTCCTCGGCCTTGGGCAGGATGCGGCGACCGGCGGCCACAACCGTATCACCCGCCAGCACGAAGCCCTCTACGCTGGCGGCCGCATCGGCCTTCTCGCGCGCCATGCGTTTGGCATAGTCGCGCGGAAGCTCGCCCTTATGGGGCGTTTCGTCGATGTCGGCAGGGGCGATGGCGTCCGGCGTCAAGCCGAGCCGCGCGATAAGTTCGCGGCGGCGCGGGCTGGCGGATGCGAGGATGAGAGTGGGCTTGCCCACCGGGTCTTACTGCGGACCGGGGCCCTGGCCGGGTCCACCGCGACCGGGCATGAAGCGGTAGGTGATGCGCGCCTTGGTCAGATCGTAGGGCGTCAGCTCGCACAGGACCTCGTCGCCCACAAGCACGCGGATGCGGTTCTTGCGCATCTTGCCCGCCGTGTGGCCGAGCACTTCGTGGCCGTTCTCGAGCTCGACGCGGAACATGGCGTTGGGCAGCAGTTCCACAACGCGCCCGCGCATTTCGAGAAGTTCTTCTTTGGCCATTCGTGTCCTTAAGTCATGCAGTTGGTCGAGTGATGTCGCGCGCCCATAGCGGCAGGCGGGATAAAAGGGAAGAGTCTGGCATTCCCCAACAAGCAAGCCACCTTCCGCGACGAACCGATACACGCAATTCCTTGCGGAAGACCGTGCTTTCGCGAAGAACCGAGGCGAGGGGGCCTGACGACCTTACGATCGAAAGACCTGAAGCTTGATGAAAATGTCCCGCAAGTCCGCGCTTTTGGCGCTTACCGCCATATGGGTGTGGCAGGTGCCTGTCGCAAGTGCGCAGGACGAACCGGCCGATGAGGGCGGACCCGAAGCGGCAGCCGAAATGGACGAGGACGGCGATATCGTCGTCTATGGCACCCGGCTCAAGGGCCAGCTCGTCATCGACCAGCCGCCGCTCGCCGAATATGACGAGGCCGACATCGCGGCCTTCGGCGCCAATTCCATCGCCGATGTGATCGCCGCGATTGCCCCTGCCACCGATAGCGGCGCGCGCGGCGGACGCGGGGGCGGACGTCCGGTTTTCCTCATCAACGGCATCCGTGTGTCGAGCTGGCGCGAATTCCGCAGCTACCCACCCGAAAGCGTCGCCAAGGTCGAGGTTTTTCCCGAGGAAGTCGCCCAGCGCTTCGGCTATTCGCCCGATCAGCGGGTGGTGAACATCGTCCTCAAGCCCAATTTTCAGGCCCTTACGGCGGAGGTCGAATACGAACAGCCCGAAGACGGCGGCTATTCGCGCAACGAGCAGGAACTGACCTGGCTGCGGATTGGCGAGAAGGGGCGGCTGAACCTCAATCTCGATGTCGAGGATCGCAGCCTGCTGACCGAGGCGGAGCGCGGTCTGACCACGCCCGGCGCGGAGGACCAGGCTCAGTTTCGCAGCCTCGTCTCGGACACGATGGCCGTGCAGCTGGAAGCCAATTACGCGCGTGCGGTCATCGAGAGCGGCACGTCCTTCAGTCTCAACGGCACGGTCAATTACGGCGAGAGCTTGAGCCTTTCCGGCCTCGCCACCGATGGCGTGACCGTGCTGGAGCGGCGTGGCGAAAGCGACAGCTATTCCGCAGGCCTGACGGTGAACCAGCCTTTCGGCGCGTGGAACGCGACCTTCACCAGCGACAACACTTACGCCAATTCGCAGACCGAGATCGACCGCAACGACGCGAGCGGCTTCGATACGGCGCGCAGCCGCACTTACACCACGGTCAACAAGGCGACCTTGAACGGCTTCCCGCTCCAGCTCCCCGCCGGCGAACTCAGCACCACACTCGACCTCGGCTTCGACTGGAAGCGCATCGAAAGCGAGGACACGCGCGCCGACGAGGACTTCGGCCTGACGCGCCGCCGCCTCAACGCAGGCCTGACTGTGGCAGCCCCGATTGCGCGCCGCGGCGGCCCGCTGGGCGCAATCGGCGACGTGACACTGGTGGCGACCGGCGGGGTGGAGGACCTTTCGGACTTCGGGACGCTCGCCAACTGGAGCCTGGGTGCGAACTGGTCGCCCTTCGACAACCTCAATCTCAGCGCGACGCGGATATGGCGCGAGGTTGCGCCTTCGCTGACCAATCTCGGCAGCCCGCTGATCGAGGAGTTGAACGCAACCGTCTTCGATTACCGCACCGGCGACACGGTGCTCGCAACGCTGGTCACGGGCGGCAACCCGAACCTTGCCGCCGAGACACAGGCCGACTGGAAATTCGGCGCGAACTGGGGCTTGCCGTTCTGGGACGACGCGCGTCTCAACGTCGATTACGGCATCAACCGCTCGCGCGACGTGACCTCGACACCGGCGTTCAGCTCGGCCTTCGAGGAAGCTTTCCCCGACCGGGTGACACGCGATGCAGCGGGCGATCTGCTCGCCATCGATCGCCGTCCGCTGACGCTTTACGAGACCCGCAGCCGGATCCTCTCCTTCGGTTTCAACGTGCGCGGGCAGATCGGCAAAGAGCCCGAGCGCAGTGAGCGTCGCGGTGGTCCGCCGCAGGGTGGGGGTGAGGATGCCGCGCGCCGTGGCGGTCCAGGTGGTGGCTCAGGCGGAGGCGGCTTCGATCCGGCCCGCATGGAGGCCATCCGCGTGGCCTTCTGCAAGGTGCCCGAGGGCGAGACGCCCGATTTGTCGCAGATCCCCGAACAGTTCCGCACGCGTCTGCTCGACGAAAACGGCAATCCCGATCCGGAAAAGATCGCGGCGGCCCGCCAGCGGTTCTGCGGCGCGGAAGCCGAGCAGCGCGGCGAGCGCTTTGCCGCCATGCGCGCGGCGATCTGCGCCGATCCGCCCAAGCTCGACGGCTTGCCCGAACAGATGCTCGCCCGCTTGAAGGGCGAGGATGGCGAAATCGATCCCGCGAAACTGGCGGCCTTGCGCGAACGCATGTGCAGCGCACAAGGCGGCGCACAGGAAGGCGAGCAGGGCCAGCGGCGCGGGCGGGGCGGCATGATGCGCATGTTCGGCGGCGGCAATTCGCAGGATACGCGGCCGCGCTATTTCCTCAGCCTCAACCACAATATCACGCTGGAAAACGAGGTGCTGCTTTCACAGACCGGACCGCTGTTCGACCAGCTCAACGGCTTCGTGCTGGGCAGCGGGGCGATCCCGCGCCACTCCGCGCGGCTGGAAGGCGGCATCTTTTGGGAAGGTTACGGGCTGCGCCTGTCCGGCAATTATGTGGGCGACGCCGTGGTGCGCGGGGGCGATTTCCCCGGCTCGAGCGATCTCTTTTTCGATGATCTCGCCACCTTCGACATCCGCCTCTTCGCCAATCTCGGCGAGGTTTTCGAGACGGAGGACGGCTGGATGAAGGACCTGCGGCTCGCCTTCTTGATCGACAACGTGTTCGACGCGCGCCGCCGCATTACCGACGAGACGGGCGAAGTGCCGGCCGCCTACGATCCGCTGCGGATCGATCCGACCGGACGCTACCTCGGCATCGATATACGAAAGGCGTTCTAGGCCGTCAGTTCAGCGCGCGGCGCGGGAAGAACAGGCTGGCGAGCCCTTGCGCGCGGAAGGGTTTCCACGCGCCTTCTTCCTGTGCCAGCCGGTCGGCGACGGCATAGACGACCGCCGGGTTGACGCCGAGCCCGCAATGGCTGGCCACCACTTCGATATTCTCGCAATCCTCGCGATCGCCGCACTGTACCGAGCCGCGCCAGTGCACCACGCCGTCGGTCCGGGTGAGGATCGAGGTGGTGGGGACGGGCGGGGCATCGCCAAGGCCCTGGAAGCCGCCGTCGCGCAGCGGTTCGGGTTCCTTGCCGTTGAGCAATTCGAACAGGCGGGCGGCGTTGGTGTGGCCGCGATCGTCGCTGATCGGCGAGCCGAGGCTGATCACGAGGCGGACCTTCTCGGGCGCCATCTTGGCCAGTTCGCGCGCGAACACACCGCCAAGGCTCCAGCCGACGATGCTGATCGGGCGGCCGGTGCGATCGTGCAATTCCTCCACGCAGGCCATCATCGCCTCGATCCGGGCGTTGTCGACCTTGACGTTGCGACCCAGCTTCCAGCCCACTGCGTCATAGCCGAGATCGGCGAGCAGGCGGCGCAAGGGGCCGGTCGAATAATCCGACGCCATGAAGCCGGGCAGCACGAGCACACCATGTCCGTCGCCGCGCGGAAGCTGGCCCAGCAGGGGGCGCAGCGCATAGAAGCTGGCGAGTTCGCCGAAAGCGCGGCCGGGTTCGGCGAGCGTCAGCAAGCGGCTGGGCGGTCGGGCCGGGCTTGTCGCGGGGGCAAGTGCCGTCATGTCGTGGATCTTCCTTTCCCTGTCGGGGCAGCCTTCTTACCGCTGGCGACCTTTTTCGTGCCCGCTGTGACGTTCTTCGCGCCGGCCTTCTTCGGAGCGGCCTTTGCGGGCGATTTTCTGGTTGGAGCGGCCCGCTTCTGAGCGGCGGGCTTGGTCTTTCGCTTTGTAGGCGAAGATGGTTTCTTTTTGGTAGCCGGAGCTATCTTATCCGCAAGTTTTGCCGCGTCGCGCAACTCCTCGAAGCTCAACTCCATGCATTCGCGATAGAATTCCGGATCGGGCATCATCTCGCGATCGGCGGTGAAGGCGATGGTGGCCTCGTCGGTATAGCTTTGCACCACATGGCCGAGGCCGAGGCCGTCGGTCAGGCACAGCAGCCCCAGCATGCTCTCCATCCGCGCACCGGCCGAATAGATCGGGATCGGCGGGCCGGGCACATTGGTGACGACGGTGGCGAATATCGGCCCGACGCCGCGATTGGCAAGGCTGAGGCGGGTGTAGAGCTGTGCCCCCAGCGCCATGAACAGAGCGGGGCTGGCCTTGCTCATCTCGGTCATGTTGCGCGCACCCAGCGCGTCGGTCATCGCCTTGGAGTTCTTGGTGCGATTGTGGACCCACTCCAGCCGCTCCACCGGGTCCGCGATATGCGTGCCGAGCGGGGCGATCATGGCCGCCACCTGGTTGCCCATGGCGTTCTTCTCGTCCTTCGCTCGGACCGAAATCGGGGCCATGGCCGTCAGCGTCTTCTTGGGCAGCTCGCCCTTATCCTCGAGATAACGCCGCATGGCTCCGCCGATGATGGCGAGGAAGACATCGTTGACCTTGGCCCCTTCGGCTGCCGTCCGGATCGCCTTGATATCGGCCAGCGGCACGCTGATCCCCTCAACCACGCGGTGCGGCGAAATCTTGCGGTTGAAGCGCGTCTTGGGCGCGATCATCTCGGTCGAGACGTCGAACTCCTTTGCCGCCAGCCCCTTGAGCGCGTTGGCGAGCCCCGGCGCGGCCTTGGCCGCCACTTCCAGCTGTTTGAGCGGATTGGTGATCGCGTTCATGTAGCTGCGGCCGAGCAGTTCGACCGGGTTGGGCAGCTTCTCCGGTTTCCACGTATCGGGCGTGTCGGGCGGAGGCTGGTCGGGGCGCAGCGTGTGGGTCGCCTCCATCAGGTCGATCCCGCTCATGCCGTCGATTGCGGCGTGGTGGACCTTGGTGATGTAGGCGTAGCTGCCCGTGGCCACGCCCTCGACCCCGTCCAGTCCTTCCACGACGGTGATCTCCCACGGCGGACGCGACAGGTCGAGCGGGCGGGCAAAGACCCGCGCGGCCTGGATACAGAGCTGCCGCCAGTCGCCGGGCTTGGGCAGCGCCACGTGGCGGACATGGTATTCGAGATCGAAATCGGGGTCCTCGATCCAGTAGGGATAGTCGAGGTCGAAGGGCACGCGCACCAGCCGCTGGCGCATGGTGGTGGAGAGCTGCAACCGGCTTTCAATGAAGGACAGGATATCCTTGAACCGCACGAAGCCGCCGGGCGCGGTTTCGGGATTGTAGATCAGGATCGAACCGATGTGCATCGGCGAATTGCGCGTTTCCAGCGCAACGAAGCTGGCATCCATGCCTTGCAATTGCTGCATCAGGCTCTCCTGCAAGCGCCCCGCTATTGCGAGTGCACGAAGGCGAGGAGGCTAGCAGAGCCGCCATTCCGGTCAACTTGCCGCGCCGGTCAGCGCGTGCCGTAGCGGTTACAGGGGCTTAGAGCGCCTCGCCCGCCGCAACGCCGCTCGCCCAGGCCCATTGGAAGTTGTATCCGCCCAGCCAGCCGGTCACGTCGACCGCCTCGCCGATGGCGTAGAGGCCGGGGAGTTTCTTCGCTTCCATGGTCTTTGAGGACAGCTCGGTGGTCGCAATGCCGCCGACCGTGACCTCGGCCTTGGCGAAGCCTTCGGTGCCCGAGGGGCGGAAGCTCCAGCGCCTCAATTGCTCCTGCGCGCGGCGCAGCGCCTTGTCGCTGGCATTGCCGAGCTCGGTTTCCACGCCGAGCTTTTCGGCAAGGATGTCGGCCAGCCGGTCGGGCAGGGCATCGCGCAGGATCGAGCGCATAGTGGCGCGCGGATTGTCGCGCTTGGCGTCGAGCAGCCAGTCGCCGGTCGAGCCCGGCAGGAAGTCGATGGCGATCGCCTCGCCCGGCTTCCAGTAGGAGGAGATCTGCAGGATCGAGGGGCCCGAGAGGCCGCGGTGGGTAAAGAGCGCGGCCTCGGGGAAGCTGGTCTTGCCAGCGCTGGCGACAACCGGTGCGGACACGCCCGAAATCTCGCGGAAAAGCACTTCCTCGCCGCCAAGAGTAAGCGGGACGAGGGCGGGTCGCGGCTCGACCACCTTGAGGCCGAACTGGCGCGCAAGATCGTAGGCGAAGCCGGTCGCGCCCATCTTGGGGATGGAGGGGCCGCCGGTTGCAATGACGAGGCTGGGCGCCGTAGCCACTTGCCCGCTCGCCATGACGGCAAAGCGCCCGTCCGCATGCTCGACCGCGCTGACCTCGGCGTTGCATCGGATCTCGACGTCGCCTTTTGCACACTCCTCCAGCAGCATCTCGACGATCTGCTTCGAGGACCCGTCGCAAAACAGCTGGCCCAGCGTCTTCTCGTGCCAGGCGATGCCATAGCTCTCGACCAGTTCGAGGAAATCGCGCGGGGTGTAGCGGGCGAGCGCCGACTTGGCGAAATGGGGATTGCCCGACAGATAGTTGGCCGGGCCAGCGCCGATATTGGTGAAATTGCAGCGCCCGCCGCCGGAAATCAGGATCTTCTTGCCCGGCTTCTCTGCCTTCTCGAGCACCAGCACCCGGCGTCCGCGCTGGCCCGCGCGCGCGGCGCACATCAGCCCGGCCGCACCCGCGCCGAGGATTATCGCGTCATAGTTGTCGGCCATCTATGCCTCGTCGAGCGCGTAGTCCGGCGCCTGCCGTGCGGCGAGGAAATAGAGCAGCGTGCCGCCGGCAAAGAGCCCGCCGAAAGTGAGCCAGGACTGGATGTCCGCATGGCTCGCCACCCAGGCTGTGCTGACGAAGGCGAGCAGGGCCACCACGGAGTGCGTGACGTTCACCTCGCCATCGCGCTTTTCCAGCACGGGCAGCGCCGCGGCGCTGACGAGATAGGTGAAGAGCCGCGTCAACGTTCCGGCCAGCGCGAGTGCCTCGAAGCCTTCCCAGAAACCGAAAGCGATGGCCGCGCCGCCGTAGAACAGGATCGAGTTGGAGGGCGTCTGCCAGCGCGGGCTGACCTTCTCGAACCAGGCAGGCAGCATGCCACGCTCGGCCATGCCGTAGGTCATGCGGGGGAGGGTCACGCCGCCCTGGAAATTGTTGCCCGCAATGCTGAAAGCCGCGGCGAAGACGATGGCCACGGCACCAAAGCGGCCCATGGTCACTTCGGCTGCACCCGCCAGCGCGTTGTCCTCGCCGCCCGTGCCGGGGCCGATGGCGAGATAGGCCCAGATGATTGCCATGTAGAGCAGCGTCACCGCCGCCAGAGTGGTCAGCAGCGCAAGCGGCACGTCGCGGCGCGGCTGGCGCATCTCGCCTGCGGGAAGCGTCACCGTCTCGAAGCCCATGAAGGCGTAATAGAGCAGCAGCACCACCGTCTCGACCTGGCTGAACTGCGGCACAACGAAGCCGACATCGTTCGTGCCCGCAAGCAGCGCGGAGCCGAGCAGCAGCGCCAGCGGGGCGAGCTTCAGCACCGTCATCACCCCCAGCGCGCCGACCGATTTGCGCATGCCGAAGAGGTTGATCGCGGTGAGGATGGCGATGATCGTCGCAACCGCGCCCGCGCGCATGTAATCGGGATCGAGGACCGGAAAAAGGGCCGCGAGATAGGCGACCATGACATGCGTGTTCGCCGCCACGGTCACGATCGCGCTCATGTAGCGCATCCAGCCCGCCTGGTAGCCGACGAAGCGCCCGAACGCCGCCTCGCCATAAAGGACCGGACCACCCGAATGCTCGAACCGCGCGGCCAACCACGCGAAGACGAGGATCAGCGGCGCGAACAGCAGTCCGCCGGCAAGGATCAGCCAGGGCGCGAAATCGCCCACCGCCGCCACGAGGATCGCGGGCATGGCGAAAATGCCGGCCCCGATCATGCCGTTCACCGGGAAGAGCGCCGTGCCCCAGAAGCCGACCGTGCGCGGGGGTGCCTGTACCTGTCCGTCCATGACGGCAGGGGATGGCGGCAAACATCGCTTTGCACAAGACGGCTCTCCGCACTATCTCCACCCGCATGTCGCGCAGCAAGGCAGGTTCCCCCCACGATCCGAGAGGCAAGGAGCGTTTCCACGAGGAGCGCGCCACCAAGACCGTGGCCAGCGCGCAGCCCGACCTGGAGACGGGCATCGCCGCCATCCGCGAGACAGTAAAGACCTTGAAGCCGCGCCCCGGCGTCTATCGCATGCTCGATACGCGCGGCGACGTGCTTTATGTCGGCAAGGCGCGCAGCCTGAAAGCGCGGGTAGCGAATTACACGCAGGTGAAGGGGCTTTCCAACCGGCTCCAGCGCATGGTCAGCCAGTGCCGCGCGATGGAAATCGTGGTGACGAACTCGGAAGCCGAGGCGCTGCTCCTCGAGGCGCAGCTGATCAAGCGCTACAGGCCGCCGTTCAACGTGCTGCTGCGCGACGACAAGAGCTTCCCGTTCATCCTCCTGCGCGCCGACCATGCCTTCCCGCGTATCCAGAAGCATCGCGGCGCGCGGCGGGCCAAGGGCAATTACTACGGCCCCTTCGCCAGCGCGGGATCGGTCAACAAGACGCTGAACGCGCTGCAGAAACTTTTCCTGCTGAGGTCCTGCACCGATAGCTTCTTCAACAACCGCGACCGGCCCTGCCTGCTCTACCAGATCAAGCGCTGCAGCGCGCCCTGCGTAGGCCGGATCGACGAGGCGGGGTACGAAAGCCTCGTCAACGAGGCGAAAGACTTCCTCTCGGGCAAGTCCAGCGCGGTGCAGGCCAATATCGAAAAGCAGATGGCCAAGGCCGCTGAGGACCTCGATTTCGAGACCGCCGCGATCCTGCGCGACCGGCTGCGCGCGGCGACCTTCATCCAGGGAAGCCAGGCAATCAACGCCAGCGGCGTAGGCGATGCGGATGTCTTCGCGCTGGCCGCGAAGGGCGGGCAGATCGGCGTGCAGGCCTTCTTCATCCGCGGCGGGCAGAACTGGGGGCACAAGGCCTTCTTCCCCAAGAACACAGGCGATCTCGAGCATGATGAGGTGCTGTCGGACGTCCTCCTGCAATTCTACGAGGAAGTGCCGCCACCGCGGACAATCCTCGTCGACCGCGAACTTGCCGAACAGGAATTGATAGCCGAGGCGTTGGCGGAAAAGGCCGGCCACGCGGTCGCCATCTCGATCCCGCAGCGCGGCGACCGGCGCAAGCTGATGAGCCAAGCCCAGCGCAACGCGGTGGAATCGCTCGAACGGCGGCTGGCCGAGAGCGGGACCAAGGCCCAGCGCCTGCGCGAACTGGCCGACTTCCTCGAACTGGAGGAACCGCCCCAGCGTATCGAGATCTATGACAACAGCCATATCCAGGGCGACAAGGCGCTGGGCGCCATGGTGGTCGCCAGTCCCGAGGGTTTCGAGAAGGGCCAGTACCGCAAGTTCAACATCAAGAGCGCGCAGACAAACGACGACTTCGGCATGATGCGCGAGGTCATGTCCCGCCGCTTCCGCAAGCTTGCCGAAACCGAGCGCGACAGCGAAGCGGCTTCGAGCGGCAAGGGTCACGAGGCGATCTGGCCCGACCTGCTGCTGATCGACGGCGGCAAGGGGCAGGTGTCATCGGTGATGGCGGTGCTGGAGGACCTCGGCATTGCCGAGCAGGTTCCTGTCATCGGGATCGCCAAGGGGCCGTATCACGGGCGCGAGGGGCGCGAGGTGTTCCACTTTCCCGACGGGCGGGAAAAGACGCTGCCGGTCAATTCGCAGCTCCTCTTCTACCTCCAGACCTTGCGCGACGAGGTCCACCGCTACGCCATCGGCGCCCACCGCGCAAAGCGCAGCCGCGCCATCACCGCCTCGCCGCTGGACGAAATCCCCGGCATCGGTCCGGCGCGGAAACGCGCGCTGCTGCTACACTTCGGAACGGCCGGAAAGGTCCGCGCCGCCGCGCTCGACGACCTCAAACGCGCGCCCGGCATCAGCGCTGGTGTGGCCCAGCAGATCTACGATTTCTACCACGCGGGCGGGTAAGTTCGGGGGCGACCGGCAAGGCCGCCCCCGCATCGCTTAGTAGATATAGATGTCCATCGGATCGATGGCGCCCCAGGCCTTGGCCCCGTGATCGGCGTAAACAGGCTCCGCCATGGCGGGTTCGGAAAGCTCGAAGGCGCTTGCGATATCGAGCGAGGTTTCCGGAGCGGATTGGGCGGCGAGGGTGGCGGAGACCTGTGCGGTCCCGACCTGCACGACATAGCTCCCGGTCAGGCTGCCTTCTGCGCCAACGGTGATCGTGAATCGGCCCGATGCGTTGGCGGTAAAGGTGAAGCTCGCGTCGAAGCCCAGGCCGCTGTCGTTGCCTGAAGTCAAGGTGAAGCCTTGCGTGACGGCGTTACCCGACTTGTCCGCCAGCTGCAGCCAGGGGTCGGCAAGACTACCGTCGGTCCCGAGCGTGCTCATGCCCAGTACCTCGATGGTATAGGTCTCGCCCTTCTGCAGCCGGATGCCGAAGCTGTCGGTTTCTCCGGCGAAATCGATGACGCCGGTGAAGCTGCGCAGGAGCGCGCTTTCGTCCATTGGCATGATCTCGATCCATTCGGTGCCTTCCATGCGGGCATGCATGTAGGAGCCGACCAGCGCATGCACCTGCGCGGTGGGATGGATCGGATCGAAATAGATGAGGTCGGCATAGGCCAGCGGGTCGGCCTCGATCTGTTCGACGGTGATCCCGTTCAGGGCGGCAATCGTCGGCAACACGAGCGAAAGGGCACCTTCCTCGATCACATTCCCGTTGGCATCGGTGATGTCGAGCAGCGGCGTGTAATGGACGGTTACGCCAAGCGCTTCCAGCTGGGGGATGACTTCGGTGCGGACGAGGAAGTCGAAATAGGCGGAATATTCGCTGGCCAATTCGGCGCGGAACTGTTCCCCGCTGTCCAATCGGCCATCGCGGTTGGCATCGTATTCGGGGATCAGGCCGACATCGGGCATGCCGGTCAGCATGATCGTCTTCAGCCCGTCGCT
Source organism: Qipengyuania aurantiaca (assembly GCF_019711375.1). Lineage (NCBI taxonomy): Bacteria > Pseudomonadati > Pseudomonadota > Alphaproteobacteria > Sphingomonadales > Erythrobacteraceae > Qipengyuania > Qipengyuania aurantiaca. Next base: position 2,000,598 of record NZ_CP081295.1, read on the forward strand.
TGCAAGCTGGCTCATTTCGCTGAGCAGTTCTGCAACCGAACGCTGGATATCGAGCATGGCAAGATCGCGGCCGGTCACGGTACCGCTGGCCGGCGCCAGCTCGCGCACATCGTTGCCGCCGATCGAGATGATGGCGAGATCCTGCGCGCCAAAGCGCCCATCGACCGCGTCGCGCAAAGCGTCGGTCTGACCGTCGATACCGGGCAGGAAAGACCCGTCACGGAACACCTGCGCGCCGCCATAGGCGAAGTTGAGGCTATTGCCGATAGGGTCGCGGGCAAAAGGGGCCACAGGCCAGCCGAAGAGGACATCGTCATAGCCATAGGGGAACACCGCCTCGGTCGGCGCACCCACATAGCGGTTCGCGATCAGGTCGGCATAGGTATAGCCGTTGGTGAAACGCCCTTCGAAATAGCCGTCTTCCGGAACTGGCGCGCCTTCCGGCAGCAGCCAGCCGTCGAGATTGTACCAGTCCAGCAACCCCAGCACATTGCCGGAATCCACCAGGCTGTCGCCCAGCACGTAAACATTCGAAAAGCTCAGGGTGTCGTTCGACAGCAGCGAAACATCGCTGCCCTTGTCAGGCCTCGCCATAGCAACCTCTCCTCCTGCGTCGAGGCCGCCGAGCGCATCGTGATGTGGCGCGGTTCCAACCTCGAACAGAGGGAGTGTGCCGATAAAAGCGGCAAGATCAAGCCTTTAGGTATTTTCCAAAGGCGGCTTTCCGCTAGAGGTCGCGTTTCCCGCGCGGTTTGCCCTTACCGGCGAACTTCTTGCCCGCGAACTTCGCGCCGGCAGGCTTGGGGCCTTTCTTGAAAGGCTTGCCGGGCTTTTTTCCGCCGGGGCCATCGGGGCCGCCATGCGGGCCTTTGCGCGGACCCTTGCCGAAGGGCTTGGGGCGCACGCGCGGGCCGTTCCCGGAGCGCGAGCCGCCGCCGAAGTCCTTGCGGTTCTGGCGCGCTTCGATGCGCGGACCTTCGGGCGCTTCCTCGATCAGGATCGCGTCTTGCTCGTCTTCGGAGGAGGCGGTGCGGGCGACCGCTTCGGCGAACTTCGGGGCGACCGCTGTCGGCACCTGGAACCAGGTTTCGAACTGGCCGATGCGGATGGCGCCGATTTCGTTGCGGGTAATGTGGCCGCGGCGGCAGAGCAGCGGGAGGATCCAGCGCGCTTCGGCGTTCTGGCGGCGGCCGACGCCGATCTTGAACCAGACGACGTCCTCGAAGCCCGGCCGGATGCGGTCGGCCTTGGCCTTGTCGCGCGCTTCGGGCGTGTTGGGGATCAGCTCTTCGGGCGTCGGCATTTTGGCGCGATGCGCGCGCACCAGCGAGGCGGCGATGTCTTCGGGCGAGAGTTTCGCCATGACTTCCTGGGCCAGCTCGCGGTCGTGGTCTTCGAACTCGGTCTCGGCGGTGAGGATTTCCAAGAGGCGCGAACGATCCTGCTTGTGGATCATCTCGGGCGTGGGCGCGTCCATCCACTCCGCTTCGATCTTCGCGCCGCGCAGCATGCCTTCGACCCGGCGGCGACGGTTGTAGGGCACGATGATCGCCGCCGTGCCCTTCTTGCCCGCACGACCCGTGCGGCCCGAGCGGTGCTGGAGCGTCTCGGCATCGCGCGGGATTTCCACATGGATGACGAGGCTAAGCGTCGGCAGGTCGATCCCGCGCGCGGCGACATCGGTGGCGACGCAGACTCGCGCGCGGCGATCGCGCAGGGCCTGCAGCGCCTGGTTGCGCTCGGACTGCGAATGCTCGCCCGACAGCGCCACAACGCCGAAGCCGCGCTCCTGAAGGGTCGCGTGGAAACGGCGCACGTTATCGCGCGTGGCGCAGAACAGGATCGCCGTCTCTGCCTCGTGATAGCGCAGCAGGTTCACCACCGCGTTCTCGATCTCGGAGGGCGATACGGTGATCGCCTGGTAGCTGATATCGCCATGGCCGCGGTCCTGGCCGACGAGGCTCAGGCGCAGCGAATTGGTCTGGTAACGCTCGGCCAGCCGCTCGATCGGGCGCGGCATGGTGGCGGAGAACAACAGCGTGCGGCGGCCCTCGGGCGTCGCGTCGAGGATTTCTTCCAGATCCTCGCGGAAACCCATGTCGAGCATCTCGTCCGCCTCGTCGAGCACAACGCCGACCAGGCCCGACAGGTCCAGCGCGCCGCGTTCGAGGTGATCGCGCAGGCGGCCCGGCGTGCCGACGACGATGGCAGGGCCAGCCCGCAGCGCGCGGCGTTCCTTGCTCGCATCCATCCCGCCGACACAGGTCGCGATGCGCAGGCCGGTGCCCGCATAAAGCCAGCCAAGCTCGCGGCTGACCTGAAGGGCGAGTTCACGCGTCGGCGCGATGACCAGCGCCAGCGGCTTGTCGACAAGCGCCAGATTGGCGGTTTCGGCCAGCAGCGCATCGGCAAGAGCGAGACCGAAGGCGACCGTCTTGCCCGAGCCGGTCTGCGCCGACACGACGAGATCGCGCCCGCGCGCCTCGTTTTCGATCACGGCGGACTGGACTGGGGTAAGGTCGGTATAACCGCGTGCGGCAAGGGCTTCGCCGATGACCGGCGGCAGGGTTTCGAAAGACATCGTGGCTCGCAATACAAAAGCGCCGCGGCAAGAGGCCGCAGGGCTGGGAAAAAGGGGCATGTGTGAGGCCGCTTGGGGTCGCGGCGAGAGGGTCGCGCGCGCCGCCTCGCGGCATCCACACGACCATGCTTGCGCCGCCCCTACACGAAAGCGAAGCGTTTGGCTTGTGTTATTTTGCAGGTGCGAAAAGCGCCGCTCAGCCCAGGATTACGTGCGGCAGGAAGCGGGCGAGGTCGCGGGTGATGGGGCTGGCGTCTTCGCGGATGGACATGGCGACCGCTTCGTCGCCCACGATCCAGCTGCCGATGACCGCGTGGTTCTCGCCGCTGCGGGCGAGGGGGGCGTAGGCCTGCACGATCGCGCCTTCCGCGCCGTAGCCTTCGTCCGGGCCGCGGTGGCGGGTGTTGCCGTCGTAGAGCGAGATGTCCGCGCCTTCGCGGCTGAAGAAGGGCTTGCGCACATGGGGGCCGCGCGCAAGGTCGCGGCCTTCGGGGGCGTATTCGAAGAAGGTGGGCAGGAGGTTGGGGTGGCCCTCGTTGCGCTCCCACAGGAGCGGGAGCATGGCCTTGTTGGAAAGGATCGCCTTCCATGCGGGTTCGAGGAACAGAGTCTCGCTGCCTGCAACGTGCTCGGCGAAGCTCTCGCGCAGCATGTCCTCCCACGGGTAGAGCTTGAACAGCGCGCCGATGCGGTAGCCGTCGGGATCGGTGAAGCGCCCATCCTCGGTCACGCCGATGGCGGAAATGTCGAGGAAGCGCGTTTCCATGCCGGCCTGGCCTGCGACATCCTCGAGATAGGCGACGGTGGCGCGGTCCTCGACATGGTCCTCCACGGCGGAGAAGTGGAGGAGGCTGCCGGACGAAAGGATCGCCTGGAAACGCTCCATCAGCGCTTCGTGCAGGCGATTGAACTGGTCTGCATGCTGGGGGAGGCGGCCCAACTCGATCATGTCCTCCAGCCATTGCCACTGGAAAAAGGCTGTCTCGTAGATCGAGGTGGGGGTGTCGGCGTTGAACTCCAGCAGCTTGGCCGGGCCGCTGCCGTCATAGGCGAAGTCGAAGCGGCCGTAGAGCGAGGGATCGCCGTTCTTCCAGCTGTTGGCGACGAGATCCCGCATGTCTTCGGGAATGGCGAGGCGTTCCATCAGCTGCTGGCTGTCGCACGCCTCGTCGACCAGTTGGAGGCACAGGGCGTAGAGTTCGGTGGAGGGGTCCTCGATCTGGTTCTCCACCTCGTCGAGCGTGAATTGCCAGCAGGCGCGCTCGTCCCAATAGATTTCGCCATCGACATGGTGGAAGACGAAACCGTTAGCCCTTGCGACCTCTTGCCAGTCGGGCCGCTCGCCCAATTCCTTGCGGATCATGTCCCTTGCGCCCCCGTGGAAGGAATTTGTCAGTAATTTCGAACTATAGCCCTTATCCATATAGAGATTTTGGGGGCATCCAATGACGAATTCCGACATCACGCCGAAAACGCGCCGCAAGCGTTCGGGCCGCGTTGCGCTGACCACTATGGCCGCGCTGGGTGGCGGTGCCTTGCTGTCCGGCTGCGGCGAGGCGGCGGCCGAACAGGCCAAGGCACCGATGCCCGTCGCCAGCGCTCAGGATGGCGAGGAAGTGCAGGTCTTCGAGAACGTCTTCGCCTGCGCCAAGGAAACCGGGATGACCCGCGCCGAATGCGCCGAAAAGCGCGAGGAAGCGCTGGCCATTGCGGAAAAGGAAGCGCCGCGTTTCGAAGCTCTGGCCGATTGCGAACAGCAGTTCGGTGAGGGTAAATGCCAGGAAAGCCCCTCCGATACGACGTCGCCGACGGAATCGCGCCGCGGTCCGTCCTTCATGCCGTTCCTTGTCGGCTATATGTGGGGCAAGTCCTCGACGCGTCCCGCACCGGCCTTTTCGTCGCCGGGCGGCGGCTACCAGACCAGCCGCGGTGTGCGGCTCGGCTATGCGGGCGCTCCGGGCAAGTATTACGCCGGATCGCGCGCCTTCCAGCCCGCGCGCAGCGTGCCCAAGGTCAAGGCCGCCTCGGCCATGGCCAAGAAGGCCGGCTTCGGCGAAACCAGCCGTGGCTGGAGCCTCAACAGCCGTGCAGGCCGCACCGCGACCGCATCGAGCCGCGGCGGCTAGACCCTATCGCGTGTGGGCCGGGGCCAGCAGGATCGCGTTGGCGATCAGCAGGTCCAGCCCGTCGAGATAGCCGCGCAGCGAAGGATCGTGCGCGAACCCGATGGCGAGCCCGCCACCGTTCCGCTCGGCCAGGAGGTAGGGCTTGAATGCCATCTGGCGCCTATTCTCGTCCCAGATATAGCCGCTTTCCAGCAGTGCGTCCGCCGAGGCGAAGCGCAGCACGTTCGTGCCGTCCTTGCGGTTGAGCGGGGTGAAGATCAAACTCCCCGACGCGCTGACGACCGGTCCATCGTCGTAGCCTGACGAGAGGTAATGGTTTGCATCGGCCACGGTGCGAACCAGCGCGCCGGGGAGGCGGTCGGGCAATTCGGTGGGATCGTCGATCAGCGCGTCGTATTCGTCGGCCGAGACGATTTCCGTTCCTTCGCTTGCGGGAGCGTCCTCGCCCACTTCGCCATCGCCCTCCGGCGACTTGCCGAGCGCGCCCTGCCGCGCGGTGCTGAACAGCCGCGTCTCGTCTTCGATGAAGCCGGTAAGTGCCGTTCCGACGATGACCGCCACACCGCCCCGCTGGACATAGGCCTGCACCGCCTTGCGCGCTGCCATATCGAGCGAGCCTTCGGGTATGAAGAGCACGTCGTAACTGCCGAGATTGGCGCGCGGCAGGGTGCCGGTGCGGATCGGGGTGACGGGCGTCGCGAGCCTGCGCTCGATCACGTAGCGCAGCGATCCGGCGGAGGTTGGCGAGATGCCGTCGTCCCATGCCATGGCCACGCGCGGCGCGCCGAGGCGGCGGAAGGCTTCGCTGCCGAAATTGGGGCCGGCCTCGACCCAGCTTTCGGCGAGCGGCACGGTTTCAGCGCCGATCTGGCGGGTGAGTTCCTCCAGCCGCGCCAGTGCTTCGGGGCTGTTCGAACGGCGCGGCACGATCACCGAACCGCGCGGGAATTCTCGGCCGCCAATGGTGAAGGCGCGTTCGCTTGCGCCAGCGTCGATGCCTTCGCGCAGCGCGGCGAGGATGAGCTGCGCCTGACCGCTATCGGTCCAGGGAATGGCGAGACCGAAGTCGCCCATGCCCCCTGCCGAGGCGGTGATGGGGGAGGACGCCTCCAGCGGGGAGCCGGTGACGCGCGACGAGCATTGGGTGACATCGACGCCCGACATCAGCCCGACCGACCAGGCGGTGGTGTCGTAAAGCTCGTGCGGCTGGCCGCGCTCGCGGCGCTCTTCCTGGCGGCGCACGAAGGCGGGGTCGAGCGCGGTGGTACGGTCGAGGAGGCTGCGGATGAGCCGTCCCGAAGGCTGCGCGCGGTCGATGGCGAGAGCGCCCTCAGGATAGCGCTTGCCGCAAGCCGATACGCCTGGAGCAAGGCGCTGCACCTCGATCCCCTGAGCCGCCAGCCTGCGGCCCAAAGCTTCGGCGTTCCAGCGACGCTGCGCCAGGTCGATCACATAGCTCCCGCGCCCTTCATCGCGCGCGGTGCGGCGGTGGGCGGCATAGTCGGCGAGAAAGCGGTCGGCGTTGCGGGCGACCGTTTCGGCGTAGGCCATGCTGGCGAGGAAATGGTTGCGCACCCCGTCGGCATAGGTGAGCAGCTGGCCATCGCGGCGTCGCAGGACGAGACCGCGCGCCGAGGCCTGCTCGAACGTCGCGCCGATGGCACCGTGGAGCGTCGGCCAGGTGTCGCCATAACCTGGATAGAAAGCGTCATAGACCTCACGCGTGAAATAGGGGATGCCGCGCGCATCGAACTCGCGCGCGATCGCGCGGCCGAGGAGTACCTGCTTGTCCTTCTGGCCCGGCGTGATGTTCGGGTTGAAGGGCTCGGCAGCAGGCGGGAAATAATAGGTCTCGTCGCCGCCCATCTCATGCGCATCGACGAAGACGACCGGGTTCCATTCGAGCAGCGCCGCCACCTTGCCGCGCGTTTCGGGCTGGGTGAGGGCGAACCAGTCGCGGTTCAGGTCGAAGAGGTAATGGTTCTGGCGGCCGCCGGGCCATTGCTCGTCATGCTCCGCCGCGTGGCGATCGGGCGAAGGGGCTAGGCCGAGCGCGCTACGGAAGCCGGTGACGAAGCGGTTGCGCCCGTCGGGGTTCTGGCTCGGGTCGATGACCACGTAACTATTAGTGAGAATGGTGTCGGCCTGCGCGTTCCCGCGCGCGGCGAGGAGGTGGTAGGCCACCGCCAGCGCGGCGTCGCTGCTGGAAATCTCGTTGCCGTGTACGCCGTAGGAAAGCCACGTCACAGGCAGCGTGCCGGATTGCGGGGTTTCGCCGCGCGCCACGGCAGCCATCGCCGCCTTGTTCGCTTCGAGGCGGCTCATGTTGGTTGCGCTCGAAATCACGAGATAGTGCAGCGGGCGGCCTTCCCAGCTCGTGGCGTATTGCACGAGGCGAGTCCGTTCGGGCGCGGCGCGGTGGAGCGTTTCGAGATAGCGTGTCACCTCATCCGGCGCGCTAATCCGCTGGCCCGTGGCGTGGCCGATGGTCGCTTCGAGCGTCGGGATGGCGGAATCGAATTGGCCGTCCAGCACCGATTGCGCGGCCAGCGGAGCCGTCGGGATCATAAGGACCAGCGCGGCGAGCGCCTTCAGCGGTGCGAGCATCGAATGTTTCCCCTCTGGCAGCTTGATGTCAGGGCCTAAGTTCGTTTGGAGCGCCTGACCACACCTTCCTGCGCCACGCTGGCGACGAGATCGCCAGCGCGGTTGAAGATGCGGCCACGGTTGAAGCCGCGTCCTCCGCCCGACCACGGGCTGTCGGTGGCATAGAGCAGCCATTCGTCGGCGCGCGCAGGACGGTGGAACCAGATGGCATGGTCGAGACTGGCGCCCTTCAACTCTCCCCGCGCCCAGGATAGGCCATGGGGGAGGGCTGACGTGCCGAGCAGCGTGAAGTCGCTGGCATAGGCGATAACCGCGCGGTGCAGCGCGGGATCGTCGGGCAACGCAGCGGCGGCGCGGAACCAGCTGTGCGCGTGGGGTGGCTTCTTCTCCGCGTTCATCCAGTGCAGCTTCCCACTGGTGCGCATCTCGATCGGGCGCGGGCGGAGCATAAGTGTGCGCTGGACTTCCGGGACCTCGCCCATTTTTTCGAGGAATTTCTTCCGCATCTCCATGTCCGAGGGAAGGTCCTCGGGCGGCGGCACATCGGGCATGGGGCTGTCTTCGTGCTCCAGCCCCTCTTCGGGATGCTGGAAGCTGGCGGTGAGGTTGAGGATGGGCGTGCCTTCCCCGTCCTCGCCGGCCTGCCGGGCGACGACGCGGCGGTTGGCGAAGCTGCGCCCGGTGAAATCGGCGGCAACCGCATAGTCGATATCGACGCCCTCGCGCCCGCCGCGCAGGAAATAGGCGTGCAGCGAGTGTGCTTCCATCCCTTCGGGCGCACTGGCCTGCGCGGCCTGGAGTGCCTGTGCGATTACCTGCCCGCCAAAAACGCGGCCGATGCCGCCGGGCTGCTGGTTGCCGGTGAAGGCGTATTCGCCCGCGGGGGCGACGGTCAGCAGGCGGATCAGGCCGGCGACGAGCTGTTCGGGGGTCTTGGTGTCACTCACTCGGGGCGATGTGCTTCCCCTTTACGCGAGCGTCAAGAAAAAGGCGGCGACACCTAAGTGCCGCCGCCCTTTCAAGCGTCATGATCGCGTTGGATCAGGCCGCGAGTGCCGCCAGCAGCAGCAGCGCGACGATGTTGGTGATCTTGATCATCGGGTTCACGGCCGGACCCGCGGTGTCCTTGTAGGGATCGCCCACGGTATCGCCGGTCACGGCAGCCTTGTGGGCTTCGGAGCCCTTGCCGCCGTGGTTGCCGTCTTCGATGTACTTCTTCGCGTTATCCCACGCGCCGCCACCGGCGGTCATGGAAAGCGCCACGAAGATACCGCCGATAATCACGCCGAGGAGCAGGGCTCCGACGGCGGCAAAGGCGTTTTCCTGGCCCGCGAGGAAGAAGATCGCGAAGTAGACCACGATCGGCGCGAGGACCGGCAGCATCGAAGGAACGATCATTTCCTTGATCGCGGCCTTGGTCACGAGGTCCACCGTCTTGGCGTAGTTCGGCTTGCTGGTACCGGCCATGATGCCCGCGTCGGCAGCGAACTGCTCGCGCACATCGACCACCACGTCACCGGCAGCGCGGCCCACGGCGGTCATGCCCATCGCACCGAAGAGGTACGGGAGCAGTGCGCCCAGCAGCAGGCCGACGATCACATACGGGTTCTCGAGGCTGAAATCGACGTCCGCATTCGGGAAGAACTCCGCGAGGTCGGTCGTGTAGGCAGCGAAGAGAACCAGCGCGCCGAGGCCCGCCGAACCGATGGCATAGCCCTTGGTCACGGCCTTGGTGGTGTTGCCCACCGCGTCGAGCAGGTCGGTCTTCTCGCGAACGCTGTCGTCGAGACCGGCCATTTCGGCGATGCCGCCGGCATTATCCGTCACCGGACCGTAAGCGTCGAGCGCCACGACCATGCCTGCCAGAGCCAGCATGGCGGTGGCTGCATAGGCGATGCCCATGAGCCCGGCGAGCTGGAAGGTGGCGATAATGCCGGCCACGATCACGAGCGTGGGCAAGGCGGTCGATTCAAGGCTGATGGCAAGGCCCTGGATCACGTTCGTGCCATGGCCCGTCTCGGACGACTTGGCGATCGACTTCACTGGGCGATAATTGGTGCCGGTGTAGTATTCGGTGATCCAGATGATCAGGCCGGTGATGGCCAGACCGATGAGCGAGCACCAGAACAGCGCCCATCCGGTAAAGGTGACGACCTGTTCCGAGGTACCTTCTTCGGCAACCGGAGCGCCGGGATCGATGCCGACGGTCGAACCGCCAAGCTCGGTGCCCATGCCGCCAAGCGCATAGTTCATGACGATCCAGATCAGCGGGATCGCGAGGATGGCGGACCAAAGGAAGCCTTTGTACATCGCGCCCATCACGTTCGTGCTGCCCTTGCCGAGCTTCACGAAATAGGTGCCGATGATGCTGGTGACGATGCACGCGCCGCCAATCAGCAGCGGCAGGGCCATCATCGGCATCAAGAGGTCGCCCAGCGCGTCGCCGAAGAGCAGCGCGGTGAGGACCATGGTGGCGCCCACGGTAACGACATAGGTCTCGAACAGGTCGGCAGCCATGCCGGCGCAGTCGCCCACATTGTCGCCGACATTGTCCGCGATCACGGCAGGGTTGCGCGGATCGTCTTCGGGGATGCCGGCTTCCACCTTGCCGACGAGGTCGGCGCCGACGTCTGCGGCCTTGGTGAAGATACCTCCGCCCAGACGCGCGAAGATTGAGATCAGCGAGGCGCCGAAGGCGAGGCCGACGAGGCCGTCGATCACTTCACGGCTGTTCGGGGCATGGCCGGCAGGGCCGGTCAGGTACCAGAAGAACACCGCAATCGCGAGGAGCGCGAGGCCCGCCACCAGCATACCGGTGATGGCACCGGCGCGGAAGGCGAGGGTCAGGCCCTGCTGCAGCCCGCTCTGCGCGGCGGCAGCCGTGCGCACGTTCGAGCGTACCGAGATGTTCATCCCGATAAAGCCCGCAACGCCCGACAGGATGGCGCCGATCACGAAACCGATGACCGGAATGATGCCGAGGAACACGCCCACGAGCACCGCCACGACCACGCCGACGAAGGCGATGGTGGTGTACTGGCGTTTCAGATAGGCCTGCGCGCCTTCCTGGATGGCGCCGGCGATTTCCTGCATTTTCTCATTGCCTGCGCCCGAACTGAGCACCTGGCGGCTGGTGACGAAGCCGTAAATTACGGCGAGCAGTCCCAACCCTATGGATAGGATTACAAGGTCCACGAAAATCTCCCCTCCCGATTATATGTTTGATGCGACCCGGCGTGGGAGACGCCGACGCATTGGAGGCGGGAAGGTGTATCAGCAGCGCATACGCTTGCAAGGGGTCTAAAGCGCAAGAATCTGCGCTTTTCCCCTACGTCGCACGAAAGGTTAGTGCTGGTAGCCCAAACCCTGCTCGGGAGTGAGCGCTTCACCGTCGAGCCAGAGCGGAGCAAAATCGGTGTCGGTGACCGTGCCGATCCGCGTGGCAGGGACGGGCAAGTCGACACCGACGGGGGCGGTGAAGAGGAGTTCGTAATCGTCGCCCCAGCGGATGCATTCCGCGCGGCGCGAAGCGTCTGCGACCGGGATGCTGTCGCTTTCGAGTTCGAACGCCACGAATTCCGCCGCACAGGCCATACGCCAGCAATCGAGCAGGAGCCCGTCCGAAATGTCCATCATGGCGGTGACGTGCGGGGCCAGCAGGCGACCCTCCTCGAGACGCGGACGCGGCCTGCGATAGGCGGTGCTGTCGGCCTCGTCTCCGCCGCGCAGAGCCTCGAAGCCGAGCATGGCGGCGCCCAGAGTTCCGGTGACATAGATGGCATCTCCCACTTTCGCGCCACCGCGTGAGGGCACCGGCGTGTGCGTCGCGCGCCCCAGGGCCGTGCAGCCCCAGACCCGCGGGCCTTCACCGCGTACCGTGTCCCCCCCGAGCAGGGGAACATCGTAGGAGTCCAGAACCTCGCGCAGCCCGGTGACGAAGCGATGATCGTCGGCGCCCAGCATATGCGAGAGCAATACGCCGGCCGGCTCGGCTCCCTTGGCCGCAAGGTCGGAGAGGTTTACCGCCACCAGCTTCCACGCAATGTCGGCCGGGTCCTGTCCTTCGAGAACATGGACACCGTCGACCATGGTGTCATGCGTCAGGACCAGCGTCTCGCCGCCGAACTCGAGAACGGCGGCATCGTCCTCCAGCCCGCGCGCGCCGGGGTTCGAAGCCAAGCCTCGAAGGGCGGCGATGAAGTCTGCCTCGTTCACTCCAGCCCCCTATCCGTTCGCCCTGAGCTTGTCGAAGGGCCTTCCTTCACTTTTGGAACTGCGCAAGAAGAAAGTGCGGTGATTGGCCTTTGGCCAGCTTCGCTTCCGACAAGCTCAGCACGAACGGATTTCTTAGAGACGCTGGAAGTTAGCGTCCGACTTCCTTGGCGACCGCGTCGAGGATGCCGTTGACGAACTTCGCTTCGCGGTCGTCGAAGAAGGCCTTGGCGACATCGACGTATTCGCTGATCGCGGCGGCCTTGGGCACGTCCTTGCGGGCGATCAGCTCGTAACTGCCCGCGCGCAGGATCTGCAGCATGGTCTTGTCGAGGCGGGCCAGCGTCCATCCCGACGCGAGACGCGCGGTCAGAAGCTCGTCGATCTCCGCGCGGCGCGCCTCGACGCCCTTCACCAGATCGTCGAAGAAATCGATGTCGGCATCGGCGTATTCCTCTTCCTCGATCACCTTGCCGAGGCGGTGCTGGTGGAATTCGTCGAGCAACTTGGCGGTGGCGGTGCCTTCCATCTGCTGCTGGTAAAGCGCCTGCACCGCGCCGAGACGGGCCGCGCTGCGCGACTGGGACTTGGGGTTCTGGCTCACGAAAGCCTCCTGGAAATCGAAAGGGCGTGCGCAGGGAGGCCCTCGGCCTCCGCAAGGCGCACGGCGGCAGGGCCGATGGCCTTCAGCGCACCGTCGGTGGCGCCGATGAAGCTGGTGCGCTTCATGAAATCGAGCACCGACAGCCCGCTCGCAAAGCGCGCGCGGCGGCCGGTGGGAAGGACGTGGTTGGGACCGGCGATATAGTCGCCGACCGCCTCGGGCGTCATGCGGCCGAGGAAGACGCTGCCCGCGTGGCGCAGCTTGGCGAAGATCGCTTCGGGATCGTCCGTGGCGATCTCGACGTGTTCGGCGGCGAGCCGGTCCGACAGGGCCGGGGCTTCATCGAGGCTGTCCACGAGGACTACGAGGCCGTGATCGTCCCAGCTAGCCTTGGCAGTCTTGGCGGTCGGCAGCTTGAGGAATTCGAGGTCGATCTGGTCCATGACCTGGCTGGCGAAGCCGCGGTCGTCGGTGATCAGGATCGACTGGCTGGTCGGGTCGTGCTCGGCCTGGCTCAGGAGGTCGGCAGCGATCCATTCCGGCTTGTTGTTCTTGTCCGCGATGACGAGGATTTCGCTGGGGCCGGCGACCATGTCGATACCCACGACACCGTAAAGCTGGCGCTTCGCCTCCGCGACCCATGCGTTGCCGGGGCCGACGACCACATCGACGCGCGCGATCCGCTCCGTCCCGAAGGCGAGCGCGGCCACAGCCTGCGCGCCGCCGACGCGGTAGATTTCGTCCACGCCCGCGACATGGGCGGCGGCTAGCACGAGATCGTTGGCCTCGCCGCCGGGTGTCGGCGTGGTAACGACAAGCCGCTCCACCCCGGCCACCTTGGCGGGGATGGCGTTCATCAGCAACGAAGAGGGATAGGCCGCGCGGCCGCCGGGCACGTAAAGCCCCGCCGCCTCCACCGCGCTCCAGCGCGCGCCGAGGCGCATGCCGATTTCGTCGGTATAGTCGCGGTCCTGCGGCAACTGGCCTTCGTGATAGGCGCGAATTCGGCTCGCGGCGGTTTCCAGCGCCTCGCGCAGCGCATCGTCGAGGCGGTCGTAAGCCGCCTTGCACGCCTCTTTCGAGATCGACCAGTCGTCCTCGCCGGTCAGATTGTGCTGGTCGAAACGCTTGGTGTATTCCACCAGCGCGCTGTCCCCGCGCTCGCGCACTTCGTTAAGGATGGTGGCGACATCGCGTCCGACCTGCGCATCGCTTTCGCGGCGGTCACGAACGATCTTTGCGAACTTCGTTTCGAAATCGGCGTCCCTGGTGCGGAGCAGCTGCATCAGGCGGCGCTCCGCTCTTCGCTGATAGCGCGGAACGCCTCGACCAGCGCGGAGACGCGCGGATCGGTCTTCAGCGCGGCGCGGTTCACGATGAGGCGTGCGGTGATGTCCATGATGTGGCCGGTCTCGACGAGGCCGTTGTCCTTCAGCGTCTGGCCGCTGGAAACAAGGTCGACGATGCGGCCGGCAAGACCAAGTTCGGGGGCGATTTCCATCGCGCCGTTCAGCTTGACGCATTCGGCCTGGATGCCTTGGCGTTCAAAGTGACGGCGGGTGAGATTGGGGTATTTCGTCGCTACGCGCAGGTGGCTGGCCCCGCTGGTCGCGCTCGCGCCCTTCGGCTCGGCCACGGCGAGGTGGCAATGGCCGATGTCGAGATCGACCGGCGCGTAGAGATCGGCGTAGTCGAATTCCTCGATCACGTCCGATCCCACGATGCCCAGCTGCGCCGCGCCATGCGCGACAAAGGTCGCGACATCGAAGGCGCGCACGCGGATGAGGCGCATGTCTTCGCGCGTGGTGGCAAAGGTCAGCGAGCGGTTCGCCTTGTCGTGGAAGGCATCTTCCGGCACGACGCCCGCACGGGCCATGACGGGCAGCGCTTCATCGAGGATGCGGCCCTTGGGAATGGCGAAGGTAAGACTGTCGGTCATTGCGGAGCGGCAGATAGGCACACGCGGGCAAAAGGGCAACGGATATGGCGGAGAGCGGGGTGATGGACATCGTTTCGGTCCCTCAAGCCATCGAATGGCAGGCGAAACACGCCGAAAATGCGGGCGCGCCTGGCACGGCGCAGGTGGTGCGCGCGCTGCTGGCGCTGGAGGAAAGCGAGGCGGCGACGGCGCGGCGGATCTTCGCCTGGCAGGGCCTGTCCTTGCGCGATGCCATGCCGCTGAGGATCGCGGCCGGCATTCACAACCTCCTGCTGACCGGCGAGGAACCGCGGCTCGAGGACGTCTACGCGGGACGCATGCCCGCGCAGGACCAAGTCGACGCGCTGGTGCGCGAGATCGTGGAAACGCATGATTTCCAGCTGATGCCGTGGCTCGACGGGCCGCCGCAGACGAACGAGGCCGGGCGCTCGGCCAGCTTTGCCGCCGGGCTGCTCTGGCTCGCGGACGGGCGCACTTGCCCGAAGTTCGAGTGGCTGGAAATCGGGGCGAGCGCGGGCATCAACACCATGCTCGGTCGCTATCATTACGATCTCGGCGGGGTAAGCACCGGGCCGAGCGGCAGCCGGATGCGGATCGTGCCCGAGTGGCGCGGGGGCCCGCCGCCTGACAGCGACATCGGTTTCGTCGATACGCGGGGCAGCGATATCGCCCCGGTCGACCTCACCGACGAGGCGCAGGCGCTGCGGCTCAAGAGCTATGTCTGGCCCGAGGCGACGGGGCGCATGGCCCGGATCGACGCCGCGATCGCGCTAGCCAGCCTGATGCCACCCGAAATCGAGCGGATGGACGCGGGCGACTGGGTGGAAAAGGAACTGGCGAAGCCGCAGGAGGAGGGCGTGACCCGCGTGCTCGGCCATTCGATCATGTGGCAATACCTGCCCGATTTCACGCAAGAGCGGATCGAGACGGCGCTGCAGGAGGCGGGTTCGAGCGCCACGAAGGAACGGCCGCTGGCGCACCTGTCGCTGGAGACCAACCGCGAGACCTTCGCGCATGAATTGAAGGTCCGCTACTGGCCGGACGGGGAAAAGCCGGCACATCTCGCCAACGCCCATCCGCACGGCGCATGGGTGGAGTGGCTGGATTAGGTCAACTATCCGCTAGGTCGATGTTTCGAGAAATTCTTCCATCGCCGCATTGACCGCATCGGGAGCCTCCCACGGGACGAAGTGGCCGCAATCGGGCACCTCGACGAGGGTCAAATCCTTGACGTGCTCGCCCAGTTCGGCCGTGTTTTCCGGCGGGAGCGCGAGATCGTCTTGCGCCCAGATCACCAGCGTCGGAATGGTCAGCGGCGGGAAGGGCGGGGGTGACCAGCCCTCGGGGAGCTCGAACGGGGCGTCCATCGGCGGGATGTCGATCGGGCTGGCGCGGTACCAGTTGAGCATGGCAAAAGCCGCGTCGCGATCCTGCCAGTCCTGCAGCAGGCGGACGCGCTCTTCCGGCTCCATCTTGTCGGGCGCATCCCAGCGGATATGCGCTTCGAGGATGCCGAACAGGCCTTTCTCGCGCACGAGTTCGTCGTTTGCCGGGTCGCGGAAGCCGCGCATATACTGACTCGCCTCGCGCTGGACGCGCGAGGTGTAGAGCAGTTTCTGGAAGACCGCATGGTGCGGTGCGTTGGCGATAACCGCGCGCGATACGCGCCCCATCTGCTCGCCCGCCATCGCCACGCCCCATGCGATTGCTCCGCCCCAATCGTGGCCGACAATCGTGAACTCCTGCACGCCCAGCGCATCGGCCAGAAGGAAGATATCGCCCACCAGCTTGTCGGGCGTGTAATTGTCGACGCCTTCGGGCTTGGACGAGCCGCGATAGCCGCGCTGGTCGGGCGCGATGCAGCGGAAGCGGCCGGAGAAATGGGCGATCTGGTGGCGCCATGTGCGGTGGCTTTCGGGAAAGCCGTGGAGGAAGATGAGCACCGGCGCCTCGCGCGGGCCCACGTCCACCGTGTCGAGTTCGATCCCGTTGGCGAGGGTGACCCGGACCTGCTCCATCAGTCCTCCGCCTGCATCTTTTCCATATATCCCGCCGCGACCATGCCGGAGACCTGGTCGAAAAGCTGGTCGGGCGTGCGGCGCATTTCGCCCATCGCCTCTTCCATGCCTTCGGCCACGATGATCTCGCGCTGGTTCAGTTCGACTGCGTCGACGATCCGGCGGGCGGCGTCCTCGGGCGCTATGCCGTTGTCGATCACCTTGTCGCTGCGCCCACGCACCGAACCGTCGCCGTTGAGCGCGTTGCGGCTGACATCGGTGGCGACCGAGCCGGGGCAGATCACGTGCACATCCACGCCGCTTTGCGAAAGCTCGCCCCTCAGCGCGTCGGCATAGCCGATGAGGCCGTGCTTGGCCGCGCAATAGGCGGTGCGCATGGGCACGCCGACCTTGCCCGCAATGGAGGAGATGAAGAGCAGTTTCCCGCTCCCGCGCCCCGTCATGTGCGGCAGCAGCGCCTGCGATGCGGCAATCTGCGAGGTGAGGTCGATGTCGATGATGTCGCGATAGACCTGCATATCGGTATCGACCGCCGGGCTGCGCTGGGAAATCCCCGCATTGGCGACGAAGATATCGACGCCGCCCTTCCAGCCGGTGGCTGTGTCGGTCGCCTCCCGCATCGACTCTTCGTCCCGCACATCGAAGGGCAGGGTGAGCGTTTCGGTCTCGAGCCGGTCGGCGACGGCGCTAAGCCGCCCTTCGTCGCGGCCGGAGAGGATGATATTCGCGCCGCGGCTCGCCCATTCCTGCGCCAGCGCAGCGCCGATGCCGGACGAAGCGCCCGTGATCCAGGCGGTCTTGCCTTCGAAACTCATAGTCTCTCCTTAGGGGTAGGTGACGGTCTTGGGCTGGCCATCGGGCAGCGGAATGCGCTCCTCGCTGTCGCCCGGCACTTCGGGGAAGCGGCGGTTGCGCCAGTCGTCTTTCGCCTGGTTGATGCGCTCACGGCTGGAGCTGACGAAATTCCACCAGGCGTGGCGTTCGGTCTGGAAGGCCTCGCCGCCCAGCAGCATGACTCGCGCGCCGCTCCTGCTCTCCAGCGTCATGTCGCGGCCCGGCTGGAGCACGGCCAGTTCGTAGAGCTTGAGCGCATGTCCATCGACGCTTGCTTCTCCGCCCACCAGCATCACCGCGCGCTCGTCGGCATCGTCTTCGAGCGGGATCGCGCCGCCCGCGCCCAGCACGATCTCGGCATAGATGGTGTCGGCATAGGTGGTGGTGGGCGCGCGTTCGCCCCACAATTCGCCCATGATCACGATGGCACGCGCGCGGCCGTCTTCCACGATGGGAAGGTCGGACACGGCCTCGAACGCGGGATCGATTTCCTCCTTGCCATCGGGCAGCGCCAGCCATGTCTGCATGCCGTAAAGCTTCGGGCCAGCCTTCCGCTCTTCCTCGGGCGAGCGTTCGGAATGGACGATGCCCCTGCCCGCCGTCATCAGGTTCACCTGTCCGGGCCGGATGGTGGAGAAACTGCCAAGGCTGTCGCGGTGGTCGATGGCGCCTTCGAACAGCCAGGTGACGGTGGCGAGATTGATATGCGGATGCGGGCGCACATCCATGCCGCTGCCGAGATCGAGCTGCGCCGGGCCGAACTGGTCGACGAAGATGAAAGGACCGACCATGCTCCGCTTCTTGGACGGCAAAACCCGTCGGACCTCAAACTGTCCGAGATCATGCGTCGTCGGCGTCAGCGTGAGGTCGATCTGGCTCATGGAATGCCTCTTCTTAGCTGGTGGGCGCGGAAGCCTGGATGGCGAGGGCGTGGACGCGCTCTCCGGGTATGTCGCCCAGCGCCTGGTTGACCATGCGCTGGCGGTCGAGCCGGCTTTTGTCGGCGAAAGCGGGCGCTTCGATGACCACGGTGAAGTGCGATTCCCCGCTGCCGTCATCGCCGGCGTGGCCGTGGTGCTTCGCGCTGTCGTTGATGACTTCGAGGCGCGTGGGCGCGAAAGCCTCGGTCAAAAGGCGTTCCATTTCCTGCTGGACCGGTTCTGCCATGCGTTCGTTTTCTCCTCTTCAGGGTTTGCATAGCGCAAATCTCACACCATTCTAGAACGAATGCGCCAGTCAAAGTTTCATGGTCGGTATGAAGACACAGGCAGGGTCTGTGCCCACCCCACCTGCGAGGAGCCGGGCGAATTCCGCGCGCCGGGCGATGGTCACCGGTTCGACGGACCGGGCGAATGGCGCTGGATGTGCCTCGAACACGTGCGCGAATTCAACGCCGGTTACGACTGGTTCGAAGGCATGAGCGCCGAGGAAATCCTCGACGCGCAGGGACCGGCGAGCGGCTGGCGCACCGAAAGCCCCAGCTTCCGCCCGACAGCGGGCGTGGACGGCATGCCGCGCTGGGCGGATTACGACGATCCGCTCGACGCGATCTCCGCGCGCGCCAACGGCATCAAGAGCCGCGCCCAGCGCGAGGCGGCGATGGCGATGGACGGACGTTTCAGCCGCGCAGAGGCCAAGGCGCTGGAAGTCATGGGGCTGGGCACCGGCACCGACCGGCGCGGACTCAGGCGGCGGTACTCGGAATTGGTCCGGCGATACCATCCGGACCGCAATGGTGGTGACCGGCAATACGAGGCACGGCTTAACAAGGTGGTGGAGGCCTACAATACGTTGCGCAATGCGCCCGCTTTCATCTGACCCTTCACCAGGTCCCGTCCTCGATCTTTTTCCGGCGAGCCAGCTCGCGCTCGCTCAGGATCGGGATTGGCGCTTCGGGGGGATAGGGAGGCAGCGCTCCGCCGGGCTTGTAGGCTGCAACTATGGTCCCCTTGTCGGTCACCCAGTGATCGGTCATTTCGAGCTTTCCGACCGGTGTGCCTTCGCCAAACATGCGCTTTCCCCGGCCGAGCGTGAGGGGGTAGGTCATTAGGACGAGTTCGTCGATCAAACCGGCAGACAGGAGGGCGGGGTAGAGCGTGCTCGACCCCTGGATGACGAGGTCGGGTCCCTCGCTTTCCTTGACCCGCGCGACATCGTCCACGCTCGAGAGCCGATGGCTGTTCTCCCACGGAAGCTCCTGGTCGCCGCTGGTCAGCACGAATTTGGCAGCCTTGGTGAAGGCCTCACTCATCGGCTTGTTGTCACCCTCGGCATAGGGCCAGTAGGCAGCGAAGATGTCGTACGTGCGGCGCCCTAGCAACAGGTCGTAATCGCCGCCGAACAGCTTGCCGAGCGCCGGTTCGACGCCTTCGTCCCACAGCTTGAAAACCCAGCCGGCCTCGTCGAACCCGCCCATCGGGTCTTCTCCGGGGCCACCGGGCGCCTGCATCACGCCGTCGAGCGACAGGAACATGCCGCCAGTGATCTTGCGCGCCATCGCCTTAATCTCCCCGGCGCGCGGCATCGATGGCCGCAACATCGATCTTGCCCATCGACATCATCGCCCCGAAAGCGCGCTTGGCTTCATCGCCACCGGCCTGGTTGGCCTCTAGCAGGGTGCGCGGGGTGATTTGCCAGTTGAAGCCCCACTTGTCCTTGCACCAACCGCAGGCGCTTTCCTGCCCGCCGTTGCCGACGATCGCATCCCAGTAGCGGTCGGTTTCCGCCTGGTCTTCGGTCGTCACCATGAAGCTGACGCTTTCATTGGGCTTGAACATGTCGCCGCCGTTGAGGCCCGAGAACGCGCGGCCCAGCACGGTGAATTCGACCGTCAGCGCGTCGCCCTTCTTGCCGCCGGGGAAATCCGACGGCGCACGGAACACATGACCGACGGAACTGTCCGGGAAGGTTTCGGCATAGAAGCGCGCGGCCTCTTCGGCCTCTCCGTCAAACCACAGGACGGTGGTGAACTTCTCAACCATTGGCCTGTGCCTCCGCGATCAATTGCATGTCGATGGCCTTGGCGTCCTTATAGGCAGGGCGCTCGCGCAGGCGCTCGGCGTAATCCTCGAAGGTCTTGCGCTTGGGGATCGAGCCGAACTGGAGCCCCCAGTCGACCTGGCTGCCGACATAGACATCGGCCATGGTGAAGCGGTCGCCGCAGACATAGTCGCGGTCGGCCAGTAGTGTGTCGAAGGTGTCCATGGCGCGCTCGTAGCTGCCGAAACCGAGCATGCCCTGCTTCTGCGGATCTTCGACACTCCACCCCATGCTGCGCGAAACCACGGCCTGTTCGACCGGGCCGGCGGCGTAGAAGAGCCGGCGAAAATAGGCGGCCTTCTCGTGCGGCTGGGGGAGTAGACCCGCATCGGGATGCATTTCGGCGAGGTAGTGGCAGATCGCCGCCGCCTCGGTCACGACGTGGACGTGGTCACCATGGTGGTGGACCAGCGTCGGAACCTTGCCCAGCGGATTGGCGCTGAGGAAGGCCTCCGACTTGGCCGCCCAGTCGACCAACTCGGTCTCGTAGTCCGCGCCGACCTCGTGGAGCGCCCAGCGCGCGATTTGCCCGCGGCTCATCGGATTGGTGAAGAAGGTGTAGGTGGCCATGGATCAGCTGCCTTTCGCGCCAATGATCGAGAAGAACGCGCCTTGGGGATCGATGCCCTGAAAGACGTAATCCCCGCCGGGAATCTCCATCGGCCCATTGACGACCTGCCCGCCATGGCCGGTGACGAAGCTATGCGCCGGGTCGATCTCGGGCACGCGGAAGTAGTGCGCCCATGCCGAAACCGGCATTTCCTCCGGGCGCTTCATGATCGCGCCGAGGCCGTAATCCGACTGGGTGTACATCTGGTAGAGGCCCATCGGCCCCATATCCATCGCCTCGCCCTTCTCCCATCCGAAGAGGTCGCGATAGAAGCTGTCGGCGGCGGAGGGGTCTTCGGTGACCAGCTCGTTCCAGGCGCAATGGCCCACCTTTGGCTCGTGCTTGGCGAAGGCGCCGCTGTCCTCGCCCGAACGGTCGTCGATGACATAGAAGGGCGCGCCTTGCGGATCGGACAGGAGCGCGAAGGGGCCGACGCCCGGCACCTCGTTCCCCTCCATCATTACGCCGCCGCCCGCCTTGCGGACCGTGTCGACCGCCGCGGGGACATCGTCGACGCGGACATAGCCGAGCCAGGCCGGGCGGGCGCCGCCCTCGGTCATGTCCTCGGTCAGGTGCAGCATGCCGCCGACCTGCGTCTCGCCGGCGGAGAAAACGCGATAGTCGACGCCCTCCTGGCCGCTGTCCGCGAAACTCCATCCGAGGAGGGGGCCGTAGAAGGCCTGCGCGGCCTCCGCATCGCTCGTCATCAGTTCGTACCAGACGAAATCGCCGTGTGCGTCTGCCATGTCAGGCCTCCTTCCAGACGATGGGTTCGAAGCCGCCGTAGACCATCCGCTTGCCGTCGAAGGGCATTTCGCCGAACTCCTCCATGCGGGGGTCTTCCATCATCTTCGTTTCCGCGGCTTTCGCGGTCGCCTCATCGGGCCAGGTGACCCAGGAGAAAACGATCTTCTCGCCCGGTTCAGCCTTGGTTGCGCGGCGGAAGTCGGTGGTGTGCCCGTCCTTCACGTCCGCTTCCCAGCATTCGATCTGCGACTGCGCGCCGAATTCCTTCGCCAGTTCCCAGAACTTTTCGGCGGTCTCGGCGTAAGCGGACTTGTTGCCCTCGGGCACGGCCAGCACGAATCCGTTCACATACATCGCCTCTCTCCTTTCAACTCCGACTCGGACCTTGTGTGTGATGAGGCTCTAGGTTACTAAAAGCAACTATGAAGTTACAAAAGGAAACCAAAGCGGGTTCAGTCGAGCATGGGCGTTGGTATGGCGACGCCTGCGGGACCGCTTTCGGCCTCGAACTGATCGGCGAGCGGTGGTCGTTGCTGGTGGTGAGGGAACTCATGCTGGGCCCGCGCCGCTTTTCCGAACTGCGCGCCAGCCTCCCCGGAATTTCGGCCAAGGTGCTGACCGAGCGGCTGGCGACATTGGAAGAGGCCGGCGTGCTGGCGAAGAGGCGGTTGCCGTCTCCGGCCCCGGTACAGGTCTACGAACTTTCCGAATGGGGGTATCGCGCGGAACCCCTGATCCAAGAGCTTGGCCGCTGGGCGGCGATGTCCTCCGGACACGATCCGACGCTGCCGCTCTCGCCCGTCTCGCTCATGCTGTCGCTGCGGACGATGTTCGATCCGGCAAAGGCGGCGGGGATGGAGGCGACGATCGGTTTCGAAATCGCGGGCGAGCAGTTCATTGCGTGCATGAAGGACGGGGCGATCCCCATCCGCCGCGGCGAGGTTCGCGATGCGGATGCGGTTTTCCGGGCTCCGACCGCGCCGGTCATGGCCGGTTTGCTCTATGGCGATGTACCACCGGAAGAACTCGAACGCGAAGCCGGTCTGGTGATCGAGGGGGACCGCGAAAAGGCGCGACGCTTTGTCGCAATCTTCGAGCTGCCCGAAAAGCTGGCCTAGCCCTGCCGGAAGGCCCAGCGCAAGGTCTTGCCCATGCCCCACGTCGCCGCCCGCGCCGGAAAGGCGCCAATCCCGGGACGCTCAAGCCCGAGCATGGAGCGCGCAAACGGCGGCAGCAGCGCCACCGCTTCTGCGCCCAGCATCGCCTGAACGGCCGGCGGCGCGCCCTCGGGCCGCTGGCGCAGGACGAGGTCGGCAATCTCGCGCGCTTGCGGAGAGGTCGCCAGATCGCCGCGCAACTCGCGAAACAGCGCCTCGGCCTCGCGCCGGTCGAGCGGGACCGGATCGGCTCCCAGCGCGCGGGCGATGACAGCGAACTGCCGGTAATATTCGTCCTGCGCGGCTGCGGGCATGTCGGGGCGGACATGGCGCAGGTAGGCGGCGAGGAAGCTGGTCGCTTCGGCTACATGGACCCAGGCAAGCGTGCGCGGATCGGTCGCGGAATAGGGCGATCCGTCGGGCAGCGTGCCGCCGACCTGCGCGTGGATGCGGTTGACCCGTTCTATGGCGCCTTGTGCGTCGTCTCGGTGTCCGAATGTGGTCACCGCAATGAACCGTGCCGTGCGCCGCAGCCGCCCGTGCATATCGCTGCGAAAATTCGAATGGTCGAGCACACCTTGTAGCGCGTGCGGGTGGAGCATTTGCAGCAGCAGCGAGCGGATGCCGCCGACCATCATCGCCACGATATCGGCATGAACCAACCGGATCGGCGTATCCTTGTCGAACAGGGCCTCTGCGGAAACCGGCACCGGCTGCTCCCCGCCCTCGACATCGTTGAAGACGCCGCGCACCTTTTCGACCAGCTTGAGCCGGAGGTATTCGCTGGGGGAGGGCGACGCCATGGCGGCAGTCTAGGCGAGCGCCGCAACCTTGGCGAGAGGGGAGATTGTCCCCATCTTGCGCGGGCAAGCAGAAACGGAGGGAATGGATGCGGGTGAATGCCGATTTCGACGAGCGCATCGTGGTTCATACACGCGAGCTCGACTGGCAGGCCTCGCCGATGAAGGGTGTCGAGCGCAGGATGCTCGACCGGATCGGTGGCGAAGTCGCCCGCGCTACCTCCATCGTCCGCTACGCGCCCGGCAGCGCTTTCAGCGAGCATACCCATAACGGGGGCGAGGAGTTCATCGTCCTCGAAGGTACCTTCCAGGACGAGCATGGCGACTATCCGCGAGGCACCTATGTCCGCAATCCGCCGACGACCCACCATGTCCCGCGTTCCGACGAGGGATGCACCATCTTCGTAAAGCTGTGGCAGTTCGATGCCGCGGATCGCGACCAGTTCGCGCGCGACATGGGATCGACCGCTCTCGAGGAGGCTGGCGAGGGCGTGCGGACCGCCACGCTCCATGCAGATCCCCGCGAAACGGTAGAACTCATCGTCCTCGAACCCGGAGCTTCATGGACCTTGGGCAGCGAGGGCGGGGCAGAAGCGCTCGTGCTGGATGGCAGCCTCGCCGGAGACGAAATCCACCTCGGCCTGCACGACTGGATGCGGATGCCGAAAGGCGACACACTCACGCTGAAAACCGGGCCAGAGGGCGCGCGTATCTGGACGAAGACCGGCCATCTCGCCCATGTCCGGGAACCCGAAGCGGCCTGAAACCGGTTTTCCCTTGCAATGGGCATTGCGGCCCGCGCGTGCCTCCTCTAACCCGCCTCACGATATGAACGAGATGACCGACAAGACCTTCGAGCCTTCCGCCAAGACCGTGCTTCCCGCGCCCGACATTGAAGTCGATGTGCGCGAGACCTTCGGCATCGATATCGACTGGAAGGTGCCCGCCTTCTCCAAGCCGGATTCGCGAACGCCCGATCTCGACGAAGCCTATGTCTTCGATCCGGACACGACGCTCGCCATCCTTGCCGGCTTTGCGCACGACCGCCGCGTCATGGTGCAGGGCTATCATGGCACGGGTAAGTCGACTCACATCGAACAGGTCGCCGCGCGCCTCAACTGGCCGTGTATCCGCATCAATCTCGATGCGCATATCAGCCGTATCGACCTCGTCGGGCGCGACGCCATCGTGCTGCGCGACGGCTTGCAGGTCACCGAATTTCGCGAAGGCCTGCTGCCCTGGGCGCTCCAGCACCCGGTGGCGCTGGTGTTCGACGAATACGACGCAGGCCGTCCGGACGTGATGTTCGTGATCCAGCGCGTGCTCGAACAGCAGGGCAAGCTGACGCTGCTCGACCAGAACCGCGTGATCCGCCCCGATGCAAACTTCCGCCTTTTCGCCACCGCCAACACGGTCGGCCTCGGCGACACGAGCGGTCTTTATCACGGCACGCAGGCGATCAACCAGGGCCAGATGGACCGCTGGAACATCGTCACCGCGCTGAACTACCTGCCGGCCGAAACCGAGCAGCAGATCGTCGAGGCGAAGAACCCCGACACCGATCCCAAGATCCTTGCCGACATGATCAAGGTCGCCGATCTTTCGCGCCAGGGCTTCATCAACGGCGACATCAGCACGGTGATGAGCCCGCGCACGGTGATCACCTGGGCGCAGAACTACGCCATCTTCAAGGATGTCGGCTTCGCCTTCCGTCTCTCTTTCCTCAACAAATGCGACGAGGAAGAGCGCATGCTGGTGGCCGAATATTACCAGCGCGTCTTCGGTGACGATTTGCCCGAAAGCGTGGTCGGCAAGAACTAGGCGGTCGCATACGGTGGTGAAAACCAGGATCGCTCTATCGCTGACGTGTCTTGCCGCGCTGGGCGCGTGCGACGCCGTGTCGGGTCCCAAATACGAGATCAGCATGGAGATGCGCGACCTCGCCGGGCCGTGGCTCTCCGACGAAGAGAAGAGGGCGATGGAAGCGGAATTTCTCGCCGAATGGGCTGGCGGCCCCCAGTGTGTCGGGGCGCAAACGTTCGGGGACTGGAAATCGATCGTTGAAGAGGTTTCCGCGATGGGCGCCGACAAGGGGTGTGAGAGCGAGATCACCCAGCAAGACGAAACTGGCTTTACCAGGGTAATGCGTTGCACCGGCAAAGGTGAAGGCGATTTTGTCTCAGACGGCTCGCAATTGGTTGCAACCACCACCGCCTACGTGGATGGCGATAATTTCCGGTTCGAAACGCGCTTCGATTTCGGGCATGAAGAGATACCGGGTAGCTTCGCCTATACTCTGGCCGGGACAGGCAGACGCGTAGAGACGTGCAGCACATAGTTCGAAGCCTGTCGTCACAGGTTCATCTCCGAGACCCTATGCATAGCTGTGTTAATAGGATAGCACAGTAGCTCCATGGGCGTTATCGATTCCATCCTTCGCCGCGATCGGCCCGAACCCGCACCTCCGGGCCATCGCGGCTATTACGCGCTGAGCGATGACTGGGATGATGACGACAGTTGGGACGACCGGCTGGACGCGGTCGATCACGCGGTGCTGGCCGAAGAGCGCAAACGCCAGAAATGGTGGCAGCGCGAACACTGGTTCGGTCGCCGCAAACGCTGGTGGGTGGTTCGCATCATCGCCGGCATTCTGGCGCTGTTCATGGCGCTCGTCGCCTGGCTCGCGGTGACTGCCCCGCTCAACAAGTCACTCGAGCCGATTGCCCCGCCGCAGATCACGCTGCTCGCTTCGGACGGCACGCCGATCGCCCGCAACGGCGCGGTGGTGGACGAGCCGGTCGATATCGACACGTTGCCGCCCCACGTGGTCGAGGCCTTCCTCGCCATCGAGGACCGCCGCTTTTACGATCACTGGGGTGTCGACCCGCGTGGCATCGCACGCGCCGCTTTCACCGGCACGGGTGGCGGTTCCACGATCACGCAGCAGCTGGCCAAGTTTACCTTTCTTACTCCCGAACGCAGCCTGTCACGCAAGGCGCGCGAGGCGCTGATCGCCTTCTGGCTGGAAGCCTGGCTGACCAAGGACGAGATCCTCGAACGCTACCTGTCGAACGCCTATTTCGGCGACAATGTGTATGGCCTGCGCGCAGCCAGTCTGCATTATTTTTACCGCAAGCCCGAAAACCTCCTGCCGAACCAGGCCGCGATGCTCGCAGGCCTGCTCCAGGCACCAAGCGCCTATGCGCCGACCCGGCATTACGAGCGGGCGGAAAAGCGCATGAAGCTGGTGGTGCAATCGATGGTCGCGGCAGGCTACATCACCGAGGACGAAGCGCGTGCCATGCGCTCTCCGGCGCTCGACGTGCGGTTGAAGAGCGACCTTCCCACCGGCACCTATTTCGCCGACTGGGCGCTGCCCGAAGCGCGCCAGATGTCGGAGACGGGCTACGCCCGCCAGACGCTCACCACCACGCTCGATGCGCGGCTCCAGAACATCGCGCGCCGGGTGACCTCGCGCGCGCCGCTGGGCGAGGCGCAGGTGGCGCTGGTCGCCATGCGCACAAATGGCGAGGTCGTCGCCATGATCGGCGGCAAGGATTACGAGAAATCGCCCTTCAACCGCGCCACGCAGGCCAAGCGCCAGCCCGGCTCTACCTTCAAGCTCTTCGTCTATCTCGCCGCCATGCGCGATGGCTGGAGCCCGGACGACACCATTAGCAACGCGAAGATCGAGCAGGGCGGCTATCGGCCCGAAAACTCCGGCGGGCGCTATTCCGAAAGCCTGACGCTGGAACAGGCCTTCGCGCAATCGAGCAATGTTGCCGCCGTGCGCCTATTCGGCGAGGTTGGCAGCGAAAAGGTCATCGATGCGGCGCGCGATCTTGGCGTGACCTCGCCGCTCACCAAGGGCGATCCGAGCATGGCGCTGGGCACATCCACCATGAGCCTGCTCGAACTGACGGCGGCCTATGCGGGCGTGGCCGGCAACGCCTATCCGGTCGAACCGCGCGCTTTCGCTACGCCCGAGCGGGGCTGGTTCGAAAGCATGGTCGATGGCCCGTCGAGCTTTTCCGGCTCGACGAGCCGCAAGATGGACCGCCTGCTGCGCTCGGTCATCGATGGCGGCACGGGGCGCAGCGCGCGCCTTTCCACCCCGGCCTTCGGCAAGACCGGGACGACGCAAGACAATCGCGACGCGGTTTTCGTGGGTTACGCGGGCGACCTCGTTGTCGGCGTGTGGATCGGCAATGACGACAATTCGCCGCTGCAAGGCATTTCCGGCGGCGGCCTGCCTGCACGCATCTGGCGCGATTTCATGAGCCAGGCGCTGGGCGCAGCCGCAGCTCCCAAACCGCCGACCCCGACGAGCAGCCCCGATCCCGACGGCCCCATCGAGCCGCTCGACGTGCCCGATCTGGAAGACATCCCCTTGGGCGACGGCAATTCGCGCCTGCGCATCCGCGATGGAGAAGCCATTTTCTCTACCGAAATCGACGGTATTCCGGTCGATATCCGCGTCAGCGACGATGGCATCGGCGTCGACGAGGCCGCAATCGAGGAAGCGCGGCGACGGGCGGAGGAGCGGCGTCAGGAGGCCGAGGAGCGCCAATACGAGGAAATCCGCCGCCAGCTCGAACGCGACGGACGGATACGCAACTTCTAGCCTTCGGCTTCGGCCATGAAGACGTTCATCACCGCGGTCGCGATGGGGCGGCTGCGATCGTCCTGCCAGGCTTCCACGGTCAAATTCGCGCTGCGGCGGCCAAGCTTGGTGACCCGTCCCTTGGCAAAACTCGCCTGCGACTTGCCGGCGGCAAGATATTGTACGGTGATGTTGATCGGCTTGAGCACTGCGTCGCGATCGAGGCGAGCAAGTTCTGCTCGCAGCGCCGCGTAGCCCGCTGTTTCCAGCAGGCCGCCGGTCGCGCCGCCGTGGAAGTGTTCGGGCCTCCCCTCAACCGCCTCGACGAATTCGACGCGCATGACAGGCACGTCATCCTCCCACTCGGCCAGTTCTATGCCGAGCGAGCGGGCGTAGGGCGTAAGGACGGTAAAGTCGGGACGCTCAGCCACCGGGCAACTCCCGCTTGGGGCCGCCGCCGATCTTCATGAAGACCGCCTGGATATGCGCGACCGGATCGTCGACATCGCCATCATGCGCAAGGCCGCGCACGAAGGCGGCGCTGCGGGTGATGCGATAGCATTGCGAGCGGCCGAAGACCGCCGCTCCCTCACGCGCCGGGCGCACGTAATCGACGCGCAGGTCGAGCGTGGCGATGGCCTGGAACTTGTCCATCGCTTTCCAGATCGCGAGCCCGCTCGCCATGTCCATCAGGCTGAGAATCGGGCCGGAGGCGAGCACATGCTGGCCCTCGTCGCCAAGCAGGTCTTCGCGCCAGGGCAATTCCAGCTCCACCCAATCATCGCCGTGATCGGCGTAGCGCATGCCAAGGAAGCCCGGATGGCCACGGCTGGTGAGGAAGGGCGTCGCCGTCTTCGGATCGAATGCTGCTGGTTCGCTCATGGGTGGGAGCGCCGATAGCGCCGGGTTCCGGCTCATTACAATGTTTTAATTCGATCACCGGCGCGCACATCGCCAGCAAGGGGGCAGGGGAGCGTGGCACGGGGTCGCGGCTCCCTTCAATTAGGGAGAACACCTATGAACCTGCCCAAGATCGATCTTTCCAGCCTGCCGGGTCTCGATACCGTCACCGGCCTCTTTGGCTCGCTGGTTAGCGAAGGCGGCCCGACCGTCGACGACCGCGTGGTGGTGATCATGGTCTACGTTTACGAGACCGTTGCCACCGAAACGCTGCTCTGATCGCGGCGCTGCGCGAAAGATGCGAATCGATCCGCAGATAAGGGCGTTGCGAGGCGATCCGGCCTCGCAACGCCTGGCGCAGGAAGAACTGGTGGCGGCCTGCGATAGCTGGCGCTCCGGCGCGGGGGCCGAGGCGCTCGCGGACTTGCAGAGATATGGCGAGGGCCAGCCTCTCGATGAGTGCCCTGCGCTGAAGACCCTGCTGAACGACCAGGCGGCGGCCTTCGCATGGCTTGCCCCGCTTCTCGACGCGGGGCTGGAGAGCCTTACCCGCAACCCGCTCGGCCAATTCCCGATGCGGCACCAGTATTCGGACGGCGTCGCGATGATCCAGCTGGGCCTATCCGGACGGGCCGCTCTGACGCTGATTGCCTATGACGAGCTGCAACAGTCCCCGAAATCGGCCAGCTTTTCCGCAGGCGAGCGCCACGAACTTGTCCTGTCGGGCGTGGGCGATTTCCGCTTCGTCGACCTGCTGGAAGAGCGCGCCAATTCTGCCGCTATCGACCAGCGCGTCCGCCGATTGGTCGCTGGCGAGACCCTCTCCTGCGATGGGGCGACCCAGACGCGGGTCCTTGAGCGGGTTCATGGCCGCATGGTCATGCTGCGCCTAGCCCGGACCGACGCAGCGCAATCCGACACGCGGCAGTATTCCCTGGAAGACGGACGCCTGCTTCATCGGGCCAGCGGCAACCGGCTGGAGAGCCAGCGGGAGATGGCCACTGCGCTGCTCGGCAGGATGGGGCGCAGCGATGCCGCCCCCTTGCTCGCCGAGCTAACCCGAGAAGGGAGCGCGCACATCCGCTGGCAGAGTTTACGCGAATGCCTCGGGCTCGACACCGCGACGGGCTTTGCAGCGCTGACCCAGATCGCCGCCGACGCATCGGACGAGCTTTCTTCCCCGGCCAGCGCCTTGAGGGCGCAATTGCTCGAAGCCTATCCCCAACTTGCAAGTTTGGAGGCTATTCCATGCCCCGCCTGATCGAAAACAACGAGAGCGCCAGCCGCTCGCTGGACGCCTGCCTCGGGATGCTTGCCGAGACCCCCTTCGATCCGGGCGACGAGGCCTCACTCGCCAAGGGGGGTGTTGCACTCGCCCGATTGGCGAACGATCGCACCTTCCTCGGCGATATTCTCATCGCGCAGCTGGAGAGCCGCTACCGCGAAGGCGGTGTCGAGAGTGCCTATGGACCGCAGTCCATCGTCCTGTCGCGGATCGAAGGCGGCAGCTTCCTGCGCGCCAACATCTGGCCCAGCGCTGACGAAAGCTGCTTCCGGGCGAGCGGTGCGGATGCCTTCGTCTACGGCGTCCCCCACGACCACAATTTCAGCTTCCTCACCGCCGGATACTTCGGTCCCGGCTATGCGAGCGACTATTATGAATACGACTATGAAACAGTCGCAGGCTATCGCGGAGAAAAAGCCGCGCTACGCTTCGTGGAGCGCAGCTGCCTCTCGGAAGGCAAGCTGATGCTTTATCGCGCCCACCGCGACATTCACTCGCAAATCCCGCCCGAAGCCATGTCGGTCTCGCTCAACATCATGCACATCGACCCGGCGCAGGGGTGGCACGACCAGTATGGCTTTGACCTCGACAGCAACGCCGTGACCGGCATCCTCAATCCGACCTCGACCGAATGCTTTCTGCGTTGCGCTGTCGGGCTGGGCGGCGAGAACGCGCTGGAATTCGCCGAGTGGGCGGGGCGGGCGCATCCGAGCGACCGGATGCGGCTGGCGAGCTTCGAAGCGCGCAGCGGTCTTGTCACGGGCGAAGCGCGCGACGCCCTTTGGCGTGAGGCCGAGCTTTCGGGAAGCCTTATGGTGGCGAAGGAGGCCTGTGCGCGGCGAGCCGCCCTAAACGCTTAGAGCAGGATCGCTATCGTCGCGAGGAACAGGATGACGAGGCAGGCGATCCCGATGGCGCGCAGTGCCATGCGTATGGCGCTGGCCTCACGTCTATGATCGGCGCGCGCGCTCCCGAAGATGTCGAGAAAATCCAGCAATCCGCAACCCCCTGTTCCTTCAGAACCCTCCGCCGGCCAAGGTATCGATGGCCCCCTGGAGGATGACCGCAGCCGCATGGCTGTCGATCTTTTCGGCACGCTTTGCGCGGCTCATGTCCTGACCGATCATGGCGCTTTCAGCCGAGGATGTCGACCAGCGTTCATCCCATAAAAGCACCGGTAAATCGAAGGCTTGCGCGAGATTGCGGGCATAGGCCCGGCTCGCCTGCGCGCGCGGGCCTTCGGTACCGTCCATGTTGCGCGGGAGGCCGATCACCAGACCCTTGATGCCGCGTTCGGTGACGAGTTCGCGCAATTTGCCGCAGTCCTTGGTGAACTTGCTGCGCGGGATCGTCTTGCCCGCCGTGGCGAAGCGCCAGCCGGCATCGCAGGTCGCCACGCCGATGGTCTTGGTGCCGAGGTCGAGCCCGAGCAAGGCTCCGCCATCGGGCAGAGCGTCGCCGAAATCGAGCGCGCTGTCGGTTACGAGGCGGCCGGGGCCGTCCACGCGGACACTCGCGCCAACACGTCTTCCTGCAGGTTCTTCCAGAACAGCGGGATGTCGTAGACGTGGTAATTCCCGCCGGGCAGGACACCTTCGCCCAATTCGGGCGGATCGCCGATGAGCAGCAAGCCTTCTTTGTTACAGCGCGCGGGGATCGCGCCAGCGACCAGCTCGCCGGACGTCAGGTCCGCGCTCGGCTTGAGCGTGCCGAGGTTTGCCGAAGCGGGTGCTGCGCCACCGGTCCCGCCGGTCAGCGGATTGACGCACAGGATCGGCCCGTCGCCGCGGGGCTGCCCGTCGAACCCGGGCGTGACCTCGTAACGCCGCTTGATGAACTCGGCATCGCCATCGTCGGCAAAGGAGGAATAAGCCATGATGCAGCCGGGCTGGCCCGCGGAAGCGCAGGCGGGCAGGGGCAGGGCGGGCAGATCGTGTTCGATGGAGATTGGCCAGCCGATCGCATAGACGGCGGCAATGCGTTCGGTGAACCCTTGCGCCTCTGCGCGGTCCATCAGCAGGAGCAGGACATGGATTGCGCCCTGGCTGTGCCCTGCGAGGACGATGGGCTTGTCCTCGTCGACGCTCTTCAGGAAATAGTCGAAGGCCTGCGCGACATCGGCATAGGCGGCGTCGATGGCCTGCTGCGCCTCGGGCTTGTCGGTCAGGAACGCACCCGCGGCCGCCTGGCGATACTTCGGCGCCCAGATCTCGTCTGCACGGTTGAAAGGACTGGCGAGGCCGCGCAGGAAGATTCGCGCGCGGGTGTTGGTCGTGGCATCGTCGAGCGTCGCGTTCCATTCGGTGCCGCCGGCCTTCAGGAAGCTGGTGGGAGGCACGAAGAAAACGGCGAAGTCGGGCGTGGCGGTAGCTTGTGCGGCTTCACCGGCGACCGAACCCGAGGTGTCCATGGCGCCCGGTTCGTCGAGGCTCTGTTCGGCGGCCGGACGTTCAGGCGAAGGTGCCTGATCGGCCGGATCGCTGGCCGGCTGCGCGATCGCGGGCTGGTAGCGCGAGGGGTCAGACGTGCCGAGGCCGGGGCGCGAATACCACATATCGGGATCTTCATAGGCGTTGGCGGCGAGCGCTTCCTGCTCCACGAATTCGCCGCGCGGGACGAAGGCGATTTCGGTTGCCTCGCGCGACCAGATGGCGAGCGCGATGGCGCCCACAATCACGATCACGATTACGACCGCGATGAAATAAAGAAACTTGCGGGCCATGTCAGGCGGGCTCCGGAGCTGGAATGGGTTCGACCTCCCCCTTGCGGCGTGCCGAGCGACGTTCGAGCGCGACCTTGATCATGGCGAGCAAGGGATCGGCAAGCGCGAGGCCAAGCAGGCCAAACAAGACGCCGAAGATCAGCTGCGCAGACAGGACCAGCGCAGGTGCCAGGTCGACCGTTTTCTTGGCGATCAGCGGCACGAGGACATAGCCGTCGAAGTTCTGGACGAGGAAATAGACGAAGATCGTATAGAGCCCCATGTCGGTCCCGCCGGAGAACCCGACCAGCACCATCAGCACGCCCGAAATGATCGCGCCGATATTGGGGATGAAGGCGAGGAGGCCCGTCAGCAAGCCGAGCAGGGCGGCCATGGGCACCGGGTCGATCCCGATCAGCATACCGCCGAACGCCAGCATGACCCAGGTGAAGAAGCCCTCGAAGGCCATGCCCAGCAGGCGACCGGCCATCAGGCGGCGCAGCGTGTATGCCTGATGGCTCAGCGTGTCGTAGAATGCGCTGCGTTTCTTTGCCGGGACCATCCACGCCACGCCGCGCTCGTAAATGCGCGGGTCGATGGCGAAATAGATGCCGATGATGATGATGAGCAGCAGCGTCGTCAGCCCGCCGAAAATGCCGCCAATGGCCTTGGTGACCGTGCCCACACCGCTCGACATGCTGCCGGCGAAATTCTGGATATCGGCTGTGCTGATGGCAAAGCCCTTGTCTTGCAGGAAGGCGATCGTGCGGCCGAGCTGTTCGTTGATGATCGCCGGGAACTCGGCGGCTTGCTGCGAAATTTGCGAGCCTGCGAAATAGCCGAGCCAGATGAAGAAGGCGGTCACCAGCAGGAGGACGATGGTAACCCTCAGCCCGCGCCCGATCGGCAAAGCCTTGCCAAGGAGGCGCGAGCCGCCATCCACCATGCAAGCGAACACCATCGCACCGAAAATGACGAGCAGCGATTGCGAAATGTGGACGGTCAACCAGATGAGACCGATGACAAGGCCCCACACAAGCGCGCGGCCCGCTTCGAAGCGCAGCTTGGGATCGCCGATATAGGTCGGACTGGCGCCCGGATCGTCGTGGTAGGCAAGGTCGTCCTTGCTCGCTCTGTCCTTCCCGCTACCCGACGATGTGTCTGTCATTCTTCGCTTTTCCCCGTGTCGATGGCCGGGCGCAGGGTGGTCCAGGCGCGGCCTTCGCGCAAGCTCGTAAACCAGCTCACCGGGTTGAGGCTTGTCGTCCCGTCGAGTGAGAAGGTGATGAACTCCGCGCGTCCGCCGATGTTTTCCAGCGGAACAGGGCCGAGCAAGCCGCGCGAGGAATTGAGCTCGCGGCTGTCGGAGGAATGATCGCGGTTGTCGCCCATCACGAAGACATGGCCTTCGGGAATCGTCATTTCGGCGAACTGGTCGAGGCTGCGCTCGTCGCCGTTGATATGGTCGATGATGAGGTAGCTGGCACCATTGGGCAGCGTTTCGCGGTAGACGGGGACGCGGCAGACCGGCTCGCCATTCTCGCCGCTGACGAGGAAGGTGGGATCGTAGAAGCCTGTGCAGGTCGAATTGGCATCCACCGGCAGGTCGAGCGGGGGCTCGGCTTCCTGTACGATCGGCTTGCCGTTGAGGATTATCTGGCCGTTGCGCACCGCGATACGGTCCCCGGGAAGGGCGACGACGCGCTTGATATAGTCCTCGTCACGCTCCGGATGGACCGGGATGACGATGTCCCCATATTCAGGCGTTGCGGGCGCAACGCGCCAGTCGCCGCGCGGGGCGAGGTGGAAGCTGACCGAGGACCAGTTCCAGCCATAGGGATATTTGCTCACGACCAGCCGGTCGCCCACCAACAGGTTCGGCAGCATCGATTCCGAAGGGATGTAGAAGGGCTTCGCGATGAAGCTGTGAAAGGCGAAGACCGCGAGAAGCATCAGGAAGAGGCCGCGGATTTCCGCCAGCCAGTCGACCTTCTTGTCGTCCTTCTTCTTCTTTTCGATGTGGTCGGTTTTGGTCACGGCCGCGGTGTCTGCACTCATGCGGGGAAGGCCTCGATGATCACGAATGCCTGTGCCCATGGATGATCGTCGGTGAGGGTGAGATGAATGCGCGCCTCATGGCCGTGCGGCATCATTTCGGCAAGCCTTAGTGCAGCGCCGCCCGTCAGCTGAAGCGTCGGCGCCCCCGAGCGGGCGTTCACCACGCCGATGTCCTTGTGGAACACGCCGCGCGAAAAGCCGGTGCCAACCGCCTTGGCAAAGGCCTCCTTGGCCGCCCAGCGCTTGGCGAAGGTGCCGACGCGGGTGAAGGGGCGTTTCTCCGCCTTGGCGCGCTCGATATCGGTAAAGCAGCGGCACTCGAACTTTTCGCCCCACCGCTCCAGCGAATTGGCGATGCGGTCCATATTGGTCAGGTCGTTGCCCATGCCGATGATCATAGGACCCTCGCGAAGATGCCGATAAGTATGGCGATCATCATCCAGTGCAGCATGACCTGTGTCTTCACCAGCGGATGATCGATTTCACCGCCCGAACGCTTGAGCGAGCCCCAGTATCCGAAGATCTGGATGATCGGCCAGCCGATGGCAAAGGCGAGCAGCACTTGCCGCGAAAGCGCGAAGCCGAGCAGGAGGATCGAGAGCAGGAAGGGGATGGCCGCTCCCAGCGCCCAGAGCTTCGCCGACCGGCCAAGCTCGGCGCTCATCGCGCCTCATCCATCAGCTCTCGCATCTGGCGCACGGCGTTTTCCAGCCCCACGAAGACGGCCTCGCCAACGAGGTAATGGCCGATGTTGAGCTCGGCCAGCTGCGGGATGGCGGCGATCGGCTGGACGTTTTCATAAGTAAGGCCGTGGCCGGCGTGCGGCTCGATCCCGTTCTTGGCGGCGAGCGCGGACATATCGGCGATACGTTTGAGCTCGCGCGCGGTTTTCTCGTTGTCTCCGGCAAGGTGGGCATGCGCGTATTCACCGGCGTGGAACTCCACCACCGGCACGCCCAGCCTGAGTGCCGCATCGAGCTGGCGTTCGTCCGCTTCGATGAAGAGCGAGACGCGAATGCCGTTGTCGCGCAGCTTCCACACGATCGGCGCGAGCGTGTTGTGCTGGCCTGCTGCGTCGAGGCCGCCTTCGGTCGTGCGCTCCTCGCGCTTTTCGGGGACGATGCAGGCGGCATGCGGTGCGTGGCGCAGCGCTATCTCGAGCATCTCCTCCGTCGCGGCCATTTCGAGGTTCAGCGGAAGATCGGTCGCCTCCTGGATTCGCTTCAAGTCCGCATCGCGGATATGGCGGCGATCTTCGCGCAGGTGCGCCGTGATCCCGTCACCCCCAACGCTCGCCACGATCTGAGCCGCCCGGACAGGATCG
The DNA here is from genome assembly GCF_019711375.1 of Qipengyuania aurantiaca. NCBI lineage: Bacteria > Pseudomonadati > Pseudomonadota > Alphaproteobacteria > Sphingomonadales > Erythrobacteraceae > Qipengyuania > Qipengyuania aurantiaca. Next base: position 2,036,743 of record NZ_CP081295.1, read on the forward strand.
GGATGGTCGCCCCCGCGCGCGTTGCGAATGGTGGCGACATGGTCGATGTTCACGCCAAGGCGCAGGGGATGGATCATTTGGTGCACACCGCAACTGAAAGGAGTTCGAAGCTGAAGCCTTCGCGGCTCCACGGCTCTCCGAAGGCATATTCTTCTTCGCCGCGCGGCGTGAAGGCGACCACGGCGATGCCGAAGTCAGGAATGATGAAGTTGCGCGCCTGATAGCCGCGCACGGCGCCGCGTCGTTCGATAACGCGCACAGGCTCATCGCAGCCGTCAAGCGGCAACATGGCCTCCCACTGGCCGAGAGCCGTGTAGCCCAGGTTCGGGACGCCATCCCACATTTCCTCGCGCGCCTCTTCGCTGAGCAGGCGGTCCTCCATCAGCGCGCGATCGAAGCGCACCAGATCGTTCGGCGGGCCGGCCAGCCCGCCTGCTGCGCCATAAAGCGCGATCTCGCTCGCCGAAGCACCGTTCTCGCTGGCGGCGAGACGCGTGTCCGGAGTGACAAACTTTGCGAACAGAATGCCGGAAGGTTCGGCGATGCGCGTTTGGAAAAGGGTTTCGAGCGCCTCACCGTTCACGCGTTCCAGCACGCGACCAACGATCAGCGTGTCGCAATTGTTGTAGTCGAAATCTCCGCCCGGCGCCTGTGTCCGCCGCTCGGCGCAAAGCATCGGATCGAGTGGGCGAAGCGTATCGAATACAAAGCCAGCGTCGTCTTCCGGGTCATACAATCCGGACTGATGACGCAGCAATTGGCGCAAGGTGGGGGCTTCCGGTCCGGAAGGCCATTCCTTCAAGTAGACGCTGACTGGGGTGTCGAGAGAGAGCGCGCCGCGTTCGACATCCTGCATCACCAAGGTGGCGACGACCTGTTTGGTGACGGAGGCCCAGGGCCATGTATCGCCGCTCCCCATGTCGGCCCCGTCAAGGGCGCCGCCCGAAATCCGCAAAGCGCCTTCGAACTCGTTACGCTCTACAAGCGGTTGGAGAAGTTCCTGCGTCAGCGCGGCCGCTTGGGGCGACGACACGGTGTAGACCCGGTCATCGGGGGGTGGGCACCCCATCAGAAGAAACGCCAAACAGGCTGCCGCGAAGGCCCTCACTTCCGGCTGCCCGGCTTGGTGATCTCGATGGCGTCCAGTTCTTCCGGGACTTCGTCGTCGGCATAGGTCGGGAAATTGATGTCGATCAACGGGAAGAAAGGGACGCCCAGATCGGCTTCGCCATTGCTCCGGTCGACGAGGGCGACCTCGGCAATCACTTCGCCGCCTTCGCGGCCCACGGCGGCAATCGCCTCGCGGCTGGAGAGGCCGGTGGTGACCACGTCCTCGACCATCAGCACCTTGGCGCCCGGCTCGATGCGGAAGCCGCGGCGCAGGTGGAATTCGCCTTCGGGCCGTTCGAGGAACATCGCGTCCTTGCCTAGCGCGCGGCCCATTTCCTGGCCTATGATGATGCCGCCCATGGCCGGGCTCACCACCACATCGATCCGGCTGCGGATGTCGCGCGGGATGCGCTGGGCCAGCGCCAGCGCCAGTCGCCCGGCGCGTTCCGGGTTCATCAGCACGCGCGCGCATTGCAGGTAATGGCCGGAATGCCGCCCGCTGGAGAGGAGGAAGTGGCCTTCGAGCAGGGCTTCGCTGGCACGGAATTCGGAGAGGATTTCTTCGTCTGTCATTGCGCGACAACCCAAAGCGCCTCGCGCGCGATTGCGCAAGAGGCAAAGCAGCTTGCACATTTTTATCCGGCGGGTGCTTGAGGCTGGCGGAAACCCTGCCTATAGGGCGCAACGCAAACGGACCTCGCTTGAGGGGCGATACTGGCGTGCACGCGCCACTCGCAAAAGCGAAAGAGTCCGCCAGACGACACGACACGAAAGAGTTCCAACGTAATGAAAACTCTCGGATTTCACCGGATCGTAGCCAGCCTGGCGCTGGCGTTTTCGCTGCTTGTCGGCACCCCTGCCGCGATGGCGCAGGACACTGCCGAAGCGGCGCAACTCGAATCCGTCGATCCGGCCGAAGCGGCCGATGTCGCCAATCCGGACGCGGTTTCCGCCGGCAGCGGCGCCTACACGCCGATGGCGCCGACCGAAGGCAAGGGCATGCCGGTTCCGGGTGGTATCGACATCCAGCCGCAATATTCGGAAACGGGTGAGTACGCTTACGGCCTTCACATCTGGCTGTTCTGGATCATGGTCGCGATCAGCCTCTTCGTGCTCGTCCTGATGCTTTACGCCATGTTCAAGTTCCGCCGTTCGGCAAACCCGGTGCCGTCGAAGACCAGCCACAACACGCTTATCGAAGTCATCTGGACGGTTGTTCCGGCGCTCATCCTGCTGGCCATCGCGATCCCCTCGATCACGCTGATTGCCAAGCAGTACGAGACCCCGCCTAAGGACGCGATCACCATCAAGGCGATCGGCTACCAGTGGTACTGGGGTTACGCCTATCCCGACAACGGCGACTTCGAGATCGTGTCGAACATGCTCGAAAAGGACGAAGCCGACGCACGAGGCGAGCCGCACCAGCTGGCCGTCGACAACCGAATGGTCGTCCCCGTCGGCGTGCCGATCCGCCTGCAGGTCACTGCAGCCGACGTCATCCACTCGTTCGCCGTTCCCAGCCTGTGGTTCAAGATGGACGCCGTTCCGGGCCGCCTGAACGAGCGTATCTTCCAGGTCGATGAGCCGGGCGTCTATTACGGGCAATGCTCCGAACTGTGCGGCGCGCGCCACGGCTACATGCCGATCGCGGTCGAAGCGCTGCCGATGGACCAGTATAACGCCTGGGTCCTTGCCCAGGGTGGCACTGTCGCCGGTGCGGAAGAGGAAGGCGTCGAAGCCAATCCCTCGCTGCCGCCGGTGCAGACCCCCGAAAGTGCTGCTCCGGGGGCCCCGGGTGCAGGTGCACCGCCGGTCGAAAATCCGACCACCTGATTTAAGACCGACGACGAATTCAAGCTCGAGAGACTAGCATCATGGCCACTACCGCCGACAGCTTCCAGGCTCACACCGACGACCACGCGCACGATCACGCCGATCACAAGCCCGGCTTTTTCGCGCGCTGGTTCATGTCCACCAACCACAAGGACATCGGTACACTTTACCTGATCTTCGCGATCGTCGCCGGCATCATCGGCGGCGGGATTTCGGGTATCATGCGTGCCGAACTTGCCCAGCCTGGCATCCAGTACCTGCAGTTCTGGGCCGAATTCATGGGCGGCACGCCCGATTTCGACACCTCGCTGCATATGTGGAACGTGTTCATTACCGCCCACGGCCTGATCATGGTCTTCTTCATGGTCATGCCGGCCATGATCGGCGGCTTCGGCAACTGGTTCGTGCCGCTGATGATCGGTGCGCCCGACATGGCCTTCCCGCGCATGAACAACGTGTCGTTCTGGTTGACCGTGGCCGGTTTCGTCTCGCTGTTGTTCTCGCTCTTCGTGCCCGGGGGCACGGGTCCGGGGGCCGGCACGGGGTGGACCGTTTATGCGCCGCTGTCGACCTCGGGTTCGACCGGTCCGGCCGTGGACTTCGCGATCTTCTCGCTCCACCTAGCTGGCGCGGGCTCGATCCTTGGCGCGACCAACTTCATCACCACCATCTTCAACATGCGTGCGCCGGGCATGACCCTGCACAAGATGCCGTTGTTCGTGTGGTCGGTGCTGGTCACTGCCTTCCTGCTGTTGCTCGCGCTTCCGGTGCTGGCCGCGGCCATCACCATGCTGATCACCGACCGTAACTTCGGGACGACCTTCTTCGACCCCGCAGGCGGCGGCGATCCGATCCTTTACCAGCACCTGTTCTGGTTCTTCGGCCACCCCGAAGTCTACATTATGATCCTGCCGGGCTTCGGCATGATCAGCCAGATCATCGCCACCTTCAGCCGCAAGCCGATCTTCGGCTATCTCGGCATGGCCTACGCCATGGTCGCGATTGGCGTGGTCGGCTTCATCGTCTGGGCGCACCACATGTACACCGTGGGTCTCGACGTGAACACGAAGATGTACTTCACCGCCGCCACCATGGTCATCGCGGTTCCGACCGGCGTTAAGATCTTCAGCTGGATCGCCACGATGTGGGGCGGGTCGATCGAGTACAAGAGCCCGATGGTCTGGGCGCTGGGCATGATCTTCCTCTTCACCGTTGGCGGCGTGACCGGCGTCTATCTCGCCAATGGCGGCGTGGACGATGTTGTGCACGACACCTACTTCGTGGTGGCCCACTTCCACTACGTGCTGTCGATGGGCGCCGTCTTCTCGATGTTCGCGGGCTTCTATTACTGGTTCCCGAAGATGAGCGGGCGCATGCACTCCGAACTGCTCAGCCACATCCATTTCTGGCTGTTCTTCATCGGTGTGAACGTGATTTTCTTCCCGCAGCACTTCCTCGGACTGCAGGGCATGCCGCGCCGCTATCCGGATTACGCAGATGCCTATGCCTACTGGAACGAAATCAGCACGATCGGCTACATGATCATGGCGTTCTCGATGATCTTCTTCTTCGTGAACATCATCTACGCCTTCGTGGCCGGCAAGAAGGCGGAAGACAACTACTGGGGCGAAGGCGCGACCACGCTCGAGTGGAGCCTGTCGAGCCCGCCGCCATTCCACCAGTTCAGCGAACTGCCGGTGATCGAAGACCATCACGATCACCACGACCACATCGGCGACGCGAAGCCGGCTCACGCCTGAGCGAGAGCGTCACTGGACAAGGACAAGCGGCCGGTTCCATGAGGGACCGGCCGTTTTTCTTTGCCTGAAGGAGTGAGAGCCCGTGCCCGAAATGCGGATGATCGACGTCGGCGAGTTGCGCCTTCGCTGCGCCATGGAAGGCGAGGGACCGCTCGCCATCATGGTCCACGGCTTTCCCGAAAGCTGGTACAGCTGGCGACACCAGCTCGGGCCGCTGGCCGAGGCCGGGTTCACCGCCTGCGCGATCGATGTGCGCGGCTATGGCGGATCCGACAAGCCCGAGCCGGTCGAGGCCTATGCCATGGAGCGGATCGTCGGCGACCTCGTCGGCCTCAAGATGGCGCTCCAGCCCGACCAGCCCGCAATCCTCATCGGCCATGACTGGGGCGCGCCGATCGTGTGGAACACGGCGCTGACGCACCCGGAGCATTTTCGCGCTGTGGCTGGGCTATCCGTTCCCTTCGCCGGCGTGCCCAGCCGCCCCTTCACCGAAGTCTTCCACGAGCACTTCACCTCGCAGGGCAAGTTCTTCTACCAGGAATATTTCCAGCAGCCCGGCGTCGCGGAGGCCGAAGCCGAGAAGGACCCGCGCGACTGGGTGGCGCGCATGATGTATTCGATCAGCGGTGATGTCCCGCCGGGCGACTATTGGTCCAAGCCCTATGGCGCGACCTTCCTCGAAGGCTTGCCCGATCCCCAACCGACATCATGGCTGACCGAGCAGGATCTCGATTTCTACGAGGCGGAATTCAAGGCTTCAGGCTTTCGCGGCCCCTTGAACCGCTATCGCAACCACGTGGCCGATTACGAATGGCTGCAGGGCTGGCAGGGCAAGCGCATCGAGCAGCCCGCGCTATTCATCGGCGGCACGCGCGATCCGGCTACCTATCTGTTCGGGGCCGTGACCGATCCCATTGCGCTCATGAGGATGTGCGCGCCCAACGTTGAGGGCTATATTCTCGAGGGCGTCGGCCACTGGACGCAGCAGGAGCGGCCGGATGAGGTGAACCGCATCCTGATTGACTGGATAAAGCGGCTTTGAACCCCTATAGGCGCCGCAGAAGCGAATCCACATGACCGAAGCCGCCCCCACCACCACCCAGCTCCCCGCGGACTGGCGCGACTTTTTCGCGCTGACCAAGCCGCGCGTGATGACGCTGGTCATCTTCACCGGCCTCTGCGGCCTCCTGGCCGCGCCGGGCAGCATCCATCCGGTGATCGGCTTCACCGCCATCCTCTGCATCGCGCTGGGTGCGGGTGGGGCGGCGGCGCTCAACCAGTGGTGGGAAGCGGACATCGATTCGGGCATGAAGCGCACGTCGAAACGCCCCTTGCCCGCTGGTCGGATGAACCGCACCGACGCGCGCGATTTCGGCATCCTCATCTCTGCTGCCTCGGTGGTGATCATGGGACTGGGCGTAAACTGGCTCGCCGCCGCGATCCTGGCGCTCTCGATCGTCTATTACGCGGTCATCTACACGATCTGGCTGAAGCCGCGCACGCCGCAGAATATCGTCATCGGTGGCGGGGCAGGGGCCTTTCCGCCGATGATCGGATGGATCGCTGTGACCGGTGACATCACGCTGATGCCGGTGCTGCTGTTCGCGATCATCTTCTTCTGGACGCCGCCGCATTTCTGGGCGCTCGCCCTGTTCGTGCAGAGCGATTACGCCAAGGTCGGCATTCCGATGATGCCGGTGGTGAAGGGCGAGAAGTCCACGCGACGCCAGATCCTCGCCTATTGCGTCCTCCTCGTGCCCATTGCCGCTGCGCCGTGGTTCATCGGCGGGACCGGCGCGATCTACGGCGTGACCGCGATCCTGTTGTCGCTCATCTTCCTACTCATGAGCGTGCCGGTGGCTTTCCGCACCGCTGTCGAGGGCGACAAGATGAGCTTGGAGAAACGCCTCTTCGCGTTCAGCGTTTTCTACCTGTTCGCCCTGTTCGCGGCGCTGGTCGTGGACCGTGTTGCCGCCCAATACGGAGCTTTCGGATGACCCCCGAAGAAGAGAAAGAATTTCGCCGCCGCCAGAAGAGCCGCAACCTCGTGCTCGGCGGCCTGCTGCTGTTCATGGCCCTGCTGTTCTACGCGATCACCATCGTTAGGATGTGAGGCCAGGCATGACGACCGCGACGCTCGAAACCCGCAAGAACCGGACCGCGCTGCTCGCTCTGGCGGCGGCGGCGGGCATGCTGGGCCTCGGCTATGCGGCGGTGCCGCTCTACCAGCTCTTTTGCCAGGTCACCGGCTTTGGCGGCACGACGCAGCGCGCCACCGAAACCGATGCCGAGATCGCCGCGCGCCTTGGTGCTGCAGCGGGCGGCCAGCAAATTTCGGTCCGCTTCGATGCGACCACCGCGCCCGGTCTTGGCTGGACCTTCAAGCCCGAACAGGTGACCGACACCGTCACCATCGGCCAGCGCGACATGGCGATCTACCTCGCCAAGAACAATTCCGACCGCGCGATCACGGGCACGGCGACCTTCAACGTCGAGCCCGAGCAGGCCGGGGCCTATTTCAACAAGATCCAGTGCTTCTGCTTCACCGAGCAGACTTTGCAGCCGGGGCAGGAAGTGCGGATGCCGGTGCTTTATTTCGTCGACCCCAAGGCGCTGGACGATCCGAACATGGACGGCGTGGAGCAAATTACTCTCTCCTACACCTTCCATGAGGCGAAGGATTAGGCCAGGAAGCCGAAGAATAACCGCGCCTGCCCCCTAGACCCGCGCGCCCATGCGCATTAAGGGCAGCCGCTAAGCGAAACCCAGGATACGAGTACAATGGCTGGTAACGTCAATCACGAATATCACATTCTCGAACCCGATATCTGGCCGCTGATCGGCTCGCTGTCGGCGCTGACCTTCACCAGCGGCATGGTGCTCTACATGCACGAGATGGCTTCGGCCCACCTCGTGCTCGGCCTAGGCATCGCCGGCCTGATCGCCACCTTCTTCAGCTGGTTCTCGAACATCGTGAAGGAAGCCGAGCGCGGCGACCACACGCCGATCGTCCAACTGCACATGCGCTACGGCATGATCCTGTTCATCGCTTCGGAAGTGATGTTCTTCGTCGGCTGGTTCTGGAGCTGGTTCGACTTTGCGCTGTTCCCGAGCGAGATTTCCGAAGTCGTGGGCGGGCAATTCCCGCCGGCGGCGATCGAATACGTCATCAACCCCTTCAGCCTCCCGCTGCTCAACACGCTGATCCTGCTGTGTTCGGGCACCACGGTGACTTGGGCGCACCATTCGCTGATCCACGGCGACCGTGACGGCCTGAAGAAGGGGCTTTGGCTGACCGTCATCCTCGGCGCGATCTTCACCTGCATCCAGGCTTACGAATACGCCGTTGCGCCCTTCGCTTTCGGTGGCAACACCTACAGCTCGGCCTTCTACATGGCGACCGGCTTCCACGGCTTTCACGTGCTGGTCGGCACGATCTTCCTGATCGTCTGCCTGATCCGCGCCTACAAGGGCCACTTCACGCCGCGCCAGCACTTCGGCTTCGAAGCGGCTGCGTGGTACTGGCACTTCGTCGACGTGGTGTGGCTTTTCCTCTTCGCCGTCGTCTATGTCTGGGGCGGCTGGGGCGCAGAATTCCACTGAGGCCGATCAGCCTTGGCTGACACGATAATGGGGCAGCCCGGCCACGCCGCGGCTGCCCCTTCCGCATTCGAGAGACCATGACCCGAAACCTTCCCATCATCCCGACGATCATCGTCGCCGGCGCCATCGCGGTGATGATCGCACTCGGCATCTGGCAGCTTGGCCGGATGGACGAGAAGGAGGCGCTGATCGCGCAGGCCGAACAGAACCTGCGCATGTCGTCCGAAGTCGCCTACCCGCGCACCGAAGCGGAGTTGGAGCAGCGCCTCTACCGCCGCACCACGATCCTGTGCGCAAGCGCCTCGGGCGCGACGACCACGGCGGGGACTAGCGCGCGCGGCGAAAAGGGCGTGGCGCAGCGCGTGACCTGCGCGCTCGAGGACGGCACTCCGGTGAAGGTCGATCTCGGTTATTCGCGTAACCCGCAGCCCGTCGCATGGGGTGGCGGAGAGGTCCGCGGCACGATTGCGCCGGGCGGACGGGTGGTGGCGGCGGAGCCGGTCGCCGACCTCGAACCTCTCGCAACGCCTGACCCGCGCGACCTGCCGAACAACCACCTCGCTTACGCCGGGCAGTGGTTTTTCTTCGCTCTGACGGCGCTCGTCATCTACCTCCTTGCCCTGCGTCGCCGCGCCACGCGGGCTAGGGACGATTAAAGACCCGCTTGCTTGCCCGTGCGCGCCCGCACGGCTAACCGCATCCGCGCAATGAAATACGTCTCCACACGAGGTGAGGCTCCGAGCCTCGATTTCGCCGAAGTCACGCTGGCAGGGCTGGCGAGCGATGGCGGGCTCTACGTGCCCGAAAGCTGGCCGCAGTTTTCCGCCGAAGACATCGCCGCGATGCGCGGGCTGCCCTATGCCGAACTGGCCGCGCGGGTGATGGAGCCTTTCGTCGGCGACAGCCTCACGCCGGAGCGCCTGCGCGAGCTCACCGCCAAGGCCTATGGCCGCTTCGCCCACAAGGCGGTGACGCCGCTGGTCCAGCTCGACGAGCAGCACTGGGTGCTCGAACTCTTCCACGGCCCCACGCTCGCCTTCAAGGACGTGGCGCTGCAAATGCTGGGCCTGCTGTTCGAGGAATTCCTCAGCCGTGAGAAGGGCAGCCTGACCATCGTCGGCGCGACCAGCGGCGATACCGGCAGCGCGGCAATCGATGCCGTGGCGGGGCTAGACAATGTCGAAATCTTCATGCTCCATCCCAAGGGCCGGGTGAGCGATGTCCAGCGCCGCCAGATGACGACGGTCCGCGCGCCCAACGTCCACAACATCGCCATCGACGGATCGTTCGACGACGCGCAGGCCATGGTGAAACGCATCTTCGCCGACCGGGACGTCACCGCGAAGCACCGCATCGGCGCGGTCAATTCGATCAACTGGGCACGGCTGATGGCGCAGGTGGTCTATTACTTCGCTGCCTCGCTGCAGCTGGGTGGGCCGGAGCGCAGCCTTGCCTTCAGCGTGCCGACGGGCAATTTCGGCGATGTCTTCGCCGGCCATGTCGCTGCACGCATGGGTCTGCCGATCGAGAAGCTGATCGTGGCGACCAACGTCAACGATATCCTCCACCGGGCGCTGGCCGAGGGCGACTATTCCGCCGGATCGGTCACGCCCACCAGCGCACCGAGCATAGATATCCAGGTCAGCTCCAATTTCGAGCGCTTGCTGTTCGATGTCGGCGGGCGCGACGGCCTGGCTTTGGCCGAGCAAATGCGCGGCTTCGATGCGTCCAAAGCCATGCGGCTCACCAACGCCCAGACCGAGGGCGCCGCCCTCTTCACCAGCGCGCGCGCCGACGAGGGCGATACCGCGCAGGCCATGCGTTGGGCCTATGAGAATTGCGGCGAGATGCTCGACCCGCACACCGCCATCGGCCTCCACGCCGCGCGCGCTGCGGATATCGCTCCCACCGTGCCGGTGGTGACCCTTGCCACCGCCCACCCGGCGAAATTTCCCGATGCAGTCGAACGCGCCACGGGCCTGCGCCCCGGCCTGCCCGCTCGCGTCGGCGATCTTTTCGCGCGCGAGGAAAGCTTCGTCGAATTGTCCGGCACTTACGAGGCGGTGCGCGACCACATCATGGGGCACGCCTCCTGATGGCCGAACTCACACGCGATCCGGTGTTGATGGTCGGCGAGGGCTGGGACGGCTACCGCCTGCTCGACAGCGGGCTTGGCCGCAAGTTCGAAGCCTATGGCGAATATCGCTTCATCCGTCCCGAACCGCAGGCCATGTGGTCGCCCAAGCTCGACCACTGGGACGCGCATGGCGAATTCGTCCCCGGCAGCGACGAGGACGGCGGCGGGCGCTGGCAGTATGCGAAGGACGTCCCGCAAGACGGTTGGCCGCTGGGCTGGGGCGATGAGGTCCGCTTCACCGCGCAATGCACGCCGTTCCGCCATCTCGGTTTTTTCCCCGACATGGCGCCCGTCTGGACCTGGATGGGCGAGCAGCTCGAAGGCCGCGCCGATGCCGAAACGATGAACCTCTTCGGCTATACGGGTGTCGGTACGCAGGCGCTCAGTAAATACGGCCGCGTTACCCATGTCGATGCGAGTAAGAAGTCCGTCGCACAGGCGCGCGAAAACGCCGCGCTCGCCGGGCTCGACGATCGTCCGGTGCGCTGGCTGGTCGAGGACGCGATGAAATACACCGCGCGCGAAGTGCGGCGCGGGCGCCGCTATGACGGGATCATCCTCGATCCGCCCAAGTTCGGCCGCGGCCCAGATGGCGAGGTGTGGCGTCTCGAGCAGGGCCTCCCCGAACTTGTTTCCGATTGCCGCCAGTTGCTTGATCAGGACAGCAGCTTCCTCTTCCTCACGGTCTACGCGGTCCGGATGAGCAGCCTCGCGCTTGGCGGATTGCTCGAAGAGGTCTTCGCAGAGCTGCCCGGACAAATCGAGCACGGCGATCTTGCCGTGCAGGAACAGGGCGGCCGCTTGTTGCCGACGGCGATCTTCGCGCGCTGGTCCAATCCGCGCTAGGGACGGGTCCATGAACGATTCGCTCACTCTCGAAGTCGCCGATTTCGAACACGACGTCCTCACCGGGATCTATTCCGAAGAGACCGGCAAGCCGCAACCGCTGCGCTTCACCATCCAGGTGCGGATGAAGCCGCTGCGGCATTACGATCCCGACACGCCGCTCGACGATTCCAAGAACTACATGGACTTGAAATTCGCCGCGTCCGAGGCGCTGCCCGAAGGCGTGCATTTCAAGCTGATCGAGGCCGTGGCCGACCATGTCTGCGAAACGCTGTTCCTTCAGGACAAGCGTGTCGAGGCGGTGACGGTGAAGATCGTCAAGCTGGCGATTGCCGAGGCAGGCGAGAAGATTGGCATCACGCTGCATCGCGAGCGCCGCGAATGAAGCGCATCGCGGTCGAGGGTCTGCCGGAAGAACCGCTCGCCGCAGCGGGACTGTTCCACCAGAACTGGCTCGATCCCATTGAGCGCGCGCTGGAAGCCGGGCAGGACGTGCTGGTCACACTCGATCCGGCCGATCACACGCATGACGAATGGCGCAGGGCCGCCGCCGCCATGCTGGCGCGCAAGCACGCGCCGCGCCGCGTGGTGCTGGTGGCCGGCGAGGGTGCGGCGCTCGAACCGATCGCAACCTATCTGGCAAGCGCGCCCGGTGTGACGGGCCAATATCTCAAGGCCGCAGGATGAGCGCAACCATCCTCTTCCTCGGCCCCTTGCGCGACCTTGCGGGCGAGGCTGAGCGCGAAGTTTCCGCGCCGCTCGACTGGGAAGCGCTGCTGGACACGGTGGGCCCGGACATAGCCGCACAGATCAAAGACGAACGCGTCAACGTCGCCTGCAAGGGCAAGGTCCTCGCCGACAAGCGCACGCTCCTGGCCGAAGATGGCGATGAAGTCGCGCTGCTGCCGCCGGTGAGCGGTGGCTAGGCTCGCCCTCTCCACCCCGCTCGACGTGCGCCTGCTCGACAAGGGCGTGTCGGTCGGAGAAGCGCTGGCGGCTTTCAACGCCGCGCATAGCGAGGCAGGCGGGGTGGTCTCCTTCCTCGGCAAAGTAAGGCCCGACGGCGGCGTCCGCGCGCTCGAACTGACCCATTACGCGCCGCTTACTCTTCCGGGCATGGAAGGGCTGGCACAGACCGCGAAAGACCGCTTCGTACTCGACGGCGCGCTGGTATGGCATCGAGTCGGCGTGATGACTCCGGGCGAGGCTATCGTGCTGGTCGCTACTGCCGCACGCCATCGCCGCAACGCCTTCGAAGCGGCCGATTTCCTCATGGACCACCTCAAGTCCGCCGCGTGGTTCTGGAAGCGCGAGCGTCGGGACGATGGCTGGCGCTGGATCGAGCCGCGTGGCGAAGACCACGCAGACCTCGCCCGCTGGAAATAATCGCGCCCGTTTGATCTCGATCAAGGAACGGGGTGAAGGTTTGCATCAGAACGTCTCCAACAAAGGAGATCGTTCATGTCGAAGCACCTCACCCGCGAACTCGTTGCCGAACAGGCCGCCATCGTCGCAGCGCCCAAGCCGCGTCACGTGGTGGACCGCACGTTCGAGCTCCCCAAGGGGCTCTATTCGGCGACCGTCGCTCTGTACCTCGGTTTCCTCGCAGTGATGGCCACGGGCCTTTCCTCGCCCGGTCTCGTCATCCCGATGGTCATCTTCACCCTCTTCATCGTCGCCGGCTTCGGAGTGCCGGCGATCTGGGCACGGCTCGCTCCCGCACCCCGCTCGCGCCAGATGAGCTTTGCCCAGCTTCGTCGCGATGGGTTCGCCACGCTGACCGGCCGTATTTCGGCTCGTGATGCCAGCGTCCAGATGCTGATCCTCCCGGTCATCATCTTCTGCTGGGGCGTGACAACGGTCACCATCGCAGCGCTGGTCCGCTGACCGGCGCTATCGAAGGGGGAGGAGCGCGGGATCGAGCAATTCGATCCCGCGCTTTCCGTTGCGCCGGATAGCGCCCTCGCGCTCGAAACGGGTCAGCATCCGGCTCACCGTTTCGATCGTCAGGCCGAGCATGTCGGCCAGCTCTCCGCGCGAAAGCGGAAGGTCGAATTCCTTCGCCGGATGGCAGGGCGAATCGCTGGCCGCACGCGCCAGCGAGAGGAGCGCGCCCGCAACGCGCTGCTCCGCCGATGCCGTGCCGGTCAGCGCAAGCAGTTCGCGGCTGGCGAAAAGGTCTTCCTGGGTGCGCCGCAGCAGCGCCTGGCCGAGGCCCGGGTACCGTTCGATCGCTTCGGCAAAGGCAGGGCCGGAGAACACGCACAATTCGCTCTCGCCCAGCGCCACCACATCGTGCCGCATATAGGGTCCGAACATCTCGCCGACGAAGCCCGAGGGATGGACGAGCGAAAGGATCCGCTCGCGCCCGTCGGCATCGATGGAGGTGATCTTGAGCGCGCCGCTTTTGAGGGTGGCGCAGGCGGCCTCTGTCATGCCGGCTGCAAACAGCGTCTCACCCTTGTGCAGGGTGCGCAGGCGGCCGGCCCTGGCGAGCTCTTCGCGCTCTTCGTCTTCCAGCACGGCACAGGCCGCCCGGTCGCGCACGGGGCAGGTGGCGCAGTGCAGGGTCACCGGATACGCGCGCGCAGGTCTTCCAGAGTGGCGTCCTGCTCGCTTACCAGTTCGATAACCCTCTGCCTTGCCGCTTCGACAGCCCCCGCGTCCTCCGCTGCCACCCGCGTGGCGGTGTAGATCGCGTCGAGATCGCCGAGCGGGATTGCCGCCAGGCTGCGCGCCGAATCGAGCTCGGCCAAGGCAACCTGCGCTGCGGCCCAGCTATCGCTGCCGATCGAATTGCCGCGAGCGGAGGTGACAAGGCGCTGGGCCCGTGGCTGCACTTCGAGGAACTGCGCATGCGCGCTTTCGGCGGCCGCAACCAGGCTGGCGAGTCGCGCATCGAGTCCGCCGGTCAGGTCGACGTCCACCGTGGGAACATCCAGACGGCGGGGTTCGCCGGTGGCGAATTCGCCTTGGACGCGTTCCGCGTCGCGGATGGCGAGGGAGGGGTAATCGCTGCCACTGGTCGCGCAGGCGCCAAGGAGACTGGCGAGAGAAACAGCGAGGACGGCTCTTGCATGTTGCGGCATGAAGGCCACATAGCATGCGCACGTGCATGTGCCAGCGTGAAACCCAAAAAAGCGCCGCGTTCGGCGTTGACTTGGGTCGGGCTTTCGCTTAACGGCACGCTTCTTTCCGGGCCCGCTAATCGGCGGGTCGACGGGTGCGCCGTAGATTCGCAAGGACGCGGCACAGCAATTTGATTGAGAGATACGTACCATGTTCGCAGTAGTGCGCACGGGCGGCAAGCAATACCGGGTTGCCGCCGGAGACAAGATCGCGGTTGAGAAGCTGGCTGGCGAAGCCGGTGACACCATCACTCTGGGCGACGTCCTGCTCGCTGGCGAAGGCGATTCGCTTGCTGACGCTGCGAAGACGGTCGTTTCGGCTGAAATCATCGCGCAGGCGAAGAGCGAGAAGGTCACGGTCTTCAAGAAGCGCCGCCGCCACAACTATCGCCGCAAGAACGGCCACCGCCAGATGATGACGCTGCTGCGCATCACTGCCGTTGGCGATTCGAAGGCCGAGAAGAAGGCTGCTCCCAAGAAGGAAGCTGCCCCGAAGAAGGATGCTTCGGAAGAAAAGGCTGCGCCCAAGGCGAAGAAGGCCGCTCCCAAGAAGGACGCGGCTCCCGCCAAGTCGGGCACGCACGCCACCGAGAAAAAGGCTCCTGCCAAGAAGGCAGCTGCCAAGAAGACCGAATCCAAGAAGTAAGGAACCCGGACCATGGCACATAAAAAAGCAGGCGGTTCATCGCGTAACGGTCGCGACTCAGCCGGTCGTCGTCTTGGTGTGAAGAAGTTCGGCAGCGAAAACGTCGTCGCCGGCAACATTATCGTGCGCCAGCGCGGCACGAAGTTCTACCCGGCCGTCAACGTCGGCATGGGCAAGGACCACACGCTGTTCGCGCTTACCGACGGCGTCGTCCGATTCCACTCGGGCAAGCTTGGCCGCAAATATGTGTCGGTCGACCAGGTGGCTGAAGCTGCCGAATAAACGGACGCTCCGATAACGGGATCGTCCAGACGAGACGGTCCCAGCCGGGCTAACGACCCGGCAGACGAAGAGGGAGATGGGGCCGACCCGTCTCCCTCTTGTCGTTTCTCCCTCTTCGTAAATCGCATGGGCGAAAATTCCTTTCGCCATCACGCAATTGTCACGCGTCCGGCCTAGGAGCCCGGAGCGTGGTCCTACGGGGAGAATACCAATGTTCCATGTCACCGAAAGGCTGCTGCTGCGGCCTGCTTGGCCCGAAGATGCAGACGCGCTGTTCGGCGGTATCGCCGACAAGGGTGTCGTGCGAAATCTTGCGAGTGCGCCTTGGCCCTATCTCCCCGAACATGCGCGTGATTTTGTCTGCCGCGAGGCGGTCGCCCGCTATCCGAAATTCCTCATTACGAAGCCGGGGCCCACGGGGTCCGAGGTGATCGGCTGCATCGGGATCGACCCGGGCGAGGGCGGCACCGAGCTTGGCTACTGGATTGCCCGCTCCGCATGGGGTCAGGGCTTTGCTACCGAAGCCGGACGCGGGATGCTGGAAGTCGCCCGATTGCTGGGTCATGGCAGGATCAACGCAGGGCACTTTGTCGACAATCCGGCATCGGGCCGCGTGTTGCGCAAGCTTGGTTTCGTGCCGACCGGCAAGGCCGCCATGCGGCACAGTTGCGGCCGGGGCGAGGAGGCGGAATGCGTGATGTACCGCCTCGATCTCGAGGCTGAGGCCGGACCGAACCTGCAGGCCGCATAAGAAAAGCCCCGCCATCGCTGGCGGGGCTTTTTGCTTTCGAGGGTGAGAGATTATTCGGCCGGCATCAGCGCGGCTTCGAAATCGCCCTCGTAGACCTTGATAAGCTCGCGATCGTCGTGATCCCACGGGTGGAAGCCCGGCTTGAAATAGGCGAGCCATGCCGGGAAGATGCGGCGCACCACGCCGGGGGTGACAGTGAGGTACTTGAACAGGCCCCAACGCGCTTTCCAGCCGGTGATGCCGTCCTGCGCCAGCAGTTCGAGCGAGTCGGCCCAGCGGTTCTTGAAGAAGCGAGCAGTGACCGTGAGCATCACAAGGCTCCGGACGCGCCAGCGCTTGCCGTCGGTCCAGTCGCGCGTGGCGTGGTTCCAGGTGTCGAAGGCGACACCCTTGTGTTCGATTTCCTCGGCCGCATGCCAGCGCCACATATCGCGCACTTCCGGATCGGCATCCCTGAAATGCTCCGGATTGGCGAGGAATTCCGCCGCCATCATTGCAGTATAGTGTTCAAGCGCCATCGTCACGGCGAGGTTGGCAATGGCCGGACGGCCCTTGGTCAGATCGAGCAACTCCTTCACGCGAAGGTCGATCGCCTTGATGTCGTAGCCGTGATCTTCGGCGAGACGATTAAAGGCGATGTGTTCGCGCGTGTGATTGATTTCCTGCTTCACGAACGCACGGATTTCCTCCGCCAGCTGAGGGTCGGCGCCTTCGCGGTGGGCCTTGACGGCCTCGACGAAGAAAGCCTCCCCGCGCGGGAATGTGGCCGACAGGGCGTTGTGCCAGGCCGTGCCGAAAGGCTCGCCTGCCCACCAGCGCCTCGGCGTGGTGCCGCGGTTGAAGCGCTCGTCGCGCACGGTGATGGTGAGATCGGCAGGGGTCGGGCCCTTGCTCATGGCGTCGGTGTCGATAGTGACGGGGGCGTTCATGGACGGCTCCGGAGTTAACTTACATGGTTGTCAGTAAGCATTACTGACATAAATGTCAATAACGGGAGCTTAACGGCTTCCCCCGCGCGCAGCGATGGGTTAACGCTGGCGAACAATGGCTACCCGCAAGCGTCTACCTCCCGAAGAATCCCGCCTTGCTGCGCTCGAAGCGGCGCGCGGTCTGCTGATCGAAACCGGCCCCCAGTCGGTTACGTTGAAAGCGGTTTCGGCGCGGATCGGGCGGACGCATGCGAACCTGTTGCATCATTTCGGCTCGGCGGCGGGCTTGCAGAAGGCGCTCGCCGGGCACCTGGCCCAGGCCGTCTGCGCGACGATTGCCGACGCGGTCCGCGCCAGCCGGGCAGGGCTTGGCTCCCCGCGCGAAGTCGTGGACCTTGCGTTCGACGCTTTCGACAAGGAAGGCGCGGGCGCGCTTGCCAGCTGGATGATCCTGACCGGCAATGAGGACGCACTCACCCCCATCGTCGAGACCATCCATCAGCTGGTCGACGAGATTGCCCCCGAAGAAGCCGAGCATTCAGGGAACGCCACGCAGGTCCACGAGGAAACGCTGGCGCTCGTCCTTATGGCGATGGGCGACGCGCTGATCGGCACAGCCCTGTCGCGCTCGCTCGGCTTGCCCGAGACGGCGGCGCGCGACCGTGCAGAACGGATGCTGGTTCGTTCGCTCGAAGCTAGCCTTCCGCAGGCGTAAGGCCGGGGCGCATCCACTCAGGGGCCGCTTCCGGTTCGATATCGCTCACGCGCAAGTGGTCCACGGCAAGGCCCAAGGCCTCGTAGGCCACCTTGCGCCGCTTCTCGTCCGACTGTTCGAGCGGCACGACAACAAGCCGCCGGTTGACCTTGCTGCGCCAGTTCATCCGCGCGGTGTTTTCCTGACCGATGTAGCAGCCCTTATCGAAGGCCACGCCGTGGAGTTCGACAGCGTTTGTCTCCAGCCACAATATGTCGCCCAGCTCCGCGCGGCCTTCGGGCACTCCGAGCGAGAGGCGATGCGCGCGATACGCCTCGTCCGCCGATGCGTCGCCCTCTGCCACCGGGGCGAGCCAGCGCTGGCCCAGCGCGGGAAGGCGCGGATCGGAAGCGCCGCCGTCGCCCGTGTGGCCTTCCCAATGGACGCCGACCGTATCGTCCACCGCAATGTCGATCTTGCGGCGCAGGCGATAGAGCGAAAGGCGCTTCGCGAGGTCTTCGGCGAATTCGGCTTCGCAATCGAGGAGCAGACCGCCGTCGCCCGCAGGCCACACGATCATGTCGAACAGCGCCTTGCCCTGCGGCGTGAGCAGTCCGGCATAGACGGGCAACGCCTGCTTCACATCATTGGTCAGCAGGCCTTGCAGGAAGCCGGCAACGCTCTCGCTGTCGTCTTTGGGCGTCAGGCGCACGATGGCGCGGCTGGTCAGGCGGGTGGCTGTCATGCGTGACAGATAGGCCGCCTGCCGCCATAGGCAACCGCCATGAGCCACGCCCCCGAATCGCTGACCATCCGCCGCCCCGACGACTGGCATCTCCACTTTCGCGATGGCGAGACCATGCGCGCGGTCGTGCCGCACACCGCGCGCCAGTTCGCCCGCGCGATCGTCATGCCCAATCTCGCGCCGCCGGTAACTACCACCGCATTGGCCGACTCCTATCGGACCCGCATTCTCGAAGCCGTGCCCGAGGGGCTCGACTTCACACCGCTCATGACCGCCTATCTCACCGACGAAACCGATGCGGACGACCTGGCGGCGGGTTTCGCGGATGGCGTGCTTACCGCGGCCAAGCTCTATCCCGCGGGCGCGACGACCAACTCCGCCCACGGCGTGACCGACATCGCGAATATCGAGCGCGTGCTGGAAAAGATGGCCGCGATCGGGATGCCGCTCTGCGTCCACGGCGAAGTCACCCATGCCGAGATCGATATTTTCGACCGCGAGGCGGTGTTCATCGACCGCATCCTAGCTCCGGTGGTGGAGCGTCTGCCCGAACTGAAAGTGATCTTCGAGCACATCACCACGAAGCAGGCTGCCGAGTTCGTCGATGCGACCGGCCTCAATGTTGGCGCAACGATCACGCCGCAGCACCTCCATATCAACCGCAACGCGATCCTGGTGGGCGGCATTCGCCCGCATATGTTCTGCCTGCCCGTCGCCAAGCGCGAGGAGCACCGGCTGGCGCTGCGCAAGGCGGCGACCTCAGGATCGGCCAAGTATTTCCTCGGCACTGACAGCGCGCCGCACCATCGCCACGCAAAGGAAAGCGATTGCGGATGTGCGGGGATTTTCAACGCGCCCTTTGCGCTTGAAAGCTATGTCACCGTTTTCGACGAAGAGGAGGCGCTCGATCACTTCGAGGCGTTTGCCAGCCTCAACGGCCCCGGCTTCTACGGAATGCCCGTCAATGAAGAGACGGTGACGCTGGAAAAGGCTCCGGTCGAGGTTCCGGCCGAGGTCAATGGGGGAGAGGCCGAGATCGTGCCCTTCCACGCGGGCGAAACGCTCAAATGGCGGTTGGCTTCCTAGAGCGCGCGACGAGATCCCACACGAAGATCGCCGCGGCCGCCCAGATACAGGCGAAGCAGGCGGCCTGCGCGGGCTTCAACTCCTCTCCGAAGACGGTGAGGCCGAGAATGAAGACGATGCTGGGCGCCAGGAACTGGATGAAGCCGAGCGTCGAATAGGGCAGCCGCCTTGCAGCAATGGCGAACATCAGCAGCGGAAAGGCCGTGAGCGCGCCCCCGAGCATGATCGCGAGGCTGAGACTGGTATCTTGCGTGAAAGCCGATCCGGCCGGAGTGCCTGCGTAATAGAAGGCGACCACCGAGGCAGGGACGAGCAGCACCAGCGACTCGATCGTCAGGCCGGGCAGGGCGCCCACGTCGACCTGTTTGCGAATGAGGCCATAAGTGCCGAAGCTCAGCGCCAAGGTAAGGCTGATCCACAAGGTCGTCAGCGCGCCGCCCAAAAGTAGTGAGACGCCCACCGCTGCGAGCGCCACAGCAGCCCACTGCGCCCGCGACAACCGCTCCTTCAGCAGCAGTGTGCCGAGCAGGACGTTGATCAGCGGGTTGATGTAGTAGCCGAGGCTGGCGGCGTAGACGTAATTGCTCTGGATCGCCCAGACATAAACGACCCAGTTCACCGCGATCAGCGTGGCGCTCAGGAGCAGCCAGGCCATGGTGCGCGGGTTGGAGAGCGCGGCCTTCAGTTCCGGCAATTGCTTTCGCACCGCAACGATCAGCAGGCACAGCGGCAGCGTCCAGATGATCCGCCAGCCGACGAACTCCATCGCCGGGACGCTGCGCACCAGGATCAGGTAAAGCGGCAGGAAGCCCCAGATCAGATAGGCTCCGAGCGCTGCCCAAAGGCCTGTCCGGGGGTGTTCGGTTGCTGTCGTTTCCATGAATGAATCGCGCCTAGGCCGGGGCGTTGACCCCTGCAAGCCTCATCTCGTCGGCTGAGAAACCACGACTCGTCGATTAATCGAAATCTGACGCCAATGTTGCAATCGGTTCAGGAAAGCGCGCGTAATACTGAACGGCATCAGGACACCACGAGTCGAATACGACCAAAGGAATTGCTCATGCCGAACCTTACCAAGACCCTTTCGCTGGCTATCGCCGCCAGCGGCCTCACCCTCGCCATGCCGGCCAGCGCCGCCGTGCCCGCCCATGCCGCACCGCAGGCGCAGGCCCATGCTGCCGCGCATGTCGATATCGCCGGCGAAACCGTCTTCGAGCATGGCAAGAAGCACAAGCGTCACAAGCGCCACAAGCATCACCGCGGCCATGATCGCTACGAGGACCGCTATTACGGCGAGCGCCGCTACTACCGCGACGACCGCCGTCCCTATTACATGCGCTACGACCGCCGCTGGGGCCAGCCGGTCTATCGCGACACCCGCATTTGGCGTGGTCGCGACAACCGCTATTACTGCCGCAAGGAAGACGGCACCACCGGCCTCTTGGTCGGAGCCGGTGTCGGCGCGCTGATCGGTCATGAAGTGGCCGGACGCGGCGGCGACCGCACGCTCGGCGCTATCGTCGGCGGCGCGGCAGGCGCGCTGCTCGGTCGCTCGATCGACCGTTCCAGCACCCGCTGCGGCTAATCACATCGCGAGCTTTCGGACTGCGCCCACCCGCAGTTCGGAGGGGGCGACCCTTCGGGTCGTACTGGGCGTCGTCCGAACCCTTTCAAGAAGGGGAGGGCGGCGCCCTTTTACTTGTGCGCGTCCTTGGACTTGCGGGTCGGCTTGACCGCGTCCTTGAGCCCGACGCCGATGCTGGCGCGCGGTTGTTCGACCTCGGTGCTGGCTACCGGATAGGCGCAATAGTCGGCGGCGTAATAGGCCGCCGGGCGATGGTTGCCCGACAGGCCGATGCCCCCGAAGGGCGCGCCGGAGGAGGCCCCGTTGGTCGGGCGGTTCCAGTTGACGATGCCGGCGCGTGCCTCGCTCCAGAAATGCTCGAAATCATCGGGCTTGCCGCCGACCAGTGAGGCCGAGAGGCCGTAGCGCGTGTTGTTCGCTTCCGCGATCGCTTCGTCGAAATCCTTGACCCGGATCACCTGCAGCAGCGGGCCGAACAGTTCGACATCGGGGCGGTCCTCGATGGCCGTGGTTTCGATGATGCCGGGGGTGAGGAAGGGCAGGTCCTCCTTCGGCCGCGTCATCTTGAGGATCGCTTCGCCGCCATGGGCCAGCAGGGCTTCCTGGCTTTCCATCATCATCTCGGCGGTCGCGTTGTCGATCACCGTGCCCATGAAGGGCTGCGGCTCGGCAAAGGGTTCGTCGACGATCAGGCGTTCGGCAAGGTTTTTGACCGCCGGGACGATCTCGTCATACACGCTGTCGAGCACGATCAGGCGGCGCGCGGCGGTGCAGCGCTGGCCGGCGGTGGTGTAGGCCGACTGGATGATGGTGACCGCCGCGTCTTCGATCTTGGGCGTGTCGATCACCACGATCGGGTTGTTGCCGCCCATTTCGAGGGCAACGATCTTGGCCGGATTGCCGGCAAGCTTCTTGTTGATCGCAATCCCCGCCGGGGCCGAGCCGGTGAAGAGCACCCCGTCGACCGCCTCGTGCGCGACCAGCGCCTTGCCCATGTCGGGCCCGCCGTGGAGGCATTGGATCACGCCTTCGGGCACTTCGGCCTCGTGGAACAGCTTGGTCAGGAATTCGCCAACCGCCGGGGTCTTCTCGCTCGGCTTGAAGACGACGACATTGCCCGCGATCAGCGCCGGCACGATGTGGCCGTTGGGCAGGTGGGCCGGGAAATTGTAAGGACCGAGCACCGCCATCAGCCCGTGCGGCTTGTGGCGCAGCGCCGAGCTTCCCTGAAGCGCGCTGTCGAGCTTCTTCTGTCCGGTGCGTTCGGCATAGGCCTTGATCGAGATCTCGACCTTGTTCTTGACCGCTTCGACCTCGGTGCGAGCTTCCCAAAGGGGCTTGCCCGTTTCGCGGGCGATCAGTTCGGCAAAGGGTTCGGCGTGCTTGAGCACCTGGTTGGCGAAGCGGCGCATGAATTCCATGCGGACCGCAGCCGATTGCCGCGCCCAGTCGCGCTTTGCCGCCAGCGCGCGTTCCATCACCTTGTCGATATTGCCGACCTTGCCACGCCAGATCTGGTTGCCCGTCGCCGGCTCGGTCGAAATCATCTTGTCAGACACAAAAAAGCCTGTCCTTGAACCCGTTGCCCTATCTGCAACCGCCTATGTGCCTTCTGCCTTGGCGCGTCAAATTGAGTTTTGGCTAATGTGTCCACAAGGGACGGGGGCCGGGCCATGCGCATCGCCGATGCGGCGAAGGCGCGCGACCTTTTCGTGCAGGGGCTGCCAGTCATCGCGTTCGTCGATGGCCGACCAGATTGCCTCCACCTCGTCGATGAGCATGCTTTCGGGCGCCCCCTCGCTCCAATAGGGGTGGGTGTCCTCGACCCGTTCGTAAGCGCTGAGCAGCTGCGCGATCTCGCCCGTCGCCCCGCCGGTGCGCAGGCGGTAGAAAAAGGCGTCGGGCTGTTCGCCGCTGGCCGCCATCTCGGCCTCGCACGCGCCGACCAGCCGGCCATCCTCTTCGCCGCCCTTGGGCACGAGGCCGAGCCGCCAGCGCCAGCGCCGCCCGACCGCTTCCATATAGAGCGGCCCGAACCGCTCCATCGCGGCGATGAGTGGGGGCGCATCGGCCAGCAGGCGCAGCGCGATGGCGAACTGGCCGCAGTTCCAGTGCAGCGCTTCGGGCTGGCGGCCGAAGGCGTAGAGG
This sequence comes from Qipengyuania aurantiaca, assembly GCF_019711375.1. Lineage (NCBI taxonomy): Bacteria > Pseudomonadati > Pseudomonadota > Alphaproteobacteria > Sphingomonadales > Erythrobacteraceae > Qipengyuania > Qipengyuania aurantiaca. The sequence continues at coordinate 2,060,026 of NZ_CP081295.1, forward strand.
CCCTGATGGTCGAAATAGGCGGCGGTGAAGCCCGGCTCCCACTTGGGCAGGAATCGCCAGGGACCGTAATCGAAGCTCTCGCCAAAGATGTTCATATTGTCGGTGTTGAGCACGCCGTGGACGAAGCCGGCCACCATCCAGCTGGCGGCAAGATCGGCCATGCGCTCGACCACGAGGTGCATGAGGCGCACGGCTGGCTCTTCGCGGCCCGGCGCGTCCTCGGGTGGGGGTGGGCCGGGGATGTGTTCGAGGCAATAGGCAACCAGCGCCTCCATATGCTCCTTTTCCTCCAGCACGAGCAGGCGCTGGAAACTGCCGATGCGGATATGGCCGTGGCTCAGTCGCGTCATCACCGCCGAGCGTGTCGGGGAGGGTTCGTCCCCGCGCTCCAGCTTTTCCCCGGTCTCGACGATGCTGAAGGTCTTGGAGGTGTAGACGCCCAGCGCTTCGAGCATTTCGGTGGCGAGGATCTCGCGCACCCCGCCTTTCAGCGTCAGCCGTCCGTCGCCTGCGCGGCTCCACGGGGTCTGGCCCGATCCCTTGGTGCCGAGATCGAGAAGGCGGCCCGCGCGATCACGCATCTGGGCGAAAAGAAAGCCGCGCCCGTCGCCGATTTCGGGATTGAACACGCGGAACTGGTGGCCGTGGTATCGCAGCGCGAGCGGCTGGGGGAGGTTGCCTTCCAGCGGTTCGAAACGTCCGAAATGCCGGACCCAATCGCTGTCCGACAGCTCCCCCAGACCGACGGCGGCAGCCCAGCGGTCGTTCCGGAAACGCACGTTCGTTTCGGGAAAATCCGCCGGCGCGACCGGGTCGCCAAGCCAGTCCGCAAGCTCCGAGATTGGCGTTTCGGGGCGGTATTCGGCGGGTTCGGGGGCGCTCGGCATGGGCTTTGGATGGGGCGCATGGCCGGGTCATGCAAGTCGTCTCTCGAAATTTGCGCAAAGCCGCGCTACCGGAGCAGGCATGGATAGCGATTTCAGCGAGCGCAGCTGGCAGAGCCCCGACGGGCTGGAGCTGTATTTCCGCGATTATGCCGCGGGCGGCGAGGGTGCGACGAGCGGCAAGCTGCCGGTCGTGTGCCTCCACGGCCTCACCCGAAACAGCCGCGATTTCGAAGGGCTGGCCCCGCATATCGCGGCGCAGGGCCACCGCGTCATCGTCCCCGACATGCGCGGCCGCGGGCAAAGCGCCTATGCCGAAGACAGCGCAACCTACGCCGTGCCCACCTATATCGCCGATGTCATGGCGCTGCTGGCGCAGGAAGGGATCGAGCGCTTCGTCTCGGTCGGCACCTCGATGGGCGGCATCATGACCATGCTGATGGCCCAGTTCGCGCCCGAAAAGCTTGCCGGGGCCGTGATCAACGACATCGGTCCCGTGGTGAACCCGGTCGGAATCGACAAGATCAAGACCTACCTCGGCAAGGGCGGAAGCTTCCCGACCTGGATGCACGCCGCGCGCAGCCTCGAGGAAGTCCATGGCGAATCGCACCCGGGCTTCGACACGAACGACTGGATCCAGATGGCCAAGCGTTCGATGACTTTGTGCAACAATGGCCGGATCGCCTTCGATTACGACATGAAGATCGCCGAGCCTTTCTCCTCCGCCGACGAAAACGCCGTGCCGCCCGATCTGTGGCCGGGCTTCGAGGCGCTGGCGGCAAAGCCGCTCCTCCTCGTGCGCGGCGGCATCTCGGAAATCCTGTGCGCGGAGACTCTCGCGGAGATGCAGGCTCGCGCGCCCGATGCCGATGTGGTGACCGTGCCCGAAGCGGGCCATGCGCCCACGCTCGATGAGCCCGAGGTGCGCGCAGCAATCGACGCGCTGCTGAACGCCGCCCGATGAGCGCAGCGCATGACGGCATTGCGCCGAACGTCCTCCACGTCTTCCCGACGGCGGAATCCGCGGAACTGATCGCCGCTTTCGGCACTAAGCTGCGCCATACTATGGTGACGGCCGACGGCGCGCTTCCGGCTGGCCTGCGCAAGAGCCCCTATCTCAAACCCGCAAGCGATTTCCCAAAGCTTGGCGGCGCGCTGGGGCCGGGGCGGATGCAGAGGCTGGCGCGCGCCATGACGCCTTTCGACCTCGTGCTGACGCATGGGTATGAGGCGCTCGACGTCGCGATGGCGCACACGCTGTTCAAGGATGCGATGAACCTGCCGCCGCTTATTCATCATGAGCATGCGCTCGACGCGAAGCATGGGCTGAAACGCAAGTGGTATCGCCGGATTGCGTTGGGCAAGGCGTCCGGCCTGGTTGTCCCGGGCGAGGCGCTGGAAGAGCGTGCGCTGGTCGACTGGCAGCAGCCGATGGGCCGCGTCAAACGGATCGCCCCGCTGCTCGACACCAAGGCTTTCGCCAAGAAGCCGAAACACGACAGCCTGCGCCTCATCAAGCATCCGGGCGAACATTGGGTCGGCTGCTGGCCGGGCGAACAGGACTCCAGCCGCCTCGCCGCGCTGGTCGAAGCCGTGGCGCAGCTGCCGGGCGCGTGGAACCTCGTCGTAATGGGCGAAGGGCAGGAACGCGCCGACAGCCAGGCGCAGATCGACCGGCTTGAGATCAACGACCGCGTGCATTTCCTCGCCAGCTCGATTGCGCCGGCCAAGGTGATGGGCCTGTTCGACATCTTCGTATCGCTGTCGGGTCGGGGCACTTTCCCTGTCCACGTGGTGGAAGCGATGGCGGCTTCCGTCGCCGTGCTCGCCCCGCACACGCCGGAGATGGAAGGCATCCTTCCGCAAGCCGCGCAGGAATGGCTTTATGATCAGGGGGCGTCGGGATCGCTTTCCGCCTATCTCGGCGCGCTGGCGAAGGACAAAGGCCTGCGCACGACGCTCGGCGAAGCGAACCGGGCGAAAGCGGTGCAGGATTTCGACCGCGAGAAGACGCTCGCCACCTATCGCCGTCTCTATTCCAGCGCCATGAAACGCGAATTCTGAGGCCTTCGCCTTTCAGCCGCCGTTCACGCGGGCGGGGACAGGCAGGGCGTTGAACCGCGCTAGCCATTGCCCTTGTCAGGCGTGATGCCTAAAGACCCGCGAACCATTTTTTCAAGGACCGGAGCCCGCCGCGAAGTGGCACGTAAACCCAGTACCGAACTCTCCCGCGAAGAGAAGAAAGCCAAGGCCGAAGCCGCCGAACAGGACGCGCTGCTGCGCGAAGTGGACGAGGCTGTGCGTCAGGGCGATTTCGAAAGCTTCATGGCAAGCTATGGCAAGCCGCTGCTCGGCCTCGTGATCGTGGGCCTCGTAGCCTTCGGCGGCTATCTCTACTGGGATGGCGAGCGCGAAGGCGCGATGGAGCGCTCGGGCGAGGAACTGGTGACGGTTCTCGACCAGATCGAGGCAGGTAATATCGATACCGCCACCGGCCAGCTCGACGGGTTCGACGGCAAGGGATCGCCGGCTGTCAGCGCGAAGATGCTGCGCGCCGGGATTGCCTCGGAAGCGGGCGAAAACGAGGAAGCCGCGCGCCTCTATGGCGAAATCGCAGAGGACGGGAACGCGCCCGAAGCGCTGCGCAACCTTGCGCTGGTCCGCCGCACGACGCTCCTGTTCGACACGATGAAGCCCGAAGAGGTGGTGGCCGCGATGAAGCCGCTGGCCGTACCGGGCGAACCCTTCTTCACCAGCGCGGGCGAACTCGTCGCCCATGCCTATCTCGCGCAGGACAAGCGCGCCGAGGCCGGCGCCCTGTTCGCCGAAATCGCGCGCGACGAGAACACACCCGAAGTCGCCCGCGCGCGCATGCTCAACATGGCCGGCATCCTCGGCGTCGACGCGGTCGACGATGTGCAGGATGTCCTCGAACGGCAGGGCGTCGAGGGCACCGACGCCGAACTCGTCAGCGAATGACACGAAACGGAAATTTCATGAGCCAGAAACTAACCAAATTCGTCCTCAAGAGCGCGGTGCTGACCGCCTCCACGCTGGCGCTCGGCGCGTGCAGCGGCGGGCTTTTCGGCGGCGGCGACGGCAAGAAGGACACGCCCACCTTGGGTGAGCGCCAGCCGATCCTCTCGCGCATCGACACGGGTGCCAAGGTCGATCCGGCGCTGGCCGGGACTGCCGTGACGCTGCCGGCCGCGCGCGCCAACGACACCTGGGGTCAGGGCGGCGGGACGGCCAACAAGAGCTATGGCCACCTCGCGCTTTCCGCTTCTCCGGCCCAAGCCTTCACCGCGCAGGTCGAAGGTGCAAGCAACAAGCGCCGTCTGGGCGCTGCGCCGGTTGTCGGTGGCGGCAAGCTCTTCGCAGTCGGCACGGATGGTCAGGTTTCCGCTTTCGACGCGCAGACCGGCGCGCGCGCCTGGACCTACCAGAGCGCCTTCACCGACGACACGCGCCCCAGCGCCTTTGGCGGCGGTGTCAGCTTCGATAACGGCAAGCTCTACGGCACCGATGGCGCGGGCAATGTCTACGCGCTCGATGCGAACACGGGTGCCGAGCTGTGGAAGGTAAAGCCCGGTGGTCCGCTGCGCGGTTCGCCCACGGTCGCCTTCGGCAACATCTTCGTGATGAGCCAGGACAACCAGCTCTTCGCTCTGGGTGCGAACGATGGCCGCCTCGTGTGGCAGGAATCGGGTTCGACCACCATGGCCGGCGTGTTCGGCGTGGCTTCGCCCGCTGCGGGCAACGGCACGGTCGTCGCCGGGTACACCTCGGGCGAGCTCGTTGCCTACCGTTACGAGAACGGCCGCAGCCTCTGGGCCGACGCCCTGGCGCGCACCTCGATCTCGACGCAGGTCGGCGCGCTGTCGGACATCGACGCCGATCCGATCATCGACAATGGTCAGGTCTTCGCGCTGGGTCAGGGTGGCCGCATGGCCGCTTACGAGCTCGTTACCGGCCAGCGCCTGTGGGAGCTTACCGTTGCCGGTATCTCGACCCCGGCGATTGCGGGTGACTGGATTTTCGCCCTGACCGACGATGCGCGCCTGATGGCGATCGCGCGCAGCACCGGCAAGGTCCGCTGGCTCACCCAGTTGCCGCGTTTCCGCAACGAGGAAAAGAAGAAGGACCCGATCTTCTGGCAGGGTCCCGTGCTCGCGGGCGATCGCCTGTGGGCGGTTAATTCGGAAGGCCAGGTCTATTCGATCAGCACGGGCGAAGGTTCGGCAACGCTGTTCCGCGACCTCGAAGAGCCGATCAGCCTTCCGCCGGTCGTCGCCAACAGCACGCTCTATGTGCTTGATGACAGCGGCCGGATCACGGCGTTCCGCTAAGACTGAACCAGACAGGGCGGCTAACCGGCTGCCCCTGCCGAAACACATCGAGGGTCAGCCGAGCGGCTGGCCCTCGTCCGTTTCATAGACGCGAATATCGCGCGAGGCGGGCGGGTTGGCGGCCATTACCTCCTTGAAGGTCGCCATATGCGCGGAGGCCCCATGCGCCTCCAGAGCGGCCCGGTCCCGCCAGCGTTCGAACAGGATCAGCGTGTCGGGATCGGCAATGTCGCGCGCGAAGCTGTAATCGAGGCAGCCGTATTCGGCGCGGCTGGCGCGGACCATTTCGACGATGGCCTTCTGCGTGGCCGCATCGATCGTGCGTCCCAGCCGTATCGTGCCGTTGATCTGGATCATGCGCCTCGCTCCTTCGAAGGGTTAGAAACTGTACTTGTAGACCCGGCTGATATCGCCGCCCCATTCGCCGTGATACCGGTCGAGCAGGACTTGCGCGGGGACTTTTCCGGTGGCGACGATTTCATCCAGCGTCTCGAGGAAGCCGGTCTCATTGTCGCCCGAGGTGTTGAGGCGCCCGCGCGCCACAAGCCCCGAACGCGCAATGGCGAGGACGTCCTCCGCCAGATCGCGCAAGCTGCCTCCGCCCGGGATCGGCGCGTCGAGCGCCAGTTTCGGCACGGCGTTGCGCAAATCCTGGCGCTCTTCCATGGTCCAGTGCTTGACCGCGTCCCATGCCGCATCGAGCGCGTCCTGTTCGTAGAGCAGGCCGACCCAGAAGGCGGGGAGGGCGCAGATGCGGCTCCACGGTCCGCCATCGGCGCCGCGCATTTCGAGGAAGCTCTTGAGACGGACTTCGGGAAAAGCGGTCGAAAGGTGGTCCCACCAATCGCTCTCGGTCGGCTTCTCGCCGGGCAGGACCGACAGCTTTCCTTCGAGGAAGTCGCGGAAGCTGAGGCCCGCGGCGTCGATATACCTGCCCTCGCGGAAGACGAAATACATCGGCACGTCGAGCATGTAGTCAACCCAGCGTTCGTAGCCGAAGCCGTCCTCGAACACGAAGGGCAGCATGCCGGTGCGGTGCGGGTCGGTGTCGGACCAGATGTGGCTGCGATAGGAAAGGTAGCCGTTGGGCTTGCCTTCGGTGAAGGGCGAATTGGCAAACAGCGCGGTGGCGAGCGGCTGGAGCGCGAGGCCGGTGCGGAACTTCTGCGCCATGTCGGCTTCGGAAGAATAGTCGAGGTTCACCTGGATGGTGCAGGTGCGCAGCATCATGTCGAGGCCCAGCGTGCCAACGCGCGGCATGTGCCGTTTCATGATCTCGTAGCGGCCCTTGGGCATCATCGGCAGTTCTTCGCGGGTCTTGTCGGGCCACATGCCGAGGCCGAGGAAGCCGACATCGCAGGCTTCGCCCACCTGCTTTACCTGCGCGAGGTGACGCCCGGTCTCGTTGCAGGTCTGGTGCAGATTTTCGAGCGGCGCGCCGGAAAGTTCGAGCTGGCCGGCCGGTTCGAGGCTGACCGTGCCGTCGTCCCCGCGCATGGCGATGACCTTGCCGCCTTCCTCGACCGGTTCCCAGTCGAACTGGCGCAGGGACATCAGGATGTCGCGAATGCCGCCCTTCTCGTCATAGGAGGGGGCGCGGTGGTCGCTCTTGTGAAAGACGAGCTTCTCGTGCTCGGTGCCGATCCGCCACTGGTCCTTGGGCTTTTCGCCCTTCTGCATCGGCGCGACGAGCTGGTCGCGGCTTTCGATGACGGGGTCGGCCTTGGCTGAGGTATCGCGGGTGCTCATTTGGGTGGCGTTAGGCAACCGAACCTGCCGAGGGAAGGGAAATTATTCCTCGCCCAGCCAGTCGCCCGCCTCGGCCATCCATACCGCGATTCCCGCCAGCGCCGCGGTTTCGCCGCGCAGGACGCGCGGGCCGAGGCTGATGGCGCGCGCGTTGGGATGCGCACGGATGGCGGCGCGCTCGGCATCGTCGAAGCCGCCTTCGGGACCGATGAGGAGCGCGGCAGGCCCCTCGGCATAGCAGAACGCGTCGGCTGCCGGTTCGCCGCCTTCCTCGTCAGCGAAGAAGAGGATGCGGTCGTCCGGCCAGTCGCGCAGCAGGGCGTCGAGCTTAACCGGTTCGGCGACTTGGGGAAGCGCGGTGCGCGCGCATTGCTCGGCGGCCTCGGTGACGATGGTCACGGCGCGTTCGCCGTTGAGCTTGTCCGCGACGCAGCGCCGGGTGATCACCGGATGGATCGCCGCAACACCCAGCTCGGTCGATTTTTCGAGGACCATGTCGAAGCGATCCTTCTTGAGCAGCGCGGGACAAAGCCAGAAATCGGGCACCTCCTCGCGCGGGCGAAGATGGTCCTCGACCTTCAGCTCGACCCGACGCTTGCCGGCCTCGGCAACGCGGGCCACCCATTCGCCCGTCACATCGTCGCACAGGATCACCGCATCGCCTTCACCCACGCGCATGACGCGGGCGAGATAGTTCGCCTGATTGCCTTCGATGCCGACGATGCGCCCGGCGGCGAGTTCATCGGAAACGAAAAGGCGGGGGGCGCTCTTGGGCGGCCATGCGGGAGTTGCTGCCATGGCTTTGCAGGTGGCACGTGCGCTTGTAGGGAGCAAGCCATGAGCGACACCGCGCCTGCAGATATCGTCCCCGACAGCGAACACCGCGGCCTCGTAGCGCGCCTGCCGCAGCTGCCGCGCGACTTGGCGCAGCTGGCGCGGTTCGACCGGCCGATCGGCTGGTGGCTGCTGTTCTGGCCCTGTGTGTGGGGCGTCTGGCTGGCGGGTGCAGGCTGGCAGTGGGCGCTGCTGGGCTGGCTGCTGCTCGGCAGCGTGGCCATGCGCGGCGCAGGCTGTGTCTATAACGATATCGTCGACGCGAAGCTGGACCGGCAGGTGGCGCGCACCGCCAGCCGCCCGGTGGCGAGCGGGCGCGTGTCGAAGAAGCTTGCCTGGGGCTGGCTCCTCGCGCTTTGCCTCGTCGGGCTGGTGGTGTTGCTCCAGCTGCGCCCCCTCGCGCAGATGGTCGCGCTGGGGAGCCTTGCGCTGGTTGCCGCCTATCCTTTTATGAAGCGGATCACGTGGTGGCCGCAGGCGTGGCTCGGCATGGTCTTCACCTGGGGCCTTCTCGTCGGCTGGACCCAGCTGCGCGCCGACAATTGGGACGCGCTCGCCGCCATGTACGCAGGCGCAGCGCTGTGGGTCATCGGTTACGACACAATCTACGCCATCCAGGACCGCGAGGACGACGCGCTGGTGGGAATCCGCTCCTCCGCTCTGCGGCTTGGTGGTCATGTGAAGGGCGGGGTGGCACTTTTTTATACGGCAGCCGTCGCGCTCTGGGCGCTCGCCTTCTGGCTCTACCGCGCGGACTGGATTGCCCTTCTGGCGCTGTTTCCGGCGGCGGGACATCTCGCATGGCAAGTCGCTACTCTCGATGGCGAGGATGCGGGCAATCCGCTCGCGCGCTTCCGCTCCAACCGATGGACCGGCGCCTTGGTGGCCGCCGCCTGCTTTGTCGTGGGGAACGCCTGATGTGCAATCTCTACCGCATGACCAAGAACAAGGACGAGGTCGCCGCGTGGTTCGACGCGGTGAATGAGCTGGGCGGCGCGAATTTCGGCGAGGAGGTCTTCCCCGGCTACCCGGGCGCGGTGGTGGCCGAAGGCAAGCTCACCCAGATGAGCTGGGGCTTCCCGCTGGTGATGAAGGGCAAGAACGGCCAGCCGCTTAAGCCCAAGCCGGTCAACAACGCGCGGACCGACAAGCTCGACAGTTTCTTTTGGCGCTACAGTTTCGAGGAACGGCGCTGCCTCATCCCCGTCACCGCATGGGCGGAAGCCGAGGGGCCCAAGGGCGGCAAGACCCGCAGCTGGCTATCGCGCCCCGATGCCGAGCTGTTCGCCGTGGCAGGGGTGTGGCGCAATTCGGACGAATGGGGCGACTGCTACTCCATGGTGATGACCGATGCGGACGGTCTCGCCGCCGAGGTTCACACACGGATGCCCGTGTTGCTGGACAAGGCGGACTGGGGGACGTGGACCTCCGGCTCGCCCGAGGATGCGCGCGCCCTGTGTCGCCCGTGGGAAGGCGAGCTCACGCTCGACCGCAGCACGGTGCCGTGGTCGGGCAAGGGGCAGGTGGGGCTGCTCTAACACCATGCGGATCGCCCTGTTCGAACCCGAAATCGCCGGGAATGTCGGCAATGTCATGCGTCTGGGCGCCTGCATGGGCGCGGGCGTGGATCTCATTGAACCGCTCGGCTTCCCGTGGGACGATCGCCGCGTGCGCCGCGCCGCAATGGACTATATCGACCATGTCGAGGTGGTGCGCCACGAGAGCTTCGAAGCCTTCCGCGCGGCAAGGTCAGGGCAACGCCTCGTGCTTTTTACCACCCGCGCGACGCAGTCCTCCTACGACTTCGCCTATCACCCCGACGACATCCTGCTGTTCGGCAAGGAAAGCGCCGGAGTGACCGATGCGGTTCGCGCGTGCGTCGACGCTAGCGTGCGGCTGCCGATGAAGCCGGAGGTGCGCTCGCTCAATTTGGCGACCAGCGCGGGTCTCGCGCTGGGCGAAGCGCTGCGGCAGACGGGGAATCTCCCGGCCTAGACCTTTCGGCCTTGCGCTTGGGCGAGTGGCTGGCGAAGAGCGGCCTACGCAGCACGATCTCATTCATAGCAGACCACCTCGAATTCGATGCCGTCCCAGTCGAAGAAATAGAAGCTGTCGGGCCCGGGCTCGTAGCTTCCGTGGTTGAACGGTTCGAGGCCCTGCTCTCGCACGATCGCTTCGGCAGCGGCGAGGTCATCGACCTGCACCCCTATGTGATTGAGCGGCACGCCCTTGGCGAAATCGCCTCGCGCGCCATCCTTCGTGTAGATCGCGAGGTAGTTGCGTTCGTCGCCGACGTGGATCGTGCGACCGCCGAGCTTCGACGGCCCTCTCCACCGTTCCTTCCAGCCGAGCAGGCGGGCGAACAGCTGCGCGCTGCGGTCGGGATCGGTGACGGTGATGTTGACGTGTTCGATAGTGCCATGCGGCATTGTGCATCTCCTTTTGTGGCCCCGCAGAACGGGGCGCGTTGGTCGATGCACCACCCTATGCAACCTCAAGCTAAGTTGAGGTCAAGCTTCAAATGCGCTATCTCAGTAATTGATGAAAGCGAACGACCTCCTTCCCATCGGCAATATCGCGCGGCGGACCGGCCTCTCGGTCTCGGCAATCCGGTTCTACGAGGAGAAGGGGCTGGTCGAAGCCCACCGCACCGGCGGCAACCAGCGGCGGTTCCTGCGCAGCGATATCCGGCGGCTGAGCTTTATCCTGATCGCGCAAAAGCTGGGACTGTCGTTGGCGGAGATCGAAGATGCGCTGGCGGGTCTGCCGCAAGGGCGTACTCCTACCGCCGCCGACTGGACGACAATCAGCAAGGAGGTCCGCCAACGCATCGACGCGCAGATCGCGGCGCTCGAAAAGGTGCGCGACGATCTCGACGGGTGCATCGGCTGTGGATGCCTGAGCCTGAAGAAATGCGCGCTCTACAACGCGGATGACCGCCATGGCCGCGACGGCGTGGGTCCGCGGGTCTTGCGCTGAGTTGGTAGGCTGCGCATAGGCTGCCTGACCTCCCTGAAAACCGGATCGACCGCTTGAAACCCATCCCTTCTTCGCGCCTCTTCCTGTGGTTCGTGCTCGCCCTTCCGGCGCTGGCACTTGGTGGGCAATGGGCCTTCACGCCCGAAGCCTACGGCTATGGGCATGCCATCGCCGACAGCGGGGACTGGGCGGCGTGGTTGCTGATGGTGACGCTGGCGGTGACACCGGTCCGCCTGCTGTTTCGCAAGCGTCGCTGGGCGCAGTGGCTGATGCGGCACCGGCGCGACCTGGGGGTGGCGAGCTTTGCCTATGCTGCGATCCACACGGGCGTCTATATCTGGAAAAAGGGCGCGCTGGCCTGGAGCGGCGGCGAGCTGGGGCAGGACTTCATTCTTGCCGGGTGGCTGGCCTTCGCGCTGTTCGTGCCGCTTGCGGTGACCTCGAACGACGCCTCGATGCGGGCGCTCAAGCGGTCATGGAAGACGTTGCATCGGCTGGTCTATCCGGCCGCACTGCTGACCTTCCTGCACTGGATCTGGTCGGCCTTCGACCCGACCACGGCGTGGATCCACGCAGGGATCCTCGCCGCGATCGAAGGTCTCAAGATCTGGCTCCAGCGCCGTTAGAGCGTGACGTACTGGCGGAAGCGGGCAACCTCGGCTTCGTCGACATACTTGCCGATTTCGCGGTCGAATTCGTCCATGTCCGCATAAGGGCGGTATTCCATGAACTCGTGCTCCATCTTCTCGGTCATGCCGGGGATGAGCTTGATATCGGCTTCGCTGGCGCTGTTGAGGTTCACCGGCACGAAGACCGTTTCGAGCACGGCGGCGGCTTCGTCGGCGCTCATGGTTTCCATCAGCTTGGCATTGAACGCGCTGACGCTGTCATAGGGCTGGCCTGCGACGATTGCGGCGGCGGCTTCGGCCCCGAGACCGGCGGCGGCAAGCTGTTCGGCCGTCGCGGTGCTGGCGTCGAGCACGCCTTCGGTCGTCGCTTCGGCTTCCGCGGTATCGGTGGCTTCAGTTTCGGCGGTGGTGTCGGTCGCCTCTTCAGCCTCGCCCGAGCAGGCGGCGAGCGAGAGGGCGGTTCCGGCAAGGGCAGCGGCGACAATCAGTTTACGCATGAAATATCCTCTTATTGCGAAGTATTCGCATTAGCAGTTATCGAGGCGATGGAAAGTGATTTCTCGACGAACGAACGGGAAGGGCGGATCAATGCTCCGGTCCGAGCTCCGGATCGAGGTCGCGCGGGCGGGCGAAATGGACCAGCGTGCCGCAGCCTTCCTTCAGCTGCGACCAGTCGTCGATCTCGAGCTCGAACACGGCAAAAGCGGCGGTGGGGAACTTAACCTTGGCCTCGTCGAACAGGGCGTTCTCGTTGGCCGGGGCGACCAGTTCGAACAGCATGTCGCCAAGGCCCGGGTTGTGACCGGCGATCAGCAGCGTGTCCGCCTCGCCGCCCTGTTCGTGGATCACGTCGAAAATCGTGTCGGTGGAGGCGAGGTAGAGCGCCTCTTCCCACTCGATCTCCGCGCCGATGGCCGCTTCCTCCAGCGTGGTCTTCACGCGCTGCGCAGGGCTGGCGATCAGCTTGTCCCACTTCACCCCGTGATCGCGGATGTGGTCGCCGATCAGCGCGGCTCCCTTGCAGCCGCGCTTGTTGAGGCCCCGGTCGAAATCGCGCTTGTCGCTCTGCCCCCAGTCGGACTTGGCGTGGCGCAATAATCCCAGGATCTTCACGATTCTTCGCTCTCCGCTTCGGCCGTGTCGGCGTGAGCGCTGTCTCCAACACCCTTCGCCACGCGCTGTAAAGCTTCCGCAAGCGTCAGGCGTATGACGGGCGTGCCCTCGGGGAAGGCGGAGAGGAGGCGGCTGGGGAAGGCGGGCGAAAGGACGACGAAGTGCCCGGCGTCGTCCTTGCTGCGGATCAGCCGCCCGAAAGCCTGCGCCAGCCGGGCGCGGATGATGCGGTCGTCATAGCGCTGCGCGCCGCCCGCCGCCTCGGCTGCAGAGGCGCGGCGCGCGCGGTGGAGGATGGTGGGGCGCGGCCAGGGCACGCTTTCCATCACCACGCAGCGCAAAGAGCGCCCCGGCACGTCCACCCCGTCGCGCAGGGCATCGGTGCCGAGCAGGCTGGCGCGCGCATCGTCACGGAAGATGTCGGTAAGCGTGCCGGTGTCGATCGGATCGACATGCTGCGCGTAAAGCGGCAGGCCCGCGCGGGCGAGGCGGTCGGCGATCCGGCCATAGACCGCGCGCATGCGGCGGATCGCAGTGAAGAGGCCAAGCACGCCGCCCTCGCTCGCTTCGATCAGCCGCGCATAGGCTCCGGCCAGCGCGGGAATATCGCCGCGCTTGATGTCGGTGACGATCAGCACCTCGGCGCGGCCTGCGTAATCGAACGGACTGTCGGCCTGTGTGGTCTTGGGCGCGAGTTCGAGATGCGGCGTACCGCTCTTGGCAATGGCGTGCTCCCAGTCGGGGCCGCTCTCGTCCCGGTCGGTCAGTGTGGCGCTCGTCAGCATGACGCCATGCGCGGGTTCGAGCACGACCTGCGCAAACGGTTTCATCGGGTCGAGCCAGTGGCGATAGAGCCCGACGTCGAACTCGCGCGCGTCGTTGCGGTCGACAGCCAGCCAGTCGACGAATTCGGGGTCCGCCGGTCCGCCAAGGCGGCCGAGTAGCGCCTCCCACGCCGCGATCAGGTCGATCCGCCAGCTCAGCGAATGGCGAGCGCCCTCGATACGCGCGCGGCCCTGTCCGTCGAGCCAGTCGGGCGCGTCTTCCATGATTGCCTCGAGCCGCCCGGCAAGCTTGAGCAGCGGCCTGCGGATCTGCGCCAGGGCCTGCGCTGCCGTGCTCGCCGCCTCGACCAGCTCGCCAGGAAGCTGCGCGGTTTCGGTCTCGATGCCGTAGCCCGCTTCCTGCCCGCTCTCGTCGCGCGCATAGGTGGTGGCGCGGACCTGCGCGAGCAAAGCCTCGAGTGGCCCCGAGGGCGCGCCTTCCGCCAACCGCCCGAGCCACCCTTCCGAGGGGAGCGCCTCGGCCGCCTCGACCGCGGCCTCCACCGCATCGCCGCCCGCCTCGTCATAACTCGCGACATCGGCCAGCCGCGCGGCCAGCCCGCGCCGACGGCCGCGCGAATTGCGCTCCGGCCCGATGATCCAGCGGCGAAGCTCGATCGCCTCCTGCCCCGTCAGCGCGGCGGAAAAGGTGCTGTCTGCGGCGTCGAAAACGTGGTGGCCCTCGTCGAACACGATGCGCGTGGGGCGGCTGGCAAGATCGCGTCCGCGCGCGGCGTTGACCATCACCAGAGCGTGGTTGGCGATGACGAGATCGGCCTGCGCGGCGTTACGCGCGCTGCGTTCGATGAAACACTTTCGGTAATGCGGGCAGCCCGCATAGACGCATTCGCCGCGCTGGTCGGTCAGCGCCGCGATCCCACGCTTACGAAACAGCGTGCCGAGCCAGCCGGGCAGATCGCCCCCGATCATGTCCCCATCCTGCGTATAGGCGGCCCAGCGCGCCACCAGGTGCGCGAGGATCGCGGGACGCCCGGCAAAGCCGCCTTGCAGAGCGTCTTCGAGATTGAGGAGGCAAAGATAATTCTCGCGTCCCTTGCGCACCACCACAGGCGGCGAGCCATCGGGGCGCGTCGCAGGCCATGCGCGCGTGCTCTCGCGACGCAGCTGGCGCTGGAGGTTTTTTGTATAGGTGCTGACCCAGACCGTCCCGCCCGATTGCGCCGCCCATAGCGAGGCAGGCGCGAGATAACCCAAAGTCTTGCCGATCCCCGTCCCCGCCTGCGCAAGCAACACATGCGGGCGGCGCTGGCGATCACGCGGGGAGAAGATATGGCCCGCCCCGCGCGCGAACAGCCGCTGACCCTCGCGCCGTTCTGCACCTTCGCCGGTCAGCTGTTCGAGATGCGCCTCGATCTCCGGCTCCTCGATCAGGACCTGCGAGGGCTGCGGACGCTCGGGCGTCTCCTCCCACTCGGGCAGGCGCGTGAAGAGCCACTTTTCCGCCTTTTGCGGCTTGGCGACATGCGGGGCGAGGACGTTGGCCCAAGGCCAGCGCAGGCGGGCGAGCGACTGCAGGCTCGACCACGCGCCCTCGCGCTCGGCCCAGTCCTCGCTTTCGCAGGTCGCGACCAGCGCGCCTGCCGCCTGTTGCAGCAACAGCGGCACGCCCGCATCGTCCTCCGGTTCAGCCAGATCGAGCGCATGGGCGAGGCCCTTGGGCGTCGGTACGCAGAACTTTGCCGGATGAACGAAAGCGAACAGCTCCAGCAGGTCGAGCCCCGAAAGATCGGGATAGCCCAGCCGGCTCGCCACCAAGGGCGCGTTCATCAGCAGCAGCGGCGTATCGGCCGCCGCCATCACCGCCTCCCCCTTGGAGCACCCGCGCGTCGAACCATTGGCGTCGCGCAGCCAGGTACCGGCATGGCTGGCATGAAGCGCGGGAAGGGGGAGAGGCTGGCTCACCCCTCCGGCGTTAGAACACAAAAGGAACGCGGGGCAAGCGGCGTGGGCGAGTTATTTATCGGTCTTCGGCGGTATCTTGGAAACGAGGAGTTGGGCCGTAACCTCCGCTTTCGGGTGAGAGCGCACGAGCGAGTTGTGGCTTCGATATGCGAAAGCGGCCTTTTGCGCGAATACGAAGCCGGGGCTGTTACGGATCCCGCCGAAGCACCCGACCGGAACGAAAAATGCCAATCTTCATTAGGGATTTGAAGGGAATAGCGCATGAAAACAGCCCTGGTTTCAGCTGCGACTGTGGCGCTGTCGGCGTCGGTCGCCTCGGCCCAGCCTGAAGGACCTCCGCCAACGCCGCCCGAGCTTAGCGAGGAAGCCGTCGCGAAGGGAAGGTCATCCGATATTTCGCGCGCTTACGCAGAAGCCTTCGGGGTCAATTCGGGAGAAGCCAGAGACAGACTGGCTGCACAAGACAGAGCCGTCGTCTACGCAGAAGAGCTCTTGCGCTCCGAACCATTGGGTTTTGTGGATCTTGAAATTGAGCACGAACCCAATTTCAAGATCGTGATCTATTACAACAAATCGATCGACCGGCAAAAGCTGACCAGTGCTGCGCCAGTCGAATTGCGGCGCTTTCTGGTGTTCAATCCTATCAACAAATCCAGGGAGGAAATCCGGACTGACCGGCAGGTTGTTTCGCAGGCTCTGACGGCCGCTGGGCTGCAGTACGGTCTCGAATTCTCCCTGCGGAAAGGCGAATTTTTCCTGGAGATACCGGCCAACGCCGATGAAGAGCGGTATCGCGCCGTGCTGCCGGAACTGACGCGAGCCACTATCAGCATCGTGCGAGGGGCCACCAGCGTCGATGCAGCCGGACTTTATGGCGGGTATTGGTTCGAGGCCGAATTCTACTGCACCGCCGGGTGGCCCGTTCGCAACTCTGCCGGCACGGAGGGGCTTCTCACCGCCGGCCATTGTGGCCCTCCCTATGAGATGAATTTCTCATGGAACAGCGAGCGTCCGATCCTGGCACCGGCATGGGCACGTAAGGACGAATTGCGCGGTTACCAAACACTAGACCATGCCATGTATCCATTGGGGCGGCACACGACGACGCGGGTCATAAATATCGAGAACAACAGGGTTTATCGCGGCGAAACGAATACCGTCCCGGGCATTGTTACGGCATTCTACGAGATCGCCAGTCCGCGCCAGCCGGCTCGCGGCCAATATCTCTGCAAGATGGGTTCGACGACGGGGCTAACCTGCGGCATTGTTGCCGACCTCAATTTCAATGGCGACGGGCAATGGAATGTCGTCAAGGTTAGCCAATCCGCGCAAAGGCATATTGCCGAAGGCGGGGATAGCGGCGGCCCCGTTTTTTCGTGGAGTTCAGATGGCTCGATGGTGCATCCGATCGGTATCATGAAGCGTACCGCACGCGTGAATGACCAAGTTTGCCGGAACAGCAGCACCACAGCTTCGAACAACACGACGTGCTATTTCACGTTTATCCCGCTTACGACAATCCGTGCTTACGACCCCTTTCAGGTCAATACGGTAGACGGGTTTCGTTCGCCATGAGGCCTGTCGTTCCCGTTTCAGCGCTATCGCTTGCTCTCGCGATATCCCTTTCTGCCTGTACGCAGCCGGGCACCGGAGCTGCGCAAACTCCAGTTCCGGTCATGGCCGATTACGATCAATCTTTCGATGCTATCGCCTTCTCGGGAACACTGCGACGTAACGAAGAGTGCATCGTTCTGATCGGATCGGACGGAACGCGGTATGTGCCGGTTTTTCGTACGACGGCAGACGCGACCGAATTGGCCCGCAGGTTCGATTTGGCCGGCGGTGAGAGGGTTACGGTCAATGGGATGAACCGGTTTCCAAGCGATGGACCCGGTGCCGAAAAATTTCGCCCCTGGGCAGAGTGCGGGGGTCACTTTTTTACGTATGGCGGTATCGATCGCGAATGGAGCAAACCTCCCCGCCCCGTTAACGCGCCGGAAGGATAAGGTTCGAGGTTTTGCGCTCCTGTAACAGGTGGCGGGTGGTGAAGCTTCGTTGGTTAGGGCGGGAACGAAACCCTCTTCTTTCTTGGGCCTATTTCAGTTCGCTCGACTGGCCGGGCTTGGGCAGTACGCGGGTCAAGATGATTGGCCGAAGTCGAGGCTTGGGTCCGGTATTCGCCATTCAGCTGATCTGGCGTTGTCTGTCCTACTTCGGATCGGCTGATTAATGACATCTCATGACTATCGCTGAAATTCCTCTCTTTTATCCTCACTCTTGCCGCCCCATCGACTTACGGAATTTTCGTTCTCAAGACCGTGCTCCATGCGCTCCATCCTGTCGGGCCCGCCGCCTGCCGTTCCAACCGGTGTCCAACACTTCGCACTTGCGAAATGGGCGCGCAGGCGCAAAGGCGGTGGCCATGAGCATGAACGATCTGATCACCGCCGCACGTGTGTCCAAGGCCTGGCCCTTCCAGGAGGCGCAGCGGCTGCTCAAACGCTATCCCGATGGCGCGAAGCCCGACGGCAGCCCGGTGCTGTTCGAGACCGGCTATGGCCCCAGCGGCCTGCCGCATATCGGCACCTTCCAGGAGGTGCTGCGCACCACGCTCGTGCGCCGCGCGTTCGAGGCGATGATCGGGGCGAAGCCGGAAGACGGCAAGACGCGCCTCGTCGCCTTCTCCGACGACATGGACGGCCTGCGCAAGGTGCCCGACAACGTGCCCAACCAGGCGCTGCTCGAGGCGAACCTGCACCTGCCGCTCTCCCGCGTGCCAGACCCGTTCGAGAAGGGGCACGAGAGCTTCGCGGCGCATAACAACGCCATGCTGCGCGCCTTCCTCGACCGCTTCGGATTCCAGTACGAATTCGTCGCCGCGAGCGACATGTACAATTCGGGCCGTTTCGACGAGGCGCTGCGCCAGGTCCTGCGCAAGAACCAGGACATCCTCGACATCATGCTGCCCACTCTGCGCGAGGAGCGGCGCAAGACCTATTCGCCGATCCTGCCGATCTCGCCCACCACGGGCCGCGTGCTGCAGGTGCCGGTGGAGGTCGTCGATGCCGAAGCCGGCACGATCCGCTTCACCGACGAGGATGGCACGCAGGTCGAGCAGTCCGCGCTCGGCGGCATGAGCAAGCTGCAGTGGAAGGTCGACTGGGCGATGCGCTGGTACGCGCTCGGCGTCGATTACGAGATGTACGGCAAGGACCTGACCGACAGCGGCGTGCAGTCGGGCAAGATCGTCAAGGTGCTGGGCGGCCGCAAGCCCGAAGGCCTGATCTACGAGATGTTCCTCGACCAGAACGGCGAGAAGATCTCCAAGTCCAAGGGCAACGGCCTCTCGATCGAGGAATGGCTGCAATACGGCAGCGAGGAGAGCCTCGGCTTCTACATCTTCCCCAATCCCAAGAGCGCCAAGCAACTGCACGTCGGGGTGATCCCGCGCGCTGTGGACGATTACTGGCAATTCCGCGAACGGCTGGAGGAGCAGGAGCTCGACAAGCAGCTCGGCAATCCCGTGTGGCACCTGGCGCGCGCCAACGGCGGGTTCGAGGGGGCCGAGGCGCCGGGCGCGGGCGACAGCCTGCCGGTGACCTATGGCCTGCTACTCAACCTCGCCAGCGTACTGGGCGCCGAAGCGAGCGAAGAGGCGCTGCGCGACTATCTCGCCAGCTACATCGGCAGCGACGAGATCACGCCCGAACTCGACGTGCTGATCGGCACCGCGGTCGCCTATACGCGCGACTACATCGTGCCGACCCTGTCAAAGCGCGCGCCGACGGCAAACGAGGTGGAGGCGCTGAAGGCGCTCGACGCCTATCTCGCCAAGGCGCCGGCGGACACCAGCGCCGAGGATTTGCAGACCGAAGTCTACGAAATCGGCAAGCGCGAGGAATACGGCTTTGCATCCCTGCGGGACTGGTTCAAGGCGCTTTACCAGACCCTGCTCGGCAGCGATCAGGGGCCGCGCATGGGCAGCTTCATCGCGCTCTACGGGGTGGAAAACAGCCGCAAGCTGATCGCCGAGGCGCTGGCCAAAGCCTGACTGCGCGGCCTGTGGGGTCGGGTCAGACGTGCTTGCGCGTGCGGTACCATTTGGTGAGCACGTATTTCGAACCCTCGATCACAGGCGTGCCGGCGTGCATCGTGTCCTCGTTCGGCGTGCCGTCGGGCTTGGCGTTGTTCCAGATCAGGAGCACGCCGGGCTTGGGTTCGATCGAGGCGCCGACATGGGTGAAATGGGTGTGCCCGCCCTGCGGCACGCGGTTGAGGAAGGCCATGGCCGTCCAGCACCGCTGGCCGCCGCGTTTGCGTTCCATCTTCCAGTATTCCTGGTCGGTGTAGAACCAGTCGTTATGCGGCTTGAATTCCTGCCCCGGCAGATAGCGCTGGCCCTGGATCGCCTCGCCGGTCATCGGGTTCATGCCGAGCAGGTCGTCGATCCGGCGCGAGATGCCTTTCACAAAGGGATCCTGCGGGTTGAAATTGCCCGAGTAGGAGGTGCGGAACTTCTCGATATAGGCGGTTTCGTGCAGCTCGCTCGGCCGTGCAACCACATCGATCATGGTGATGAACCGGCGGCATTCCTCGGGCGTGAGGAAATTCGCTACGGCGAAAATCTCCGCCTTGTCGGTGGGCACCTTGTAGATGCTCTCGTCGGCTTCCAGCCGCTTGCGCACCTGTGCGCCGATACGTTTAAGAGCGTCTTGGTCGGGAATCACGGCAATCTTGGTCATGGACACTAGTGTTAGCGTTGCCGCGCGCCGCTGCAAGCAGGCATCTTGTGCGAATTGCGCCAGCCGCTAGATTCGCCGCCACAAGGATACGGGACGGGAGGCACCCAAACATGACCGATACGACTGCTGCACGCCGCTATTCGCTGGGCGCGATGATTTTCCACTGGGTGATCGCAATTGCGGTCATCGTGAACTGGCGGCTTGCCGAAAACGCCGAGCATGCCGAGGCGATGGAAGACAAGATGGCCATCTTCGCCGATCACAAGGCGCTGGGCATCCTGATCTTGGCTCTCACCCTCGGACGGCTCTTCTGGCGCTGGACCCACCCGGTTCCGCCGCTGCCCTCCGACCTTGCCAAGTGGGAAGCGACACTCGCCCGAGCGGTCCACATCATTTTCTACGTCCTGCTGATCGGGCTGCCGCTGGGCGGCTGGTTCGCCAACTCGCTGGCGGGGCGTGAGATCGACATGTTCGGCTTCTTCACCATTCCCCCACTGCCGCTGGGCGAGAATGGCGATCTGGCGAAGTCGATCTTCGGGCTGCACGCGACCGGTGGCTCGCTCTTCATCTACCTCATCGCGCTGCATATTCTGGGCGCGCTGAAGCACACCTTCTTCGACAAGAACGGCGGCATCTTCCGCATGCTGCCCTTCGGAAAGGTCCCGGGCTGACACGAAAAGCCCCCGCCGATCGCTCGGCGGGGGCACTTGGCGCTCGCGGTCCACTCTCACGCCGCGAACGGCAATTCTGAGTTACCAGAAGAAGTCGTAAATCACGTCGACCACTTCGCCGCTGTAGATATCGACCAGCAGCACGTCGTCGTAATAGCGGACCCAGCGATAGGGGCCGTAGACCTCGGGCAGGCGATAGTGCCAGGGATCGTTGATCCAGTAGCGGCTGCCGAAGAACAGGTTGCCGAGACGGAACCCGATGTTCAGGCGGCGATAGCGGTAATCACGATAGGGCGCGTAATAGCGGCCGATGCGATAGATGTGGCGGTTCGAATGGCGATAATCTCGCCAGTTGTAGCGCCGGTCCGCGCGCCAGCGGCGCTCGCTCCACCGGTTGTATTCATGCCAGCGGCGGCCGTCGTAATAGCGGGCACGCCGATCGGAACGATGTTCGCTGCGCTTGCCGTCGCGATAGCCGTCCCGATAGGATTCGCGGCTCTGGCGCCGGTCTTCGCGGGCGTCGGCACGACGCTCGTCGCGGCGACCTTCGCGATAACCGTCACGGCGTGCGTCGCGATAGCTACGGTTGCGATCTCCGGTGTAGGTCCGGTCGCGATCGGCACGGCGGTCGCTGCGGTTCCAGTCACGGCCCGAGCGCTCCTGCGCCCGGTCGGCGCGGCGGTCGCTGCGGTTCCACTCGCGGCCCGCGCGCTCCTGCCGACGCTCGGCAGCGACGCGTTCGGCAGCGCGGCGGATCGACTCGTTGCCCTGCGGACGGCGGTTTTCGCTACGGTCGGCGCGGCGTTCCTGACGGCGTTCGGAGCGCTGCTCTTGCCTGCGCTCGGAACGCTGTTCCTGGCGGCGTTCACCGCGCTGTTCCTGCCGGCGTTCGGAGCGGCGCTCCTGCTTGCGTTCGCCCCGTCGTTCGGAGCGGCGGTCGTCGCGGTCGCGCTGGCTGCGTTGTTCGGCAGCCGCTTCCGCAGCAGAGGCCGCGGTGGGCAGGGCAGTGGTCGCCATCGCAATTGCAAGGGCGCCCAGCGCGCTGCCTTTCATCAGCTTTATAAGTGTCATGGAGCGTGTCCTTCTCGGCTTGGTCAGCCGCTCCACACCTGCGGCTTTGTCTGTCGATGTCGCACTTTGTATCACAGCGTCCTGACCCCTGTCTGAACCGGCTCGTCGACCTCACGTTCATATTTCTGATTACTAGCCTGAACGTGAACCCTATCCCATGCCGCGCGTTCGGGTGGGATGGAGCATACACTCGCCTCGGTCCGTCAGGACTTGCTGGACCGCATGACCATCGCCGCGCAGGACCGGCATTCGCCCATGCACACGCCCGTCGTCGCCACTGCCGATGCCGATGCTCGGATCATGGTGCTGCGCGATTTCGACGCGGAAGACTGGACGCTGCGCTTCCACACCGACCGGCGCGCGCCGAAGGTGGGCGTGATCGGCGATGGTTCGCCAGTTGGCGTGCTCCTCTACGACCGCGAGGAGAAGGTGCAGATCCGCTGCCGGGGCCGGGGCTGGATCGAAGAGGACACCGCGCTCGCCGACACGAGCTGGAAGGAAAGCGATGCCTTCGCACGCCGCTGCTATTTGGGCGCGCCGCCAGGAGAGCCGCGGGATGAGCCCTCTAGCGGCTTACCCGACTGGATTGAAGGCCAGCGCCCGACCGAGGAGCAACTTGAGCCCGCTCGGATCAATTTCGCCGTGCTTATCGTGGAGATCGAAGAAGCGGACTGGTATTACCTGTCGAACAGTGGCCATCGACGTGCGCTGATCGACCGTGACGGCGGACGGTGGATCACACCTTAACTATGCGAACCGCACGGTTTTGTTAAGAATGGCGCGGTATTGTGCTTCACCAGGGTAATTGCAGGACAAGACAACGTGACAAGGCCATCCGGACGCATCCTCATGCTGTTCGACAACATGAATCGCGACTATGTTTCCCGCCTCCATTCGGGCGCAAGCCGCGAGGCCGACGCAGTCGGGCTGCAGCTGCAGATCGAAAACATCCATGCAACCGACAGCAAAGCGGAAAGCTTTGTGGACGATCCGGTCATCGCGGGTGTGATCCTGACCGCCCCCTTGTGCGATGACCGCCATGTCATGCTGCAGATCGAGAAGCGGGACCTTCCCTTCGCGCGAATCGCCTCGATGCTCGATCCGGGCCGCGGCATCACCGTTGCCATGGACGAGTACGATGCCGCCCGCTCGGTCACTGCGCTGTTGCTCGAAGCCGGACATCGCCGCGTCGGCATTATCCGTGGGCCGCGCTCGCACCTTTCGAGCATGCGGCGCTATAACGGCTTCACCGCCGCGCTGGGATCCAAGGGCGTGAAACTAGTCCCATCGCTGGTCGCGGAAGGAGATTACACGCGCAAAGGTGGCGAAGAGGCCGGCGCGAGACTGCTGGCGGCGAAGCCCACGGCCATCTTTGCCAGCAACGACGCAATGGCTGCCGGACTTGCCGATGCGGCCCGCAAGGCCTCGCTTTCCGTGCCCCGCGATGTGTCGATTGTCGGGTTCGACGACGATCCCATCGCCAAAAGCATGCATCCGCCGCTCACTTCGGTTCGCCAGCCGCTGGAAGACATGGGCGCGGCAGCGTGCAAGCTGCTGGCCGGGCGCATGGTCGGCCGCGGTTCGGGCAAAGCGCATACGGATGTGCCTTTCGAGCTGGTCGAACGTGCCTCGATCGCGCCACCCGGCGCCGCAGGCTGACAGCCGCGCCGCCGGTCAGGCGGCGTGGACGGTGTGCCGGTTGCGGCCGGCTCGCTTAGCCTCGTAAAGTGCCTTGTCGGCGGCGCGCAAAAGGTCGCGCTCGTCCAAGCCGGGCTGGAGCTCGGCAACACCGATGCTGAGCGTGACGGTCATGGGGTGCTCCCATTCTTCCGCCGCCAGCCGTTCGCGAATGCGGTCGCACCGCGGGTCGAGCTCGTCCGCGCGGCGCTTGGGGAAGACGAAGAGGAATTCCTCGCCGCCCATCCTGCCGACCGAATCGTCGCTCCGCAGCTCGTCCATCAGGATGGCCGCGATCTGCTTGAGCACCGTGTCGCCGACCTCGTGGCCGAATTCGTCGTTGATCGCCTTGAAGTGGTCGATGTCCACCATGGCGACGGTCAGCGGCTCGCCCTGGAATTCGTGGGCGTCCATCGCCTCGGCTAGGTTGGCGAGGATGCAGCGGCGGTTGGGCATGCCGGTCAGCGCATCGGTTTCGGCCAGCATGCGCACTTCGGCAGCCTCGCGCTCGGCCTTGGCGCGGGCGATTTCGAGCTGGGCCATGGTCTCGGCACGCTCCGTCACGTCCATCATGGTGCCGAACAGCGCGGTGACCTTGCCGTGACTATCGGCCTCCGCCTGGCCGCGGCAATCGATGTGGACGATATCGCCGGGCCCGCGCACCATCCGCGTTTCGAAGGCAAAGGGTAATGCCTGACTGGTGGCTTCCACGACGAAGGCGCGGACGCGGTCGCGGTCGTCGGGATGGATAAGCGCGAGCCACTGCTCGAAGCCGGGACTCTCACTCTCATCAAAGCCGCAGATGCGCAGAGCCTCGCGCGACCAGCGAGCCGAATTGTCACCCGGCTGGAACCGCCAGTGGCCTACCTTGGCCGCCCGCTCCGCCGCTTCGAGCAGGGCCGCGCTCTCCGCCGTCCGGGCGAGGGCATGCTCACGCTCCGACAGGAGGTAGGCGAGCGGCATGGACGAGCCGAGCAGCGCCACGAGGTAGAGCTGGAAGAACAGCACCTGTTCTTCGGTGGTGGAGAAGAACAGCGTCACCGGGCCTGCGTTGAAGGCGGTCAGGATCGAACCGATGGTCGCGATGATCGTGACGGCGGTGGCTGCGCCGCTTAAACCCATAATGGCCGTGGCGACGGCGATGCCGAGGACGGGCAGGAACAGGAGCGGCATATCCGCCTGACCGAAAGCGGCGACCGAGAGGATGGCGACCACCATCATGGTCCAGAGCGACCTCATCGACAGCAGCGCACGCTGGTCCTGCGGGTCCTGCGCAATGAACAGAATAACCGGCGTCACCACCAGCATGCCCAGCGACACCGTACTCGTCCATGAGGACAGGAAGGGATAGGTCATGTTGCCCGACAGCAGGCCCGCCATTAGGCCGCTGAAGCAGCCGGCGACGATTGCCGTGGCTGCGAAGCGCAACGTGTTCAACGGTCGTGAAAGCGGGGTGAGGGAAGCTTTGTTTCCGCCCATCAGGTAAAAGACGAGATAACCTTCGGCGAGGTTGGCGACGGTATAGCCAGCCGAATCGAGGACTCCCGATCCCGCCCAGACATTGGAGATCATGCTCGCCGCAGCGACATAAAGCGTCGTCATCCGGCGCCGGCGGGGGCCGAACAGGAGCAGGGCAGCCACGAAGATGCCGCTGGGAGGCCAGACGGCGGCAATGCCGTCCTCGCCCTGCGTCAGGTCGAGGGCGACCAGCGCGCAGGCAAGCCAGGCCAGTCCGAATACGATCGGCCAGCCGAAATACCCCGCACTCTTTTGTCTCGACACCAGCGAGTCCCTCCTGGTTCCGCGGTATACCAAACGATCGGGGATTTGGCTTAACAATTCATATAGTCCAAAACAGCCCACCTACACGTGGGAGAGCCGGCCGGAGTGCCGCTTCCCCGACGCGAGGCGCGCGGCGGGTTCCGGCGCACCCTCCTGGCATGCCGGAACCCGTTGGAAATCAGGCGGCCTGCTTGATCTCGCGCAGCGTGAGATCAAAGGTCACGTCCTCGCCCGCGAGCGGGTGGTTGCCGTCGACCTTCACCTGCTCTTCGCCCACTTCGAGGATGTAGAGCGTCATCGGCTGGCCGTCGGGCGACTGGGCCTGCAGCGCCATGCCGGGCTCCGGCGCGGGTTCGGGCGGCAGGTTGGCGCGCGGGATGTCGAGGATCAGTTCCTCGCGGCGCGGACCGAAGGCGCTGTCGCTCTCGATGGCGACGCTCTTTTCGTCGCCCACGGCCATGGAGGTGAGGGCAGCTTCGATCTGCGGGAAGATCTGCCCGCTGCCGAGCGTGATTTCCTGCGGACCGGTCTGCGCGGTGTTGCCGATTTCGGCGCCATCGCCCCGCTTGAGGACGTAGTCGATGATCACGGTGTCACCGCTGTTGGGAGTAGTCATGGATATCCTTTGAATTTCGTGTGTGCGGCGCGAGGAAACTGCGCCGTCAGGCAACGCACCCGCGGTTCGGATGCCTTGCGCGCGATTGTGTCAAAGGTGGGTGGGGGGAGTCAAATCGGCTGGTCCCGCGAGATTCGCTGCTCTTCTTCAAAAGCCAATTGTGCACATAGCTGCTCTATCTGGCGAACGATTGAACTCGCCGAAGGCAGAAGCTCGTAAGTGTGATGACGAACCTCTTCCAAACTTCGAGAAACAAGCGGCACCGCAGCGGCTATAGCTCGGGCAACCTCTCGGATGGTCACAAGATAGGTCAACTGCTTGGGGTGCTCGAAATCGTCTCGATAACTTGCAAGTCGCATCAGAAAGAAGCCTTCCTGCGCACTCATTCCGAGAGGATGCTTCGACCATGGAAGCGGTCTGGTCGTCGCTTCGGCGGCAAGCTGCCTGAGTGACATGACGCGGAATCCTGGTGTACTTCGCGGTCGTTCGTCAAAGTCGCGTTCGAAATACTCTAGCCATTGCTTTCTAACCTTCTCGGGAGACGCGCCAATGTTTGCGCTGCCTGCAAGTGCCACCGTTAGTGCCGACTGAACAGCCCGATGAGCCGAGCAAGCGGCTGAGAAAATATAGAGATTACGAGGTCCTGTATTTTCGAGGTGCGCCTTGCATTCTTCTAGCGAATGCAAGGCCACCGCCTCGGGGGAGATCTCAGGGTATCCGAGATCGAACAAGTGACTACCTAGTCAGCTTCTTATACGCCAACCGCGTCGGACGATCCGCAGCGTCGCCCAGGCGGCGTCGCTTGTCTTCCTCGTAGGCCTCGAAGTTGCCCTCGAACCATTCGACGTGGCTGTCGCCCTCGAAGGCGAGGATGTGCGTGGCGAGGCGGTCGAGGAAGAAGCGGTCATGGCTGATGACCACGGCGCAGCCGGCGAAGTTTTCGATCGCCTCTTCCAGCGCGCCCAGCGTTTCCACGTCGAGGTCGTTGGTCGGTTCGTCCAGCAGCAGGACGTTGCCGCCTTCCTTCAGCATCTTGGCCATGTGGACGCGGTTGCGTTCACCGCCCGACAGCTTGCCGACGTTCTTCTGCTGGTCCGCGCCCTTGAAGTTGAACGCGCCGACATAGGCGCGGGTCGAGGTGTCGTGGCCGTTGACCTTCATATAGTCGAGGCCGTCCGAAATCTCTTCCCAGACGTTGTTCTTGGGGTTCAGGTGGTCGCGGCTCTGGTCGACATAGCCGAGGTGGACGGTCGAACCGATTTCCACCGTGCCGCTGTCGGGTTCTTCCTTGCCGGTCAGGATCTTGAACAGCGTGGACTTGCCCGCGCCGTTCGGCCCGATCACGCCGACGATGCCGCCCGGAGGCAGCATGAAGGAGAGGTTTTCGAAGAGCAGCTTGTCGCCATAGGCCTTGGAGATGTTCTTGGCCTCGATCACCTTGCCGCCCAGACGCTCGGGCACCTGGATGACGATCTGCGCCTTGCCGGGCTTGCGGTCCTTCTGGCCTTCCTGGAGTTCCTCGAACTTGCGGATACGCGCCTTGGACTTGGTCTGGCGCGCGGATGGCGTCTGCCGGATCCATTCGAGTTCGCGTGACAGGGCCTTCTGGCGGCCGCTTTCCTCGCGGCTTTCCTGCTCGAGACGCTTGGCCTTCTTTTCCAGATAGGTCGAGTAGTTGCCTTCGTACGGATAGTAGGACCCGCGGTCGAGTTCGAGGATCCATTCCACCACATTGTCGAGGAAGTAGCGGTCATGGGTGATCATCAGCACCGCACCCGCATAATCCTTGAGGTGGTTTTCGAGCCACTGGACGCTTTCAGCGTCGAGGTGGTTGGTCGGTTCGTCCAGCAGCAGGATCGAGGGCTTCTGGATCAGCAGGCGGGTGAGCGCGACGCGGCGCTTCTCACCGCCCGAAAGATCGGTGACGGGCCAGTCGCCGGGAGGGCAGCGCAGCGCTTCCATCGCGACTTCGAGCTGGTTGTCCAGCGTCCAGCCGTCGACCGCGTCGATCTTGTCCTGCAATTCGGCCATTTCGGTACTGAGCGCGTCGAAATCGGCGTCTTCCTCGGCCATTTCCATGCCGATGGCGTTGAAGCGTTCGACCATGTCGGCCACTTCACGCGCGCCGTCCTTGACGTTTTCGAGCACGGTCTTGCTCTCGTCGAGCTCGGGCTCCTGCTCCAGATAGCCGACGGTGATGTTCTCGCCCGGCCATGCTTCGCCGGTGAAGTCCTTGTCGATGCCGGCCATGATCTTGATCAGCGTCGACTTGCCTGCGCCGTTAGGACCGACGATGCCGATCTTGGCGCCCTGGTAGAACTGCAGGTTGATATTGCTGAGCACCGGCTTGTTGGCACCGGGGAAGGTCTTGGTCATGTCCTTCATGACGAAGGCGTATTGCGCGGCCATCGGGCGAATCCTTGGATGTGTCGTCAAAGAGGGGAAGTTTGGTGGGCCAGATAGGCGCGAAGGGGGCAATCGGCAAGGTCGCTCTGGCAATTGGCGTGAGGCTGGCTTAGGCGACCATGGCAATGGACGAGACGCCGGGTCAGCACAGCAAATTGCCGCAGGTCGCGATCCTGTTCGCGCAGTTTGCCGCCTATCATGTCGACCGGGTGGAAGCGGTGGCGCGCCGGCTGAAGGGCCGGGCGGAGGTGCTGGCGGTGGAATACGCGACCACCAGCGCGGTTTATGCGTGGGAGCCGGCCGAAGGGATCGAGCACGCGCGCCATGTCACGCTGTTCCCGGGGCAGAGCTATCACGATCTCGGCAAGATGGAGCGCTATCGCGCGGCTAAGAAGGCGCTCGCCGGGGCCGACATGGTCTGCGTGGGCGTGCCCTATTCGCGGCCCGACATCATCGCGCTGTCCTGGCGGCTGGCCGCAGCGGGCAAGCGCATGGTGCTGATGACCGAGAGCAAGTTCGACGATTTTCCCCGGCGGCTGGCGCGCGAGCAGGCCAAGGCCAAGCTGCTCTCGCCCTACAAGGCAGCCATCGTCGGCGGTTTGCGCCAGCGCGACTATCTCCAGTTCCTCGGCTTCGGGGACAAGCCGATCGTGCCGGGCTACGACACGGTGGGGCTGGACCGCATACGCGCTCAGGGCGGCGGTGAGACGGTGCGCTGGGAGGACCGCGATTTCCTTTTCGTCGGCCGCTTCGTGGCGAAGAAGAACCTCAACGTGCTGCTGGCGGCCTATGCGCGCTATCGCGAACTTGCAGGCGCTGCGGCGCGGCGGCTGGTGCTGGCCGGGGACGGCGAACTGGCGGACGATCTGAAGGCGCAGGCGGGCGAGGGGGTGGAGTTCACCGGCTTCCTCAAGGCCGAAGCGGTCTCGCAGCAGCTCGCCCGCGCGCTTGCGCTGTGCCTCGTCAGCACCGAGGAGCAGTGGGGGCTGGTGGTCAACGAGGCGGCGGCTTTCGGCGTGCCCTCCATCGTCAGCCAGGCCGTGGGATCGCGCGATGCGCTGGTGCGCAACGGCGTCAACGGATATGTGGTCGAGCCGCAATCTATCGAGAGCATCGCGCGGGCCATGCTGGCGCTGTCGCAGAGCGAGCAGGCGTGGCAGCGCTATTCGGACGCGACCGCAGAGCGCGCGCATCTGGGCGATACCGAGCGGTTCGCCGACGCGGTGGAGGCGCTGTTCGATCCGACGAGCGAAGGCGCGAGCCGCGCGTTAAAATTCTGGCAGGAGATTTCGGAAGGATGAGTGACGCGAAACCGGGTGCGCTCGCGCGCTATTCGCTGACCAAGCGCGTGCTGGTGACGGGCGGGGCGGGCTTCCTCGGCTCGCATCTGTGAGACAGGCTGATCGCCGAGGGGCACGAGGTGCTGTGCGTCGACAATTTCTTCACCGGCGCGCGCGCCAACATCGCCCACCTCTTCGACCACCCGCGCTTCGAGCTGCTGCGCCACGATATAACCATGCCGCTGGCGGTGGAAGTGGACGAGATCTATAATTTCGCCTGTCCCGCCTCGCCGATCCACTATCAGTTCGACCCGGTCCAGACGACCAAGACCAGCGTCATCGGCGCAATCAACATGCTGGGCCTTGCCCAGCGTTTGCGCGTGCCAGTCCTGCAGGCCTCGACCAGCGAGGTCTATGCCGATCCCGAACTGCACCCGCAGCCCGAAAGCTATTGGGGCAACGTCCATCCGATCGGCCCGCGCAGCTGCTAAGACGAGGGCAAGCGGTGCGCCGAGACGCTGTTCTTCGACTATCGCCGCCAGCACGATTTGCCGATCAAGGTCGTCCGCATCTTCAACACCTATGGCCCGCGCATGCACCCGAACGACGGGCGCGTGGTCTCCAACTTCATCCTCCAGGCCTTGCGGGGCGAGGACATCACCATCTTCGGTGACGGCGAGCAGACGCGCAGCTTCTGCTATGTCGACGATCTCGTCGATGGCTGTGTGCGGATGATGGGGACCGATGCCGATACCACGGGGCCGGTCAATCTCGGCAATGAGGGCGAGTTTTCCATGCTCGAGCTGGCCGAAACCGTGCTCGACATTGTCGGTGGGAAATCGAAGCTGGTGCACAAGCCCCTGCCGCAGGACGATCCGCGCCGCCGCAAGCCCGATACCTCGCTGGCGCGCGAATTGCTCGGCTGGGAAGCGACGACCAAGCTGCGCGAAGGCCTTGCGAAGACTATCGAATATTTCGAGCAAAGCGGACACGCGCAGGCCGATTGAGGCTTGGCATCGCCGCTGGCGCTGTTAGCAAGCGGCCCCATGAACAAGTCGCTTCTCGCGCTCGCCGCGCTCTCGCTCTCCGTTCCCGCCCATGCCGACCGCGCTGATCTGGCGCTGGAAAGCGACACGATCGCGTGGGATTTCGTCGAGGGGATCACCACCGAAGTCGGCCCGCGCATGCCCGGTACCGAGCAGGAAGCGCGCGGTCGCGTCTGGGCGATGCAATGGCTGAGGGCCAACGGCTTCGCCAATGTCGCCGACGAGCCGTTCGACATGCCGACCTGGGTGCGCGGTGTGGAAACCGCCGAAGTGACCGCGCCTTTCGCGCAGCCGATGGCGATCACCGCGCTCTCGACCACCACGTCGACCGGGCCGGAAGGGCTGGAAGCCGAAGTCGTCTATTTCCCGACCTACGCCGACCTGCAAGCCGCCGAAGAGGGCAGCCTTGCGGGCAAGATCGCCTTCGTCAGCCACGATATGCGCCGCGCGCAGGACGGCTCGCATTACGGCTTTGCCGGCCCTGCGCGCTGGATGGCGCCCTCACTGGCGGCGAGCAAGGGGGCAATGGCGACGGTCATCCGCTCGGTCGGCACCGACAGCCACCGCGTGCCGCATACGGGAACGACGACCTTCGCCGAGGGCGTGAAGCCCACGCCGGCCGGCGCACTTTCCAATCCCGATGCCGACACGCTGGAGCGCATGTTCGCGCGCGCCGAGGGGCAGCCCATCCGCATGAAGCTGGTCATGACCCCGCGCGATCTCGGCATGACGCGCAGCGGCAATGTCGTGGGCGAGATCACCGGGCGCGATCCCTCGCTGCCGCCGGTCCTGCTCGCCTGCCATCTCGACAGCTGGGACCTCGGCACCGGCGCAATCGACGATGGCGCCGGCTGCGGGATCATCGCCGCGGCGGCAAAGCACGTGGCCGCCCAGGGCCAGCCGCTGCGTACGATCCGCGTGCTTTTCGCTGGCGCCGAGGAAACCGGCCTGTGGGGCTCCAAGGCCTATAGCGAAGCGCATCTGGACGAGCCGATCTATGTCGGCCTCGAAAGCGATTTCGGCGCGGACCGCATATGGCGGTTCGAAACCAATTTTACCGCCAGCGATTCGGCGCTTTATGCCGAGCTGGCGGCAAGCGTCGCCCGCTTCGGCGTGGCGCCCACGCGGATCGCGGCGACCGGCGGTGCGGACCTCAACCTTGTGCGTGACCAGAAGGGCCCGCTGATCGACCTGCAGCAGGACGGGACGCGCTATTTCGACCTCCACCACACGGCGGACGATACGCTCGACAAGATCGATCCGGTACAGCTGCGCCAGAACGTCGCGGTGTGGACCGCCGTGGTCGGCGTGCTGGCCAACCGGGCGGAGCCGATTGTGTTGTCGAGTGGCAACTAATCCGGAAAAATCCCGATTTGGTACAGATTTGGGTCGGAATTCCGTCCCGAAACTTGTAAGCACGCGCCAATTCTTTACGCGCCGTTAAGGGTACTCGCGTAAAGCAATGGGGGTAAGGAGGTCGGGGCGACCTAATGAGGGAACAGATCATCGGTCTCATCACGCCTACCATGGCGGCGGTGTTCTTCGTGCTTTTCCTGGTCATGTGGCACCGGGGGAAGATGGGGAACTATGTTCTCGCTTTCGCGCTCAGCTACGTCTTTTTCGCAATCGGCTTCATGGTTACGCACGTGCTCGACACGGCGGCATTCTATACCTGGCATGTTACCCAGTTCTTCTACACCATAGCCTTGGTGACGGGCGCATGGGGCTTGGCCCAGCGCGCAGGCCAGCCCCCGATGCTCGGTGTCTTTTTCGGCATCTACGTGCTCGCTGCGCTGACCCTGGCCGTGGCGGTCGTCGTAACGCCGGACGTCGGACCGAGGTTGGTGATCATCAACAGCGCTTATGGTGTGATCAAGGTCGTCACCTTGATGATCCTGCTCGGCACGGCTCGCCGCGATGCGATCGACAAGCTGATCATCGCCATGCAGGCGCTCTCGGCGGCACAGTTCCTCATCCGGCCTTCGCTGACCTTGCTGATCGAGAACCAGATCGCGGCCGACGCCTATCGCGATTCCATTTACTATTCGGTGCTCAACCTCTCGGTGACGGTCGTTTCGCTCTTGAACGCGATGATCCTGATCGGCGCCTGCGTTTACGATCAGATCAAATCGGTCAGAGAACGCGCCGAGCTCGACTTGCTTACGGGGCTGCGCACGCGCCGCGCCTTCGAGCAGGATGTCATCGCACAGGTCGAAAAGGCCAAACTGGAAGGCGTTCCGGTTTCGTTGGTCGTCGCGGACATCGATCACTTCAAGGCGGTCAACGACGTCTGGGGCCACCAGGTCGGCGACAAGGCGATCGCCGCCTTCGGGACGGTCGTCCAGGACACCATCCGCGATACCGACATCGCTGGCCGCATCGGCGGCGAGGAATTCTGCGTTCTCGCGTGGAATTGCGACGGCGAAGCGGCAATCTCCATGGCCGAACGCATCCGCAAACGCTTCGCGGAAACGCAGGTCGAGGGCATGCCCGAAGACCACCGCCTCACCGCCAGCTTCGGCGTGGCCGGGCGTAACGAGGGCGAGGGATACGGCAAGGTCTTCGCCCGAGCCGACGCTGCGCTCTACACCGCCAAGCAAGAGGGGCGGAACCGCACCGTGCGGATCGAGCACAAGAAGGCGCTCGCCAGCGTTTCGAAACTGGGCGCCGCCCTCGCGGATCATCCCGAGGACAAGCCCCGGGCCGCTAGCGCCTAGGCCAGCAGGCCCTCGACGGGCCGCGCCGTGCGGTTCGGAAACAGCTCACGCATCACCTTTTCCGCATCCATCCCGTAATGGTCGGCCATCGCGCCGGCCATGAGCGCTTCCAGCGACTGGGTCGGCATTAGATCACGACGTTCGAACAGGTTTTGCGGCGCTAGGCCCGGCCAATCGGCCACGACCCTGCCGCCGCGCACCGAACCGCCCAGCAGCAGCGCCGCGCTACCCGTGCCGTGGTCGGTGCCGTTGGTCCCGTTCATCGCGACGGTGCGGCCGAATTCGGTAACGACCATCACGAGCGTGTCCTTCCACACAGGGCCGATGCCCTTGCGGAACTCGGCGATGAGCCCGTCGAGCTGGCGGAAGCGATTGTCGAGCATCCCCATCTGGTTGGCGTGGCTGTCCCAGCCGGGCAAATCGACCATGGCTATCCGCGCGCCTTGCGGATCGCGCAGCATACGCGCGGCGAGCACGCCGACGTCGGTGGCGCGCGCGAGATTGCGCATGTCGGAAGCGTCGGCAATCCCGTCGGCCTGCTGCGCCGCCTGCCACAGCGCGGCCAGCTGCGAGTCGGCGGAATAGAGGTCGGGTAGCCGCTCGATCAGTCCCTCGCTCGCCTTGGGCAACGGGCTGGGGGCGTAGGTCGAGGCCGGATTGTCGCCGCGCAGGGCCAGCGGAAGGGCGGATGCCAGGGCTATGGCCGGAAGTTCGCCGCCGCCGGCGAGACCGAGGAAGCGGTTGAGAAAGCCGTCGCGGCGCTGGAAGGGCTGCGTGCCGCCTGTCTCGAGCAGGTTCTGCGCGTCGAAATGCGAGCGTTCGCGATAATCGGTCGCCACGGCGTGCGCGACAAGCGCCTCGCCATCGGCATAGAGCTTGCCCACCTCAGCCAGCCGCGGATGCAGCGAGAACATCCCGTCGAGCTTGGGCGCACCGGCATAGGCCTTGACCCAGCGGGCACGGTGCTGGCGGTAGGCGGGATCGGCCAGCGGTGCGGCGAGTGCCAGCCCGTCAGTCGCCCCGCGCATCACGAGGACGAGCAGGCGTTTCTCGCTCGCCGCGCGGGCGAAGGCGAACTTGGGGCCAAGGGCGGCAAGGCTCGCCCCTGCCATCGATCCGGCCAGCATGGTGCGTCGTGTCAGCATCGCTATCTCCGCATCATTTCGGGCGATACGAGCAGCAGGGCAAACCCCATCTCGTTGCTTTCGGCCCATCGAATGGTTTGCATCGTGCTCTCGGACAGCGAGCCGGGGAACATGGCTTCGGCGAGCGCGCGCGTGTCTTCGAGTCGCATTTCGGCGGCGAACCGCTCGGCTGCCTCCACCCTCCGAAGTAACGAACTGGGCGCAGCCCAGCCACCTTCCCTGTCGTCCCACCCTGCGGGAGATCTAGGTTTCCAAACCTCTTGTCCCAGTGCGCGCATCATCCCGGCAAAATTCCCATCAATCTGGGAAACTTCCCCTCCTGCGCGCAGCATTGCGATTGCCCATTCCCAAGGCTGGCGGAACTTAACCGGTCCCGGCTCCCAGCATTCTTGAGAATCAATCAGGGACAAATACACGCTCGGCAAATGGCCGTCGGTTTTCGTGAACGTGGAACTCAGTCGCTCCACGAGTGCCTTCGGAGGTGCATCGCCCGCAAAATGGCGCGCTAGCTTTTCTGCAACGAACAGTGCGGTTGAAGGGTGGCGAGCAAGATCCTCAAGAATAGCGATCGCTTGGCCCGCGCCGTTGTCAATATAGCGACGGCCAAGAACGATCCGCTGTCCCGGTTGGTGGAACCAGTCGAAAAACGACGCGCCGCGACCCTGTGGCACGGCTTTATCGGCGTAAGGAATGCCCTCGATAGTCCAACCGGTCAAGGCCAAGGCCAGTTCGGTCACATCATTTTGCGAATACCCACCGTCGACACCGAGTGTGTGCAATTCAAGTATCTCGCGCCCCAGGTTCTCGTTGAAGCCCCTCTTACTCTGCCTTTTGCGAGTGCGGTATTTCGCTGCCGAGCTGGAAGGTCCAAGCGATCGAAACTGATCAAGGTAAGCCAGCATCGCTGGATGCAAAGCGGCCGCTTTCAAAAGATCGACGAAGAAACCGTTGACATGCGGTCGGACTGCACCGAATTCATAAGGCGCAAGCAGCATGGGCACTTGCGATTTGTCTGACGACACGGCGAAATGATTTGCCCAAAAATGGACCATCCGCTCCATGAACGGTGTATCTGTCGCAAATGCCAGACGAGCTCGTATGGCAATGTCACCGTTTACGGAGGCACGGACTGCCTTTCGGCGCTCCTTCAGAAGAAGACTACGTTCCTTGCCTTCTGCTTCGTCGCGCATCGAGCGAAAGGTGTAGGTGGCTTCTACCGCACGCCGGACGGCTTTGGCGCCAATGGCGCGTCCGGCAACTTCTGAAGGTGAGGGCCGATAGGCCTCGATCTGCCGGACCAGCCAGGCGCGCGGATCGCTCGGCAGGGCATCGCCCCGGCGATAGCCGAGGCCGAAGCGGTTGAGGGCGATGGCGAGTGGGGTCATGGCGTCGGTTCTTGTCCGTTCCTTCAGTCAGGGCAACTCACGCCGCCCGTTTTGGTCCCCCGCCGCTGAAGTGCCTTGCTAGGAGGCCGGGCATGAATGCCACCTGTAACGCGGCGCGCGCGACGAGGAACAGGCTGAAAGAAAGCCACAATCCGTGGCTTCCCAGCGGCCAGCTGACCCATAGCGCCAGCGCGTAGACAATCGCCGCGCCGATCATCGTCAGCAGCAGCCTGTGCGTCCAACTCGCCCCGACATAGACCCCGTCGAGGACGAAGCCGGCCAGGCCGAGGAAGGGGATGACCACCAGCCAGGGCGCCAGCGCCTGCGCCTCGATCCGGACCGCCTCGGTCGCGGCGAAGCTGGCTAAGATCGGGTCGGCGAGCAGGAAGAAGCCGCCAGCGACCAGCGCGGCGGCGACCATGCCGCGCCACAGGATCGCGCGGATATAGAAGATGAAACCGCGCCGGTCGTGCGCGCCCGCGCGCTCGCCATTCAATACCTGCGCAGCGTTCTCGAACCCGTCGAGCAGCAGGGCGGTGAAGATGAAGAGCTGGTAGATGATCCCGTTTGCCGCCAGCACCACCGCGCCGCGCTCGGCCGAAAGGCGGGTGATCCCGGCCAGAGCCACCACGAGCACCACCGTGCGCAGGAAGAGGTCGCGATTGACGGTAAGGAAGGGGCGCAGCTCGGCCAGCTTGGCCACCCCGCCCGCCCTGGCCCGCGCCACCAGCACGGCGCCCTGCGCCCCGCCGAGCATGATCGCGGCCAGCACGGCAAGCTTGGCGTATTCGGCGATGAAGCTCGACCAGCCGATCCCGGCGATGCCCCAGTCGAGGCCGAGCACGAACCACAGGCCCAGCCCGACGTTGAGGAGGTTGTAGGCGACCTCCACCAGCAGCACCGTCTTCATCCGGCGCTGGCCGACGAGGAAGCCGATCATCGCGAAATTCGCCATGACCGCGGGCGCGCTCCAGTACCGGATGTCCGCATAAACCCCCGCCGCCTCGCGCACCGCGCCGCTCGCTCCTAAAGCGTCCAGCGCCAGAGGCAGCAGCAGCGGCTTGGCGAGGATCAGCAGCGCGGCGATGGCGAGGCCGATGATCAGTCCCCGCAGCAGCACCAGCGCCTGCGCCTCGGCGCCCGAGCGCGTGCCTTCCTGTGCCACCAGCCCGGTGGTGCCGGTCTTGAGGAAGTTCATCACCGTGAAGAGGACGGCGAACAGCCGCGCGCCCACGTCGACCGCACCTTGCGTCGGCGCATCGCCCAGCCGCCCGACAATCCAGATGTCGCCGATGCCGATCAGCGCAGTGGCGACATTGGTCACCATGGCAGGCAGGGCAATCGCCCAGATGGCGCGCGTATCGAGAGGGGTGGGAGGGGAGGCGGTGGTGGCGGTCACTCGCTCACTCCCTTGCAATGTTCAACGTGTGGTCGGGGAGACAAGATTCGAACTTGCGACCCCCTGTACCCAAAACAGGTGCGCTACCAGGCTGCGCCACTCCCCGACACGTACGTCGAACTTCTGACCGGACGGCTGTTGGTAGGCCCGGCAGGACTCGAACCCGCGACCTAGCCGTTATGAGCGGCCAGCTCTAACCAACTGAGCTACGGGCCCCCGCCAACCATCCGAGAAGGCGAAACCGCCGCCTAGCGCCGCCCTTGGCGCGAGGCAAGCAGCGAAAGGGCAAATTTGCCTATCCCGCGGCGTTTTCGGGCGCGGGCGCGGTCTCGGCGGCGGTCAGCAGCGGGAGCGACAGCACCAGCCGGTCGCCATCGCGCAGCAGCTCGCCGCCCGAGGAACGGGCCTCCGCGCGCGCCAGCCTCAGCGAGAAGCCCGCGCCGAAGATCCCGGCGCTCAGCGCGCCCGTGCTGGGCCGCGTTTCGACCGAAAACACGTCCTCCGCCTCGCGCAGGGTGGCGGGCAGGGTGGTGGCGAATTCGATCTGGTCGCCGGCGGTGTCGAGGTCGAGGCGGATCGTCTCGCCCGCCGCCGTGGCCCCGGCGATCGTGGCGAGGAGGCGCCAGGCGAGCATCTCGGCTTCCGACTGGTCGAGAGCGAGCGGGGCGCTAGCATCGCCCAGATGCGCATCGAAGCGCGCCACGCGCGGGCTCAGCACGGTCTGCAACTGCATGACCTGGCGGCGCGCAATGGCGGCGAAATCGCAGTGGCCCGCTTCGAGTTCGAGCACGCCCGCCTCGAGCTTGGCCAGCCGGTCGAGCTCGTCGAAACCGGCAAGGATATGCGCCGAATCGCCCGCGATGGTGGCGGCGATGCTGCGGTATTCGTGCGGGACCGGGCCGATCATCTGCTGCTGGATGATCTCGGCATAGCCCTGCATGGCGTTGACCGGCGTGCGCAGCTCGTGGAGCAGCTGGCGCAGGCGGTCGGCGGCAGCCTCGCGCCCGTCGGCCACCTCGGCAGCGACCCGGCGCAGGCGCCCGACATAGCCGAAGAAGCGGCCTTCGTTGCGGGTGAAGCGCGGGGTGGCGTCGAGGATCCACTCGCCCGCAATGCGCGGTGCGCCGCGCAGGGCGATGCGCAGGTTGCTCAAGGGCTGGCGGCGGCTGATGGCATCGACCAGCGCGCTGGAGCCGAGCGTCTTCAGGTCGGTGCCCACGATCATGGGCGCGGTAGAGCCCTCGGCCCAGTCGACCCGGCCGCGCGAATCGGCGCTGAAGATGAAGTGTTCGAGAGGTCCGGGTTCGCCCCGGTCCTCGTCGCCCATCGGCAGGCGCGGGGCCTCGGCATCGCTGGCGGGCGGAGCGGCGCCGGATGCGCGCGCGCGGCGGAAGCCTTCGATCCGTTCGACCAGCGAGCGCACGTCGTCCTTTCCCGGCGCGCTGCGCGGCTCGTGCGCGGCGGGCGGCGCGGATTCTTCGGTAGCGGGCTGGGTGTCCTCGATCTCCGGCCGGGGCCTTTCGGTCGGCGGGGCGAGCTCTTCCATCAGCTCGAGCGGTTCGGGTTCGGGCAGGGCGCGGTCGGACACGCCAAGCCGGTCGAGTACCTCCACCGCCTCGCGCGGCAGATCGCGGCGATGGCGCAGGAAGCCGCGCGCACGGATTGGCAGCTTCGGGATGAGTTCGGCCCACTCGCCGCCCCGCAATTGCGCGCGATAGAGCGCCGCGGCGGCGACATGGGGATGCGCCTCGCCGAACCATTTGACGAGTTCGGGATTGCGGAAGCGCCAGCCGCTCTCGCCCACGATTGCCGCGCGGGTCTTGGCCGGGATCATCTCGCCCAGCGCGATCAGGCGGAGGTATGCCGCAGCCTTCAACGCACGATCGCCGGCCTGCGGCCGCTCGCCGAGCAAGTCGATGAGCTGGCGGAACTGCGTCTTCGCCGCACGCTCGCCGGTTGCGCGCAAGCGCAGCACAGTGGCAAGGCGGTCGTCGAAATGCATTCAGTCTCCGGCTAAAGGGCGCGAGTATGGAGGATGGGCCATCGCACATCTGCCCTCATCCAGGCTCAACAGATATAGTTAAGCGGCCATTTACCCCAGCTGCACGCTCTCCTGCGTTGCAATGTGGGACGATTGCTGGCAAAGATAATAATGTTAGCCAATCGGATGGTTGCGCACTTCCAACATTTCATGTGCGCAAAACGATCCCCTTGGCATGCCGTCTGAACGGGGAAGAATCGCCATGGCCAATCTCGACGATATCGATCGTCGCCTGCTGTCGGAACTGCAGGATGAAGGCAGAATCACCAATGTCGAGCTGGCGCATCGCGTCGGCCTGACCGCGCCGCCCTGTCTGCGCCGCGTCCGCGCGCTGGAGGAAGAGGGCGTGATCCGCGGCTACCACGCCGATCTCGACCCGTCGAAGCTGGGCTTCTCGATCACCGTCTTCGCCATGGTCAGCCTGAAGAGCCAGGCGGAAGACGCGCTGCGCGAATTCGAGGCTGCGATGAAGGATCTGCCCGAAGTGCGCGAAGTCCACATGCTCAACGGCGAGATCGACTTCATCATCAAGATCGTCAGCCGCGACCTGCAGGCCTTCCAGGAATTCCTGACCAGCAAGCTGACGCCCGCGCCCAATGTGGCGAGCGTGAAGACCTCGCTGACGATCCGCACCAGCAAGAACGATCCCGGCGTCCCGCTATGAGCAAGACCCTGACCGGCCATTGCCTCGGCGGTGCGGTCACGGTGGAGCTTTTAGGCGCCAAGGACGAACTTGAAATCTGCCAATGCACCATGTGCCGCCGCTGGGGCGGGGCTTTCTACGCGGCCTTGGCGGGGGACAGCTTCACGCTCGGCGGTGAGGAGTCAATCACCGCCTACGCTTCGAGCGATTGGGGCGAGCGGGCCTTTTGCTCGAAATGCGGGACGAATATCTGGTGGCGCTTCAAGCCGACCGGCAATCGCAGCTTTTCGGCTGGCCTATTCGATGGTTCGGCGAAGCTCGGCATCGAGAAGGAAATCCTCGTCGATGAAGCGGCGGACTGGTGCCGGCTGCAGGGCGACCATCCCCGCCAGAGCGGCGAGGAAGTGATCGCCGAGGCCAAGGCCGCCGGTTTCACCTTCGACTGATGGCCGCGCCTCAGATCTCGAACAAGTCCGCCAGAATCGTGCCCTCGTCGAGATCGAGCCGGTCGGGGTTGGGGCTGTCGTAAAACACCAGCAGGCGGCGGTTTCCATCCTCGTCGGTGAAGAATTCGATGCCCTCCGGGTGGTCAGCGTCCAACTTGACGGGGAGGTCGAACAGCCGCTCGGGACGATGCAGCTTGACCGTTTCCTCGTCCTCTGGTTCCTCGTTCACCCAGTCGTTCCAGCGGTAGATCGCGCAGCGTCCGTCGAGGTCCTGCGTGGGTCCGGCAAGGATCAGCAGGTCGTCGCCATCGAGCAGCAGGTCGCGGATGCCGAGGCCGCCCAGATCCATCAGCCGCTTGAAGGGCTTGCCGGGCAGGTGAAGCTTGCCGCTCTCCTTGGGCTCGATCTGCGGTTCGAGCAGCAGGGCAAAGGTCTGGATGACCGGGCCGCGCAGTCCCAATGCGATGCGCTCCGGCCCGGCGGCGGCGATGCCCTCGATATCGAAACCGCCTTCCTTGGCCGCCATGCGCAGCGAGGGGCCGACCAGCGGGTCCTTCGCCATGTAGCGCCCCAGTTTGCTGCCGTATTTCGCCTTTTGCGAGACCAGCCCGGCGCGGCGGTCCCCGTCTTCCTTGACCGGTACGGCATGGCCGTCCTCGTCATAGAGCAGCGGGATGCGCGCCAGCACGCAGCGCGGGCGGGTGTCCTTCAAGTCGGCCAGCTTTTCCAGGTCGATGCAATCGGGTTCTGCCCCGTCGTCGCGCGGATCGGGGCGGGTGCGCGAATGGCTGCCGGTCACCCACAACCAGCCGTCGATCGCGGCCAGCCCCTCGATGTCCATCTCCTCCTCCGGGTCCTTCAGGTCGATGAAGTCCTTGAGCGGATAGCGCGTGTGGTTCTCGTACCAGCCGTATTGGCCGGGGGTCAGCCGTTCGACCCCATGCGCCTCGTCACCCGCCACGAAGAGCGTCTCGCCGCAAAAGGCGCTGGCGGAGATGTCGTGGATGGGATGCTCATCTTCGTGCGCATCGCCGGAGAACTTGAGCTTCAGATGCCCGACCGGTTCGCGCGGGGCGGGCAGGTCGTCGCTGTTGGTGAAGGGCTGGGGCTTGAGGGTCATGGGCATTGAACCCATGACCCTGCCGATTGGTTCACCGGGGACTTATGCGTCCCGCTCTTTCAGCCATT
The DNA here is from genome assembly GCF_019711375.1 of Qipengyuania aurantiaca. Classification (NCBI taxonomy): domain Bacteria; kingdom Pseudomonadati; phylum Pseudomonadota; class Alphaproteobacteria; order Sphingomonadales; family Erythrobacteraceae; genus Qipengyuania; species Qipengyuania aurantiaca. The sequence continues at coordinate 2,101,565 of NZ_CP081295.1, forward strand.
CTTCCAGCCATTTGATCGAATAGTCGCCGCTTTTCACGTCGTCCTGTTCGAGCAGGGCCTGGTGGAGCGGGATCGAGGTTTTCACGCCTTCGACCACCATTTCTTCCAGCGCGCGTTTCAGCCGCATCATGCAGCCTTCGCGGTTGCGGCCGTAGACGATCAGCTTGGCGATCATGCTGTCGTAATAGGGCGGGATCGAATAGCCGGCGTAGAGCCCGCTATCGACGCGCACATGCATGCCGCCGGCGGGGTGGTAATAGCTGATCTTGCCCGGGCTCGGCGCAAAGGTGAACGGGTCTTCCGCGTTGATGCGGCATTCGATCGCATGGCCCTTGAACTCGATCTCGTCCTGCTTCACCGACAGCGGCTTGCCGTCGGCGATACGGATCTGCTCGCGCACCAGGTCGACGCCGGTGATGGCTTCGGTCACCGGGTGTTCGACCTGAAGGCGGGTGTTCATCTCGATGAAGTAGAACTCGCCGTTTTCCCACAGGAATTCGATCGTGCCCGCGCCGCGATAGCCCATGTCGCGCATGGCCTGTGCGCAGACTTCGCCCATGCGCATGCGGTCTTCCTCGCCCAGCACGGGGGAGGGGGCCTCTTCGAGCACCTTCTGGTGGCGGCGCTGGAGCGAGCAGTCGCGCTCGCCCAGATGGATGGCGTTGCCATTGCCATCGCCGAAGACCTGGAATTCGATGTGGCGCGGATCGCCGAGGTATTTTTCGATATAGACGGTGGCGTCGCCGAAAGCGGCCTTCGCCTCGCTGCCCGCCTGCTTCATCAGCGTTTCGAGCTGGTCTTCGCTTTCGCAGACCTTCATGCCGCGGCCACCGCCGCCGCTGGCGGCCTTGATGATGACCGGGAAGCCGATTTCCGCGGCGATTGCTCGCGCTTCCTCGACCGTCGCGACAGCGCCGTCGGAACCGGGCACAAGCGGCAGGCCCAGCGCACCGGCGGTCTTCTTCGCTTCGACCTTGTCGCCCATGGTGCGGATATGTTCGGGCTTGGGTCCGATCCACTTGATGTCGTGGGCTTCGACGATCTCGGCGAACTTGGCGTTTTCCGAGAGGAAGCCGTAGCCCGGGTGGATCGCATCGGCCTGCGCGATTTCGGCGGCCGAGATGATGTTGGCGATGTTGAGATAGCTGTCGGCGGCGGCCGGCGGACCGATGCACACGGCGTGGTCGGCAAGGCGGACGTGCATGGCATCGGCGTCGGCGGTGGAATGCACCGCGACCGTCTCGATACCCATCTCGTGCGCGGCGCGGTGGATGCGCAGCGCGATTTCGCCGCGATTGGCGATGAGGATGCGTGAAATGCCCATGGCTTACCCGATGACGACGAGCGGCTGGTCGAATTCGACCGGCTGGGCGTTCTCGACGAGGATCGACTTGACCGTACCGGCCTTGTCGGCGGTGATCGGGTTCATGACCTTCATGGCTTCCACGATGAGGAGGGTCTGGCCTTCCTTCACGCTGTCGCCGACGCTGACGAAGTCCGACGCGCCCGGTTCCGGGGCGAGATAGACGGTGCCGACCATGGGCGACTTGATCGCGCCGGCGGTGTCGGCTGCTGCGGGCGCGGGGTCGTTACCCGGAGCAGGGGCTGCCGGAGCCGGTGCGGCGGCTGCGGGTGCAGGTGCTGCCATCGGTGCAGGCGCTGCGGCCATCGCCACGCCGCCACCGCGCGATACGCGGATCTTGCGGTCGCCATCCTCGACTTCGATTTCGGTGAGCCCGGTGTCGCCCAGCATCTCGGCGAGTTCGCGCACGAGCGAGGTGTCGACGTCCATGCCGGATTTTCCGGCGTTACCTTTACGTTCGGCCATGAATGGTCCCTTGTCAGTTATTGCACGCGCCTATGCGTGAGCCGCGCGCGCAAGACAAGGGGGAGGGGGCTTATTTAGAGCGCGGCGGCCTTGTCCAACGCTACGGCATAGCTGCGCGGGCCCAATCCCTGCACGCAATCGGCTGCCGCCATGCCGACATAGGAGACATGGCGAAATTCCTCGCGGGTGGAGGGATCGGAGAGGTGCACTTCGATGACCGGAACCGCAATGGCCTTAATGGCATCGAGCAGCGCGATGGAAGTGTGCGTATAGGCGGCGGCGTTGAGCAATACAGCCTTCGCGTCCTGCCGGTTCGCCTCGTGCAGCCAGTCGACCAGCTGGCCTTCGTGGTTGGTCTGGTGGAAACTGATCTCCAGCCCCAGCGGCCCGGCCTGCTCGTGCAGCATGGTCTCGATATCGGCGAGCGTCTCGGTGCCGTAAATCTCCGGCTCGCGCGTGCCGAGCAAATTGAGGTTGGGGCCGTTGAGGACGAAGACGGTGTTGGTCATGGCCCGTGTCTTAGCGCGCCCGGCTCACCTTTCCAGCCCCTTCGCCTTTCCCCACTGGCGCGCGGCGGTGTAGCCGAGGTAGCCGGTGCCGAAGAGGGCGTAGAGCTCGTCGGGCAGGCCGCGCAGATAGGCGGTGATGCCGCTGCCGATGTCCTGCGCGGCCTGGGGGGAGAAGGCGGCGAGGACGCCCATGGGGAGCGAAAACAGGATCACCGTGTACATCACATAAAGGAAGCTCGGCCGCGCGCGGCTGGTCCAAGGATCACGCGAATTAGCCTCGGCGACGATGGCGGACAGGCGCGCCTCGATGGCTTTCAATTCGTGCGTGCCTTCCAGCGCGAGCAGCTCCAGCTTGGCCTTTGCGCGCGCTTCCTTGTCGGGGATGATCTTGTCGATGATCGAGGCGATGGGGCCGATGAGCGATTCGATGAGTGCCATTTGTGTTCCTCCTTCCTGCCCAATGAACCATATGGGTTAGCGTAGGAAAGCCTTTTCGATGACCGTCAGGGGATGCCCCGCGCGTTGGTCATTGAAATTTCACACCTCTGCGCTACAGGGAGAGCAGAGGTAAAGGTCCGAGTAACCGCCGTGATGCGCCGATTTGCACCGCTGTTCGTTTTGGCTGCCGCAGGTTCGCTTGCGGCCAACGCTGCGCTTGCGCAGGTTTCAGGCGAGCAGGACGACGCCATCTCCTCTTCTGCAGAGGGCGCACTGGCCGTACCCGAAGACTGGGACTGCGACATTTACTCGGAAGAATATCGCGAGTGGCTGGAGGCAGGCAACGACCCGCAGGACTGGCGTTTTGCCGGCAAAAGCTATCGCGCGGCCAATGACGGCGATCTCTACAATTGGCAGGACTGGCTCGACTGGTCCGAAGAACAGAGCTGCATCGCCGCTGTCTACGCCGACCCGCAAAGCGCAGGCGGAGGACTGTTCGGAGATGGAATGACCGGCGTCGGTCTCGTCACCGGTTTCCTCGCCACCGGCCTCATTGCGGCCAGCGGCGGCGAGAACGCGAAAAGCCCGGGCTGATCCCGGTGGCGCGTCGCCGCGCGCCCAACGCAAAACCAGTTTCCCCGATACTCCCGCTTGTGGATGCCAGACCGCGCGCTAAGATCGCGCCCGAGAGGCAATTCGAGGGGGGTAATCATGGCTGTCGTTTCCGGTCGTTCCATTTGCACGGCGCTTGCCGCGATGCTGCTTGCAGGAACGGGCCTGACCGCGCCCGCCCTTGCGCAAGGCTCGGACAAGGCGGAGGCCAATCCGCTGGCCTCGCTTCCCTTGCGCGCCATTGGCCCGGCCTATCCCAGCGGGCGTATTTCCGACTTTGCGGTCTTTCCCGATGGCGACCACCATTACCTCGTCGCCACCGCATCGGGCGGCCTGTGGGTGACCGAGAACAACGGGACGACCTGGAAGCCCATCTTCGATTCCGAAGGCAGCTACGCCATCGGCGTGGTCGAGCTGGCGCCTTCCGATCCCGACATCATCTGGGTCGGCACGGGCGAGAACAACGCGCAGCGGTCGGTTGCCGCCGGCGACGGGGTCTACAAGTCGAGCGATGGCGGCAAGAGCTGGACCAATATGGGGCTCAAGGCCTCGGGCCACATCAGCCAGATCTGGATCGACCCGGAGGACGCCGACACGGTGATCGTCGCCGCGCAAGGGCCCTTGTGGAGCCCGGGGGGCGACCGCGGCCTCTACAAGACCACCGATGGCGGCAAGAGCTGGGACCGCATCCTCGAAATCGACGAGAACACCGGCATAAACGAATTCGTCGTCCACCCGGATGACCACGACCAGATCGTCGCCTCCTCCTACCAGCGGCGGCGGCATGTCTGGGTGCTGATCAACGGCGGCCCGTCTTCCGGCATCCACCGCACGAATGACGGCGGCGAAAGCTGGAGCAAGGTGTCCTCCGGCCTGCCGGGCGGCGATCTCGGGCGCATTGGCATCGCCTCCGCGCCGAGCGATCCCGACACGGTCTATGCCATCATCGAGGGGACCGACGACACGCAGGGCGTCTACCGCTCACGCAATTTCGGCCAGAGCTGGGAGAAACGCTCGGGCCACATGACCACCAGCCCGCAATATTACAACGAGCTGGTCGTCGACCCGCACGATCCCGACACGCTCTATTCGCTCGACACCTTCTCCAAGCGCTCGACCGATGGCGGCAAGACTTTCGCCGACCTCAATGCCGCGCACCGCCATGTCGACGACCACGCGCTGTGGATCGATCCCGACAATACCGATCATATGCTGATGGGCGGCGACGGCGGCGTCTACGAGACCTGGGATGGCGGCACGCTGTGGCGGCATATGCAGAACCTGCCCGTGGTCCAGTTCTACCGCATCCAGCCCGACAACGCCGCGCCGTTCTACAATGTCTGCGGCGGGACGCAGGACAACAATTCGCTCTGCGGTCCCTCGCGCACGACCAACAAGCACGGCGTCGTCAATTCCGACTGGCACGTCATCCTGGGCGGTGACGGCTACAAGCCGCAGATCGACCCGCGTGATCCCAACATCGTCTACACCCAGTACCAGTACGGCGGCCTCAACCGCTACGATCGCCGCACGCAGGAGCGTGTGCCGCTGACCCCGCAGCCCGAGGCGGGCGAGCCGGCCTACAAGTGGAACTGGAACACCCCGCTGCTCATCAGCCCGCATAATCCCGACCGTATCTATTACGCGGCCGAATACCTCTTCGCGTCCGACGATCGCGGCAACAGCTGGCGCAAGATCAGCCCAGATCTCACCCGTCAGATCGACCGCAACGCGCTTGAAGTCATGGGCCGCGTGTGGAGCGTGGACGCGATTGCCAAGAACAACTCGACCTCGATCTACGGCGCGGCGATTGCGCTCAGCGAAAGCCCGGTGGAGCGCGGCCTCATCTATGTCGGCACCGATGACGGCGTGATCTCCGTCACCGAAGACAACGGGGCGACCTGGCGGCGCAGCACCGCATTTCGCGGCGTGCCCGACATGAGCCTGGTGGAGGACATCGTCGCCTCCAACCACGACGCCAATGTCGCCTATGCCGTATTCGACAACCACAAGCGCGGCGACGACAAACCCTACGTCTACCGCACCGCCGACCGTGGCCGCAGCTGGACCGCCATCACCGCCAATTTGCCGGGGCGCGGCACGGCGCACACCTTTGCCGAGGATCACCGCGATCCGAACTTGCTCTTCGTCGGCACCGAATACGGCTTGTTCTATTCGCAGGACCGTGGCGGCAGGTGGCACCAGATGAAGGGCAATTTCCCCACCATCTCGGTGCGCGATATCGAAATCCAGCGGCGCGAGAACGACCTCGTCGTCGGCACCTTCGGGCGCGGGGTCTATATTCTCGACGATTATTCGCCGCTGCGCACCTCGCCTGCCGCGGTGAAGGGACAGGAAGCGACGCTGTTCGGCGTGCGCGATCCCTGGCTCTATATCGAAGGCGATCTGTGGGGCGGTTTCGGCGGTCCGCAGTCCTTCAACGGGGCCGATTTCTGGTATGCCGACAACCCGCCCTTCGGTGCGGTCTTCACCTATCACCTGCGCGACGGCCTCAAGTCGCGCGCCGAAATGCGGCGCGAGGCAGAGGCCAAGATCGCCAAGGATGGCGGCGACACGCCCTATCCCTCGTGGGAGGAATTGCGGCTGGAAGACCGCGAGACCGCGCCAGCCATGGTCTTCACGATCCGCGATGCGAGCGGCAATATCGTGCGCCGCATGACCGGTCCGCACGCCAAGGGCCTGCATCGCGTTGCCTGGGACCTGCGCTATTCCGCGCCCGATCCGGTGTCGCTGGGCGGTGCCGGTGAGTCACTCTTTGGCGCGCCTGCGGGCGGCCCGCTGGTCCTGCCGGGGCAATACAGCGTCACACTCTCCAAGCGCGTCGACGGGGTGGAAACCCAGCTGGCCGGGCCGCAGAGCTTCACGGTGAAGCCGCTCGAACGCAGTCCCGAAGCGGCCGAGGATCGCGCCGCCGTGCTCGCCTTCCAGCAGCGCACCGCCGACCTCGTGCGGACGGGCACGGGCACCTCTTCCGCCTTGCGTGAAATGAACGACCGGCTGGCGCATATGAAGATTGCGGTCGATGCGGTGGACGCGCCGACCGATGCAGAGCGGGGCGAAATCCGCCGGCTCGGGGGCGTTCTCGCCGATGCAGCCACCGCGCTTTATGGCGATAGCACCATCGGGGGGCGCAACGAGGCGGCGCCGGTCGGCATCATGGGCCGCCTCGGCGCGATCCGTTATGGCGGCTGGTCGCACACCTCGCCGGTGACCGGATCGGAACGGGCCGCGCTGGACATTGCCGAGCGCGAGCTTGCCCAGGTCATCGGCCAACTGCGCGGGGCGGAAGCCTCGATGCAGGCGCTGGCCGACCGGCTGGAAGCGCTGGGTGCGCCCTACACGCCGGGCAGCGGCATTCCCGACCTGCCGCAAGGCAGCTAGGGCGAGCGCCTCGCGAGGTCGGCATGGGCCGGCTTCGCGGGCGGCAGGACGGCATAGGGTGATGACGCGGCAGGACGGGACATTTCGCGCGGCGCTTTGCCTTTCGGCGGCGGGGCTTGCCGCCGCCGTTCCTGCTCATGCGCAGGAGGTCGGACCGCCCGAACCCCAATCGGAGAGCGAGCCCATCGTCATCACCGGCACGCGCATGGAAGCGGTGCTAGCGGACGAACCCTACACCGTCAGCGTGATCGATTTCGAGGCGCTGGAGCGGGACTTGCCGCGCACCGTGCCCGAGGCGCTGGACGAGATTCCCGGCGTGATGGTGCAGAAGACCGCGGCGGGACACGGCTCTCCCTACATTCGCGGCTTCACCGGCAACCGCACGCTGCTGGTGATCGACGGCATCCGTTACAACAACGCGACCTATCGCGACGGGGCGAACGAGTATTTCGCGCAGGTCGATCCCTTCACGTTGGAGCGCATCGAGCTGGTCGCCGGACCTGCATCTGCGCTTTACGGCAGCGAGGCAGTCGGCGGTACGCTCGCCCTGTCCACGCGCGCGCCAGCGCTGTTCGGGAAGGAGGGCGCCTATGTGGGCGGCGAACAGGTTTTGCGGGCGTCCAGCGGCGATGCCAGCCTCGTTTCGCGCACGGCCATCGATTTGGGCGAGGGCGGCAAATGGGGCTTTCGCGGCGGCGTCACCGCACGCGACTATGGCGATATCCGAGCCGCGGATTTCGGGCGGCAGCCCTACACCGGCTATCGCGAGGCGGCGGCGGACGGGCGGCTCGATGTGGTCCTCTCGCCCGGCTGGACCGCGACATTCGCGCACCAGACGCTGTGGCAGGACGACGTGCCGCGCACCCATTCGACCCTTTTCGCCGTGCCCTTCGAAAGGACCGTGGCTGGCGATGATCGGAGCCGCGAAAAGGACCACATTCGCAGCCTCACCTACGCCAAGCTGAACGGAGAACCGGGGCGGGCTTGGCTTGACGATCTCGAGGTCACACTCTCCCGCCAGACTCGCCGCGAGAGCGAACTGCGGGTGCGGGGCGATGGGCGGCGCGTGCTGCAATCCTTCGATTCCGACCTGACCGCCCTCAGCGCTGTGGCGGTCGCCCCGCCCGGAACCGCCTCGGTCATGTACGGCTTCGACCTCAGTCACGAGGGCGTGGACAGCGCGCGCACCGACACCGACCCGCTGCGCGGCATCGTGCGCCGCCGCCTGCAAGGACCGGTGGGGGACGATGCGAGCTACGCGCAGGCGGGCGTCTTCGGACGTGTCGACCTGCTGCTTGGCGAGCGCCTCAAATTGGAGGCCGGCCTGCGCTTCTCCCGTGTCGCCGCACGCATCGGCACCTTCGCCGATCCGGTCACGGGCGAGGCGCGCTCGTTTAAAGGCGACTGGTCCGACCTTTCGGGCACGCTGCGCGCGCAATACCGCGTGGGTGCTCACCGGCTCTGGGCCGGATACGGCCGCGCCTTTCGCGCGCCCAATATCGCCGACCTCAGCCGCTTCGGCGCGAGCCGTTCGACCGAGATCGAAGTCGCCAGCCCCGACCTTGGGCCGGAACGCTTCGACACGTTCGAACTCGCTTGGCGATACGAAGGCGATGCGTTGGAGCTGGGCGCCAGCGCCTACACCACCGCGCTCATCGACTACATCGAAACCGTCCCGACCGGGCGGATGCGCGAGGGGCTGGTCGAGGTCGCCAAGCAGAACGCCGCCTCTGGCCGGGTGAACGGCGTCGAACTGACCGCGCGCGCAAGACTCACCTCCGCCCTGTCGTTGCAGGGTAATGCAACATGGCTTGAAGGCCATCTGACCTCGCCGACGACCGGCGGGGAGGTGCGCGAACCGATCAGCCGCATCCAGCCGCTCACTGCCAATCTTGCGCTGAAGTGGGAGCGAGACACGCACTGGCTGCGCGCCGATCTGCGGCTGGCGGGCCGGGCGGACGAATTGAGCAGCGGCGACCTGCTCGATCGCGAACGCATCCCGCCCGCCGGCACGCCCGGTTACGCCCTGCTCGGCCTTGCCGCTGGAATCCAACTGGCCGAACGGATCGAGGCCACGCTGGCGCTGGAGAACCTGCTTGACGAAGCGTACCGCGTGCATGGTTCTGGGACCAACGAGCCGGGCCGCCACGTCCGCGCAGGACTGCGTTTCAGCTTCTAGAGCGCAGCCTTCTTGGCCTTGCGCCGCTTGGCCATGCGCGGCAGCAGGAAGAGGTAGATGCCCGTTCCCCACATCACGATGAGCAGGATGCCGGTGGGCAGGAACACGTAATATTTCACCCCGTCCGTGAAGAACGAGCCATCGTGGATCGTCTCGATCAGATCGGATCGGCGATAGGCAACGTGGAGGACTTCGGCGGTCTGGGTATCGACCTGCACCTCCCAGCCGGACTTGGCGCGCAGCTTTGCGATTCCGCGATCGACGCGCAGGTCGATGCGGTCGATGTCCGACCAGTCGGCAATGCCCGCCTGCGGATGCTGGCGCGCGGCCGCGACCATCTGCTCGAAAGAGGCACCGGGCAATTGCGCTTCCGCCACCCCGCGCGTCGTCGGCGGCTGGATCCAGTCGACGTCCTTTTTCAGCATCAGGACGATACCCGCGAAGAACATGATCCCGGCCGGCAGGAACACCGCCAGCGAAAGCCAGTAGTGGACCTGCCGGATAAGCTTCTTCGCGTTCATCGACCCTTACCGCAACATCACGGAATGACGCTGCCGGGCACCCAGGGCGCGTCGGCGGCGATCAGCTTGCGTTCGAAGGCAGGGATGGTCTGTTCGACCAGCACCTTCACACGCGAGCGGAACGCCTCGAAATCGGCCCTAGCATAGGCCAGCTCGTCGCGCTGGGTCTGCGTCGGGCCGTAGCTTGTGCCCGAGACCGTCCACATGACCATCTGCAGGCGGTCGAGGAAGGTCGCCTCGCGCCGTTCGTTGAGCTTGTTGCGCGCCGCATCGCCGTGAACCATCGCGTCCAATGCGAGGTATTCGTTGCGGATCGCAAGCCAGTCGGCTTCGAGTTCGGCCGGATTGCCCGACCGTGCGTTCTGCGCTGCCACGCCGAGCTGCTCGACACGCTTGCCGAGATTGTCGACCGTGTGATCCGCCGCGATGACCGAGCGCGAGAAGCGCGAGATGTCTTCCCAGAAATCGGCGGTATCCGGCTGGTTCGGCAGCGCGCGTTCGGTGCGCATGGGCTTCACCGTGAAGCTCTGCGGCCCCACCAGTTCGGTCGTGCGTCCGTCGATACGCTGCGAGAGCGACACGGTGTATTCGCCCGGAGGCGCCATGAAGCCGGTCGGATTGCCGAAGGAGAGGCTGATATTGTTGGGATAGCGCAGGTCCCAGTTCACCCGGTGGAAGCCCTTCTTGCCCGGACCCTGCAGGCGGCGCACGACATTGCCATCGCTGTCGCGCACGGTCAGCCAGATGCCCGGCTCCAGCTCCTGCAATTCGGCGGTGAGTGAGCCGAAATCGGGCAGCGGCGTGTTGCCGCCGTCCTTGATCAGCGGCTTTTCCGCGTCCTTGCGGGTGCCGGCGCGGGTGGGCAGGTCGTCCTTGAGGTAATAGGTGAAATTCGCGCCGAAGGGCGGGTTGGGTGCGGTAAAATAGCCATCGCCCTGCCATGCCTTGCCGTCGCCGCCGAGCGGGCGCTCCTCCATGTACCACCAGGCATCGCGGCCCGCGAAGAGCAGCGCGTCCTGCTGGAGGCTCTGCGCGGTCAGCTGGCGCAGCGGCGAGATGTCGTCGACGATGAAGAAGCCGCGGCCGAAGCTGGCGCCGACAAGGTCGTCCTCGCGGCGCTGGATGGTGACATCGCGGAAGGAGATCGTCGGCGCATCGCCCGTTAGCTTGGTCCACTTGCGCCCGCCGTCGAGCGTGAAGAACAGCCCGAATTCGGTCGCGGAGAAGAGCAGGTTCGGATTCTCGTGATCCTGCACCACACGCCAGACAAGGTGACGGTCGGCAAGATTGCCGGCGATCGAACGCCAGCTGCGCCCGCCGTCGGTGCTCTTGAGGAGATAGGGTTTGTAGTCGCCATACTTGTGGTTATCGAGCGCCACATAAACGGTGTTCACGTCGAACAGATCGGCACGGATGTCGTTGACGAAGGCGTTGGCGGGTACGCCCGGCAGCGAGCCGACCTCTACCTTGCGCCAGCTGGCGCCGCCATCCTTGCTGTACTGGATCAGCCCGTCGTCGGTTCCGGCGTAGAGCACGTTGGGATCGAGCGGGGATTCGCCCAGCGAGGTGATCGTGTTGTATTGCGACATGGCGAGCAAGTCCCAGCCCGCCTCGAAGCTCCACTGGCGGCCCTGAACGGGCAAGCGCAGGCGGTTCTCGTCACGGGTGAGATCGCCCGAAATCGGCGTCCAGCTGTCGCCCCGGTCGTCCGAGCGCCAGACGCGCTGCGAGGCGAAATAGAGGCGGGTGGGCTGGTGCTGGCTGACGAGGATCGGGGCATCCCAGTTCCACCGCTCGATGGGCTCGCCGGGGCGCGCCTTGGGCTGGATATAGACGTTCTCGCCGGTCAGCCGGTCGACACGGGTGAGGTTCCCCTGCTGCCACTGGGCATACATGATGTCGGGATTGCCCGGCTCGACTGCGGACTGGTGCCCATCGCCGCCCAGCGTCACGAACCAGTCGGCGTTGCGGATGCCGTTGACGTTGGCGGTGCGCGACGGCCCGCCCTGCGAATTGTTGTCCTGCGTCCCGCCATAGACGGTGTAGAACGGCTCTGCATCGTCCACCGCGACCTTGTAGAATTGGGTGATCGGCAGGTTGTCGATGAAGCGCCAGGTGGCGGTGTGATCGTAGCTTTCGTAGATGCCGCCGTCCGAACCGAAGACGATATAGTCGGGATCGTCGGGACGGAAGGCGATGGCGTGATCGTCCACGTGCTTGGTGTTGTTGTTGAGATCGCTCCAGGTCTTGCCGCCATCGTTCGAGATCTGGCTGGTGTTGGAGACGAGGTAGATGCGGTCGAAGAAGTGGGGGCTCGCGTAGAGTTCCTGATAATAGTGCGGCCCGGTGCCGCCGCTCACCGCGTCCGACATCTTGGTCCAGCTGCCGCCGCGATTGGCCGTACGCCACACGCCGCCTTCGCGCTGGTCGAGCTCGATCGCGGCATAGACCACGTCGGGCTGCATCGGCGAAATGGCGAGGCCGATCTTGCCGAGATTGCCCTGCGGAAGACCGGTCTTCATCTGGGTCCAGCTCTCGCCGCCATCCTCGCTGCGCCACAGCCCGCTTTCGGGGCCGGCGCCGATATAGGCGGCGACCGTGCGATGATGCTGCCACAGGGCGGCATAGAGACGGTCAGGGTTGCGCGGATCGATGAGGAGGTCGGTTGCGCCGGTGTAGGGGCCCGAGGCCAGCACGTTCTCCCAGGTCTTGCCGCCGTCGGTCGTCTTATAGACGCCGCGTTCGCCGCCCGGCGACCACAGCGGCCCCTGCGAGGCCACCCAGACGGTGTCGGGATCTTCGGGATGCACGATGATGCGCGAGATATGCTCGGACTTTTTCAGGCCCATGTTCTGCCAGGTCTGGCCGCCATCGTCCGAACGGTAGATGCCGTCGCCAAAGCCGATGTGGCGCCCGCCGTTGTTCTCGCCCGTACCGACCCAGACGCGGCCCGGATCGCTGGGATCGAGCGCGACGGTGCCGATGGAATAGGCGCCCTGGCCGTCGAAGATGGATTTCCAGGTGGTCCCGGCGTTCTCCGTTTTCCAGACGCCGCCCGAACCCACGGCGACATACCAGGTGGCGGGATCCTCCGGCACGATGACTATGTCGGCGATGCGGCCCGACATGAAGGCGGGCCCGATGTTGCGCAGCTTGAAGGCGTCGAAGGTCTTGGCCGAAAGCGCGCCTTGCGAGCTGTCGTCCTTGTCCGATTGCGCGACGGCGGTGCCGCCCAGAACGAGAGCGAGAAAGCAGCCGACGAGGCCGCGCGTGAAGCTGTGCATCCAATCCCCCCTGGGTAGAAGTGCCCGGCAGGGTAGCGATTATGGCACGCTTGGAAAGGGAATTCGCAACGCGTCCGTCGGCGCAGGGTCGCCGTTGGTCGAACGCGGTATCGTGCGGATGAGAAGGGGGAAAACCACTGGTCGGGATGACTGGATTCGAACCAGCGACCCCCACACCCCCAGTATGGTGCGCTACCAGGCTGCGCTACATCCCGAAACCAGTGGAGGCGGCCCTATAGGCGCGGTATTTCCACATGGCAAGCGCCTGTCTTGCCCAATTCATTGCCAGTGCATCGCATTGCTGCTAACCGCGCAGCCCGAAATCGAGGGGAGGGCGACGAGGGGGTCTTGAAGGCCTCGCTACAAGCGCCCAACTCGCTTCCGACAGACACGTTTTACCAACGACAGGCTTTCATTCCATGCTCACGATTCTCGCCGCTGCCAGCCCTGCCGCAGAGCCGCCGGTCTGGCTGCAGATCCTCCCCTGGATCGCGATCTTCGCCGTTTTCTGGTTCCTGATGATCCGCCCGCAGATGCGCCAGCAGAAGGCGCACCAGGAAAAGGTCGCCGGCCTCAAGCGCGGCGATGAGGTGGTCACCGCAGGCGGCCTCGTCGGCAAGATCACCAAGGTGGAAGAGCAGTTCGTCGAGCTGGAACTGGCCAAGGGGATGAAAGTCCGCGCGGTCAAGCACACCATCGGCGAAGTGCTGAACGCGAAACCGGCCAAGCCGGCCAACGACTGAGCGCCCCCACAAGAAGGATAGGCCGCCGCCATGCTGGAATTCCCGACCTGGAAAAAGGTCATGCTCTGGGCTGTCGCGATAATGGGCGCGCTCGCAGCGCTGCCCTCGATCGCCTCGCTGACCAATAACGACTGGCCCGACCAGCTTCCCGACCCCACGGTCAATCTGGGTCTGGACCTTGCCGGCGGCAGCCACATTCTTCTTGAAGCGGAGCGCAGCCAGGTCGCGGCCAAGCGGCTGGAAGACATGGAAGAAGGTGTGCGCAACGCCCTGCGCCGTGCCGAACCGCAACGCATCCGCATCGGCGACGTGTCGACCGATGGTGGTGAATTGAGCTTCCTGCTCGACGATGCAGCCGACATCGACCGTGCGCGCGGCGAGATCGAGGATCTCATGGCGGGCACCGGTCCGGTGCGTGAATGGGATCTGCAGGTCGTCGACGGCCAGCGCTTTGTCCTCACGCCGACCGAGGCGGGTCTCGACAACGCCGTGGACGCCGCCATGGAGGGCGCGCTGCGCACCATCGGTATCCGTGTCGACGAATTGGGCACGCGCGAGCCGACCATCCTGCGCCAGGGTGACACCCGCATCGTGGTGCAGGTCCCCGGCCTGCAGGATCCCGACGCGCTCAAGGCCCTGCTCGGCAAGACCGCCAAGCTCGAATTCAAGCTCGTCGAACGCGATGCCTCGGCCGAGGAAGTCCAGCGCGGCTTCGTTCCGGGCGGCGAGGTCTATCCCTATGCCGACACCGACACCTATCAGGGTACCGGCGTCGTCGTTCAACGCCTTGGCGGGATCGACGGCGAGACGCTGACCGGCGCGATCCAGACTTTCGACAGCCAGACCAACGAGCCGGTCGTTTCGATCACCTTCAATCCCGAAGGCGGAACCCGCTTCAGGACTATGACGACCAAATACACCGGTCGCCAGTTCGCCATCATCCTCGATGGCGAAGTGATCTCGGCCCCCGTCATGCGCGAGCCGATCGTCAACGGCCAGTCGCAGATCAGCGGCAGCTTCACGACCGAAAGCGCCAACGAGCTCGCAATCCAGCTGCGTTCGGGCGCGCTGCCGGTCGACCTTGCCGTCGTCGAAGAACGCACCGTCGGGCCGGACCTTGGCGCCGATTCGATCAAGCAGGGCCTGCTCGCCATGGGTATCGGCACGCTACTGGTCATGGTGCTGATGATCGTCACCTATGGCCGCTTCGGTATCTATTCCACCGTGGCGCTGGTCATCAACGTGATGATGCTGCTCGGCATCATGGCGATGCTGGGTGCGACGCTGACGCTGCCGGGTATTGCGGGCTTCGTGCTGACCATCGGTGCGGCGGTCGACGCCAACGTGCTCATCAACGAGCGTATCCGCGAAGAACGCAAGCGCGGACGGCGCGTGATGGCGGCGGTCGAGAACGGCTACAAGGAAGCGAGCCGCGCCATTTACGACGCCAACATCACCAACTTCATCGCCGGTGTGCTGCTGTTCCAGTTCGGCTCCGGCCCGATCAAGGGCTTTGCGGTCGTGCTGGTGGTGGGCCTGTTCACCTCGGTCTTTACCGCCGTACCGCTGACCCGGATGTGGGTGGCGGGCTGGCTGCGCAAAGCGCGGCCTTCGGACCTGAACATTTAAGGAGGACGGACCCATGAAACTTCTCAAGCTCGTCCCCGACGACACCAACATCAAGTTCCTCAAGTGGCGCGTGCCCTTCTTCGTGGTCAGCCTGCTGCTGATCGCGGCGAGCTGGGCACTGGTGATGACCAAGGGCCTCAACTACGGCGTTGATTTCGCCGGTGGCCTTGAGGTCCGCGCGACCTTTACCGAGCGTTCGGAAGCGCCGGTCTCGGAGCTGCGTTCCGACATCGAAGGCTTGGGCTATGGCTCGCCGGTCGTTCAGCGCTTCGGCGAGGACAACCAGGTCTCCATCCGCGTGCGCCTGCCCGACGAAGTCTCGGCCGATAACGAGGCCGCGCAGGCTGCCGCCAACGCGGTGGTGCAGGAATTGCAGGGCAAGTATCCCGACTTCCGCCTCGACGGGAACGACAACGTGTCGGGCAAGGTCTCCGGCGAATTCCGGGAGGATGCGGTCTTCGCGCTCGTCCTCGCCATGCTGGGCGTTGCGCTCTACATCTGGATCCGCTTCGAATGGCAGTTCGGCGTGGGAGGTCTCTTCGCATTGTTCCACGACGTGTCGCTGACGCTGGGTATGTTCAGCCTGTTCCAGCTCGAATTCAGCCTCCAGATCATCGCCGCCATCCTGGCGATCATCGGCTACTCGCTGAACGATACGATCGTCGTCTACGACCGTATCCGCGAGAACCTGAAGAAGTATCGCAAGATGCCGCTGCCCGAACTGCTCGACCTTTCGGTCAACGAGACGCTGGCGCGTACGGTGATGACCTCGCTGACGCTGCTCGTGGCGCTGATCCCGCTGCTGCTGTTCGGTCCGGCTAGCCTCTTCGGTCTGACCGCCGCGATCACGCTGGGAATCTTTGTGGGTACCTACAGCTCCATCTACATGGCCGCGCCGCTGCTGGTGTGGATGGGCGTGACCTCGAACAGCTTCATCCCGGAAGAAACGGTCGCCGACCGCCAGGAAAAGAAGCTGCGCGGCGAAGTCTGATAAAGCGCGTCCGCCGCTTTTAGAGGCGGCGGACCAGCATCTCCGCAACGCCGATCCACGCCGGATTATCGACGACCTGCTGTTTCTCGCCATGGCCCGGTGGCAGCAGGCCGACGAGATTGCCCTGCCGGTCGATCAACCGGCCGAAGGCGAAACGTCCGCCCTTTTTCGGCACCAGCACATCGCGATTGACCGCGCGCGCGGCCTCTTCCGGCGGTAGCTGGCGCAGCCATAGCTGGTCGCCCGGGCGGTATTCGCCATGCGGGTAATCGATGGTGAGCACCACCAGCGCGCCGTCGCCGCCAAGATCGGTGGCAAGGATCGCATCACGCGTGGAGGGCAGGGCCTCGGGGCCCGCCTGGCCGAGCGTGGCGACCACCTGCGGGTGGCCCGCTTTCTCGGAGCGGACCAGCATCTCCGGTTCGACCCCAAGGGCAGCGCCAATCCGCTCCATCCATTTGAGCGAGAGGTTGCGCATTCCCGTTTCCAACCGCCCGACCGTCTGCGGCGTGGTGGGCGGATCGCAGGCGTCGGCCAGATCGGCGAGGGTCATGCCCTTCTGCTTGCGAATGTCGCGGATGCGGTTGATCACGGCATTTCCCTGAATAACCAAAGTGGTAAAAAGAGCTTTCCTACACTAACCGACAAATTGCAAGGCCCTCTCCTGCCAAGGAGGAGACGAGCGATGCGCAGGGAACTGGTCGAACGCGAACTGACCGAAGTCGGACCGAAGCGTACCGGTTCGGCGCGGGGAAAGAGAAGAACCGTTACGGTCAATCTTGCGGAGAGCCCGCTGACATGGCTCCACGCGCGCGGCCATCTCGACGATCGGCAGTTCGACGCGGGCGAGCGCCTCCGCGCGGATTACGAGCGCGCGCAGTTGGCGCCCTCCATCACCATGAACTGGGACCCGGTGCGAGTCGACGGAGGCGGTGGCGACGGCTTGACGCCATCGGAACGCCAGATAGCGGCCAAGGCCCGGTTCGACGGCGCCATGGCCGAGGCGGGCAGCGGACTGAAAGACATCCTCTGGCGGGTCGCTTGCGCTTGTGAAGGGCTGCCCGAGGCCGAGAAGGGGCTGGGCTGGCCCGCCCGCAGCGGCAAGCTGGTGCTGAAGCTGGCACTCGACCGGGTGGCCGATTTCTACCGGATCAGGTGACGCAGGCTACTTGTGCCTGATCCGCGTTACACGTGGTCCGTGCTGTGGGACCGGATCAGGTCTTGGCTGACGAGGGGGCTTGACCAATTCGACATTTGGAAGACGATGTGCATCGTTGAGATCGCAACGGCGGGAGATTGCGGGATGTTCGGATTGTTCAAGAAGAAGATGGCGCCCCAGGAGCCTGTCGAATTGACTGCGGTCGTACCGGTCGACGCCACGCCGGAGCGGTTCTTCGAACTGGTCGATTTTTCCGATCCAGCCAATGCGAAACGCGAATTGGGCCACGAAGTGCGCCAGACAGGCGATGGCAATTTCGTGCTGGTCATGAGTTTCATGCCCGATCTCCACTTTCCGATCACCGTCGAAAAATGCGAGCGGCCGGTGCATTACGCCTATTCCACTGTGATGCCCGAGGGCGTGGGTAATCTGATGCGGAGCGAGGAATCCTATCAGATCGAAACGAACGAAGATGGCGGCTGCATCGTCGTAATGACGATGAAGGCCGAGTTGCGGCCCGGCCTGACCATGCAGGAGTACGATCGTGAACTCGATCTCCTCACGATGTCGCTGCAAAATTCGATGGCCAAGATGAAGGTCCACGCTGAAGGAGGCATCGAGGACGTGCGCGAATTCGAGCGTCAGCAGGCGGGATAATTCGTCACCCGATAAGACTTCTGACGCGTTCGCGCAGGGCTGGAATCACGTCATTCCCAAACCAGCGATTGTCGCGCATGAAGAGCGTGCTTCTCCACGAGGGATGCGGGAGCGGGAAGAATGCCGGCAGGAATTCGCGGTAGTTGCCGACGCGCTCGCGCATGCTCCAGCCTTTCGTGTCGGGCAGATAGGCGCGCTGGGCGTAGGTGCCGACCAGCAAGGTGAGGCGGTCTTCGGGGAGCTTGGTCCAGATGCGCTCGTGCCAGGTTGGCGCGCATTCCGGGCGGGGCGGTTTGTCGCCTCCGCTCGCCTTGCCCGGGTAGCAGAAGCCCATCGAGACGATGGCGAACAGGGCCGGGTCGTGCAGCGTATCGAAGCTGACACCGAGCCATTCGGCGAGCCGGTATCCCGATTTATCGTCGAAAGCGAAGCCGCTTTCGTGGGTGATGCGCCCCGGTGCCTGCCCGATCACCACCACGCGGCTGGTCGGGCTGAACTGGACGATGGGCTTGGGGCCGAGCGGCAACTGCTCGGCGCACAGGGTGCAGGACCGGATTTCGCGTTTGAGAGCTTGTGCGCTCAAAGCGCCTCGACCTGTTCGGCCAGGTCCAGCCAGCGTTCCTCGGCAGCCTCCTTCTCGGCGCGCGCGTTCTCGATGCCCTTGGAGACATTGGCAAAACGCTGTGGGTCGGAAGTGTAGAGGTCCGGGTCGGCAAGGATTTGCTCGCCGCGCGCGATGGCCGCTTCCAGTTCCTCGATACGCGCGGGCAGCAGCTCGTAGTCGCGCTGGTCTTTGTAGGAGAGTTTGGTCGGTTTGGGCGGCGGCGGGGGAGGGGGCGCGGGCTTTTCCTCGGCCTTGCCGGCCTTCGCCTTGCTGGTGACGGGGGCCTGACGCTTGGCCTGCCAGTCCTCGTAACCGCCCGCGACCACATCGACCTTGCCTGTTCCATCAAGGCCGAGCGTAATGGTCACCGTGCGGTCCAGGAAATCGCGGTCGTGGCTGACGATGAGGACGGTGCCTTCGTAATCGGCGATCACTTCCTGCAGCAGGTCGAGCGTTTCGAGATCGAGATCGTTGGTCGGCTCGTCCAGCACGAGGAGGTTGGAGGCCTTGGCAAACTCGCGCGCCAGAAGCAGGCGGCTCCGCTCGCCACCCGACAGAACGCCCACGCGCATATCCACGATCTTCGGATCGAAAAGGAACTCTTTCAGATAGCCCTGCACGTGCTTACGGTTGCCGCGCACGTCGATCCAGTCGCCACCTTCGGCCAGCACCTGCCGCACCGTCTTGTCGGCGGTGAGGAGCTGGCGCTGCTGGTCGATCATCACGCCGGTGAGCGTCTTGGCGATCTCCACCGTGCCGCTGTCGGGCTCGAGCTCGCCGGTGAGCATCTTCAGCAAGGTCGTCTTGCCCGCGCCGTTCGCGCCGACGATACCGATCCGGTCGCCGCGCTGGATGCGCAGGGAGAAGGGCTTGATGATCGTGCGGTCACCGTAGGCCTTGGTGATCTTGTCCGCGACGATGACCGACTTGGACTTGAAGTCTTCCTCGGTAGCCAGCTTCAGCTTGGCGGTGCCTCCTGCCGAAATCATCGAGGCCCGCTGCGCGCGCATCTGCCACAGCTTTTCGAGCCGTCCCTGGTTGCGCTTGCGCCGCGCGGTCACACCGCGTTCGAGCCAATGCGCCTCGATCTTCAGCTTCGCGTCGAGCTTTTCCGCCGCGCGGGCTTCCTCGGCATAGACCTGTTCTTCCCACGCCTCGTAGCCGCCGAAGCCTACTTCCTTGCGGCGCAGGTCCCCGCGGTCGAGCCAGATGGTTGCGCGGGTCAGGCGTTTCAGGAATGTCCGGTCATGGCTGATGACGACGAAGGCGCCCTTGTAGCGCTCCAGCCAGCCTTCGAGCCAGTCGATCGCGCCGAGGTCGAGGTGGTTGGTCGGCTCGTCCATCAGCAGGAGGTCGGGCTCCTGCGCCAGCGCTCGGGCGATGGCGGCGCGGCGCTTTTCGCCCCCGCTCGCTCCCTTGGTCTCGCGGCTCATGTCGATGCCGAGCTGGCCGGCGATCGCTTCGACCTCGAATTCCTGCGGGGCGTGTTCCCCATCGAGCGCCCAGTCCATCAGCGTGGCGTGACTGGTCAGGTCCGGGTCCTGTTCGAGCAGCACGATCTTGGCGTGCGGCTTGACCTTGCGGGTGCCTGCGTCGGTTTCGATACGTCCGTCGATCATACGGAAGAGGGTGGTCTTGCCTACGCCATTGCGGCCGATCAGCGCGAGGCGGTCGCGCGGGCCGATGTGCAGGTCGAGCGGCGCGTGGTCGGGGCCGCCGAACAGCCACTTGCCGCCCTGCTGCAGGGCCATGCCTTCGAGGCTGAGGATGGGGGGCTGTGCCATAGGCCGCGCGAGGTAGTCGCGCTTGGAGCATCCCGCAAGCGGTTAGCGCGCCGCTTTCTGCGCCTCCACCATGCGCGCGACGTCTTCCAGCAAGGCGGGCGCGTCGTAGACAATGCCGTCCTTGATGGTCCAGCGCACGCCGCCGACCTGCTCGATGGCGCCGGTCTCGTAATTCAGCTTGGTATGGCCGGTGCCATAGAGCAGCTTCAGATTGTCGAGCGGATTGCCCGGCACGATCACGAGATCGGCCAGCTTGCCGACCTGGATGGTCCCCATTGGCGGGGTTTGCCCGCGCGCCTGGTAGATTTCCTCGGCCCCGGCCACGGTGGCGGCGCGGATGACCTCGAGCGGCTCGAGGCCGGCTTCGCGCAGCATTTCCAGCTCGCCGATATAGGCGAAGCCCCAGGTCTGGTAGATATAGCCCGGATCGCTGCCCGCCGTGACGCGCCCGCCGCGGCGGTGGAATTCTTTCGTCAGATCGAACCAGTATCGGTAGAACTTGCGCCAGGCGACTTCGTCTTCGGTCGACCAGTCCTTGTAATAGCTGCCGTGATTGGTCGCGCTTGGGGCATAGAAGTCCATGAGGCTCGGCAGACTGTACCGTTCGTGCCAGTCGCGGTTCTTCGCTGCCATCACGTCGCGGCTAGCGGAATAGATGTTGAAGGTGGGGCTCAGCGTCACGCCGCTGTCGACGAGGTGGTCGATATAGGCGTCCCATTCCTCGCTGCCCGGCTCCACCACCTGGTCGGCCAGCCGTGCGACCCAGGCGAAGCGCGATTGCTCGTCGTAATAATTGTAGCCCTGCGGGTAGGTCGGCAGCGCGGCCTCATCCAGCAGGCTTTCGAAATGGCCGTAGAAATGGGTGACGCCGTCCATGCCGAGCTCGACCGCCTTCGCCGCGTTGACCCTTTGGACGCCCGGTTGGGCGAGGTGGGCGACGCTGCCCATCTGCTGCTTCTCCGCCTCGTCGAGCGCGGCTTTGAGCAGCGCCGGTTCGAGGCTGTTGAAGAACTTGATGCCCCAGAAGCCTTGCGCCTTCGCCCAGCGCACCCATTCGCGCGCCTCCGCTTCGGTCGTAATCGGGCCGCGGTCCCACTTGTCGCCGAAAGCGGCATAGGGAAACAGGCGCGGGGCGGTGATCGTGTTGGCGGCGCTGCGCTGTGTGTCGGACAGGTCCGGCTGGCCCGGCCCCCAGTAGAAGGACACGCCGCGCACGCTCGTCACCCCATGGGCGAGCCATAGCTTGTAGCCATAGGAGGGCTGCCCCGCCTTGGAGGGATCGCCGTTGTGGCCATGCGTGTCGACGAAGCCGGGCATTACCGTCATGCCCTTGGCGTCGATGATCCGTGCAGCGCCTGCGCGCACCGCATCGGGAGCCGCGCCGCCATGGATTGCGGCGATGCGATCGCCCTCGATCACGATATCGACCGGCCCCATCGGCGGCGCGCCGGAGCCTTCGACCATCGTCGCGCCCGAAACGATCAGCGTAGGGTAGGGGCCCTCGCCCTCGGTGCGGTCGGGGACGGGCTGCATCTGCGCGGCAAGCGGCGTCGCGACTAGGACAGCAAAAGCTGCACTCAGGATTTTCAAAAGTTTCATGGCGGCTGGTTTCCCTCTCCCGAGCATCGCTAACGTGCAAAACCCTGCGCGCAAAGGCTTTTGCGGAACCTCTGCGTTCAGCCGCGCGTAAACCGGCAACGCGGACAGTGCGTCCGAGAAGAGGAGATTTGCCCATGATGCGCCCCACCAGACTGCTTGCCGCACCGGCCCTGATGCTTGCCGCAGCCCTGCCGATGACGGCGCATGCGGGCGAAGTGCAGATTACCGCCCAAAACCCCGTGATCGAATTGACGGTCTTCGAGCAGATCGAGGTCGAGCCGGATACGGCGACGATCTGGACCGGTGTCCAGTCCGACGCGAACACCGCTGTCGAGGCGCTGCGGCGCAATTCGGCGGAAATGCAGCGGCTGGTTTCGCTGATCCGCGCGCTTGGCATTGCCGAGCGCGACATCCAGACTTCGCGGATTAGCCTGAACCCGCGTTACGATTACCAGAACCGGGGCGACCAGCCGCCCCGCTTTCTCGGCTATCGCGCCAGCAACCAGGTGACCGTCAAGCTGCGCGATCTCGACCGGGTCGGCGAAGTGCTCGACGCGATGGTCGAAGCCGGTGCGACCAATATCAACGGACCGAATTTCTCCATTGAGGACGACGAGGCCGCCAAGGCGCAGGCTCGCAGCAACGCGCTCGAGCGCGGACGCGCGCAGGCCGAGGAATACGCCCGGCTGGCCGGCTACACCGGTGTTCGCTTGCTGCAGGTGGCCGAATCCATCCGCGGGTCGAGCGGCATGATGGAGCAGAGCGACCGGATCGTCGTAACCGGCTCCCGCAGCATGGCTGCGCCGCCCCCGCCGGTGGCGCCCGGCGTCGTTGCGACTGGCGTCGGCATTGCGCTGACTTATGAGATGACCCGCTGAACGGGTGCGAACGGCAACATTCACACCTTGTTCAACGCTTCATGCCTAGTAAGCTGCCTGTCATGAAACAGCTTCTCGCCTCCCTGCTCGCCCTCGGCCTGGTTGCCGGGCCGCTGACCGCCACGCCGGCGGAAGCGCAGCGTCGCTCCGACCAGGGCGAGGCGCGCAAGGAGATGCGGGCGGGCAATATCCTGCGCGCTCGCGAGATCGAGAATCGTGTGCTGCCGATGATGGGTGATGCCGAATACCTCGGCTTCGACTACGATTCGACCGCGATGGCGTATCGCCTGAAGTTCATCAAGAAGGGCCGTGTGCTCTATGTCGATGTCGACGCGCGCACGGGCCGGATCCTGCGCCGCAGCCGCTGATTTTCTCGCGGATTTCGGTCGATCAGAAACCTCGTTCATCTTGACGCGTTCATCTACATGAACAACACGCGCAAGAATATTAGCGAGGAAAGCAATTCATGAGAATCCTGATCGTCGAAGACGAGCCGACGCTGGGCCAGCAGCTCAAGAGCACGCTGGAGCAGAACGGCTATGCGGTGGACCTGTCCACCGATGGCGAGGATGGCCACTTCCTCGGTTCCACCGAAGATTACGACGCGGTGATCCTCGATCTCGGCCTGCCCGAGATCGACGGTCTGACCGTGCTCGGCATGTGGCGCAAGGAGGGGCGTAAGTTCCCCGTTCTCGTGCTGACCGCGCGCGACAGCTGGTCGGACAAGGTTGCCGGGCTGGATGCGGGCGCGGACGATTACCTTGCCAAGCCCTTCCAGACCGAAGAGCTGATTGCTCGCCTCCGCGCGCTCATCCGTCGCGCGTCCGGCAACACCTCCAGCGAACTGACGGCCGGCGATGTGCGTCTCGACACGCGTTCGGGCCGCGTCACGCTGAAGGGTGAGCCGGTCAAGCTGACCGCGCAGGAATACAAGCTGCTGTCCTACCTCATGCACCACAAGGGCAAGGTGGTCAGCCGCACCGAACTCATCGAACACATCTACGACCAGGATTTCGACCGCGATTCGAACACGATCGAAGTCTTCGTCACCCGCATCCGCAAAAAGCTGGGTGCGGAAGTGATCACGACCATCCGTGGACTCGGTTACAGCCTCGACGACCCCGCCGACCAGCCCCGCGCATCCTGAGGAGGATGGCGAGGCGAGGGCGGCGGCGGGTTCTCCTGCCGGCGACACCGCTGCGCCTGAACCCGACGCCGATCCGGTAACGCTCCCGACGCCGCCCGCACCGCGCCGCAGTCTTGCTGCGCGCATGATGGCGATTGCGGCGATCTGGGTCGGGGTCCTGCTGCTGGGTGGCGGGTTCGCGCTTGAACGCGCGCTGACCCGGGAAGTGCAGAGCAATTTCGACGACCAGCTGGAATATGTCCTTACCGCCCTGATCGCCTCGGCTGAGGTCGACGAATGGGGCGACGTGCGCTTCTACCGCTCGCTCGGCGACCAGCGCTTCCTCGAGGTCAATTCGGGCGTCTACTGGCAGATCAGCGGGCCGGGCAGGGACCCCTATCCCAGCCGCAGCCTGTGGGATCGCACGCTCGCGGTCGATGGCGATCACACGGACGACGAGCCCCACTTCTACGACAGTGAGCAATATCCCGACGAACCGCTGCGCGTGGTCGAGCGGAACATCATCCTGCCCGAAAGCGACACGCAGTGGACCTTCACCGTGGCCAGCGCGCGCGAGGAAATGGACTTCCAGGTTTCGCGCATCCGTTCGATCCTGGTGTGGAGTTTTGCCGTGCTGGGCCTCGGCCTCCTCATCATGGCCGCGCTGCAAAGTTACTATGGCCTGTCGCCCTTGCGCCGAGTGCGCGCGGCGATCCAGTCGATGCGGTCCGAAGGCGCGAACCGGATCGAGGAGCCGCTGCCGCTGGAAGTCGAACCGCTGGTGGAAGAGATCAACGCGCTGCTCGCCCATAGCGAACGCCAGGCGGAGGAAGCGCGAACCCATGCGGGCAATCTCGCCCACGCGCTGAAAACCCCGCTCACCGTCCTGACCAACGCCGCCACCGCGCACGATCCCAAGCTTTCCGACCTCGTCTGCCGCGAAACCAAGACCATGCAGCGCCATGTCGAGCACCATCTCGCCCGCGCCCGCGCGGTGGGGCGCCGCGCCACGGGTCATGCCCGGGCCGAGGTCTGGCCGAGCGCGGAAAGCGTGCTGCGCGCCGTCACCCGCATTTACGAGCACACCCGCTTCGACCTCGACGGCAAGCGCGAGGCCGCCGTCGCCATCGAACGGCAGGATCTCGACGAAATTCTCGGAAACCTGATCGAGAACGCTGCCAAATATGGCGGCGGCTCCGTCTTCGTGACGGTCGACGCCGAGCCCGATGCCGAGCAATGCGCCATCTGGGTCGAGGACGACGGGACCGGCATTCCCGAAGCCGAGCGCATCCGCATCTTCGACCGCGGCGCGCGGCTCGATACCGGCAAGCCCGGCACGGGCCTTGGCCTTGCCATCGTGAGAGACGTGGCCGAAATCTACGCCGGCTCGGTCGAACTCGGCACCAGCGAGGACCTCGGCGGGCTGATGGTCACGCTTAGATTGCCGCGACCCGGCGTTTAGGTTCAGACTTCGTTCAATCCATCGTGTATAAGCCACGGACCATGGACGAAAAAAATATCACGGCGCGCCGCGCGCCCTTCGCTCTTCGGGTGGGACTTGCCGGGCTGGTTGGCCTCGGGCTCTCCGGCTGCACGATGATGGCCGACTCCTATGGCCACTCGGGCGTTTCGGTCGGCGTCGGCTACAGCTCGGGCGGCTATTACGACCCGTATTACGATCCCTATTATGACAGCTACTACGGCTGGTACGACGACTACTATTACCCCGGCACGGGCTATTACGTCTACGACCGCTACGGCTATCGCCATCGCTGGAACGACTACCAGCGCCGCCTCTGGGCCGAACGCCGCGAGCGCTACGAGCGCCGCGTCGCGCATCGTGCCCTGGCCGAAAACTGGGCCGGGTTCGAACTTGGCGAAAGCGGCCGCTACGAAGACCGGCGGGCCGATTACCGCCGGGCAGAGCGCCGCGATCGCGCCGCAACGCGTGACCGCCGCGAGGATGCGAACCGCGGTTCGGCTATCCGCCAGGCTGCCGAGGCCACTGCGCGCGAACGCCGCGAGGAACGCGCCGGCCAGCAGCGCGCCGTGAGCCGGTCCACTGAAGCGGCTCGCCGCGCTCCGGCTCGCGAGGCCGCGCGCCGCGCACCGGCTGGTGAAGCGACACGTCGGGCGCAGCGCGGCACGGCAGAGGCCGTGCGCAGGGCTCCGGCCGCTCCGGCGGCCAGCCGCGCTCCGGCACCGGCTCCCGCCCCGCGCGAGAACCGTCGCCAGGAACGCGCCGCACCGGCGGCCCAGCGCAGCAATGCGCAGGAAACACGCCGCGAGGAACGCGCGCGTCCCGATAGGTCGGAACGCTCATCGCGCCGCAACTCTCCTGCCGCGACGCGCCGAGCCCGCGAAAAGAACCCCGATTAAGAGGTCAGTCCCTGCGCTTTCTCGTGATGGCGAATGACTTCGTCGATGATGAAGCGCAGGAACTTCTCGCTGAACTCGGGGTCGAGCTCGCTCTCCTCCGCCAGCCGCCGCAGCCGGGCGATCTGCTCGGCCTCGCGCGCGGGATCGGCGGGGGGCAGGGTGGCGGTGGCCTTGTAGGCGCCCACCGCCTGCGTGATGCGAAACCGCTCGGCCAGCATATGCACGAGCGCGGCATCGATATTGTCGATGCTCTTGCGATAAGCCGCCAGCGTCGCGTCTTCGGCGGGGGTCTGTTGCACCTCTTGCGTCATCGCTTGCCAGATTAGCGCCAATCCGCCTCTTGCCAAGAAAGTTTAGGCAGGACATGGCCAAGCTGACATGACAGCCGACGTCGTTCCCCTCCCGCGCAAGGGCCCGGAGCCCTCGATCGAACCCATGCTGGCGCTTACCGCGCAGGGCATGAACGCGGTCAACCAGGTCATTCTCGACCGGATGCAGAGCGAAGTGCCGCTCATCCCTGCGCTCGCCGGACATTTGATTTCGGGCGGCGGCAAGCGCCTACGCCCGATGCTCACGCTCGCAGGGGCAGAGCTGGTCGGCTACAGCGGCACGCGCCATCACAAGCTCGCCGCGGCGGTCGAATTCATTCACACCGCGACGCTGCTGCACGACGATGTCGTCGACGGCAGCGACTTGAGGCGCGGCAAGGCGGCGGCCAACATCATCTTCGGCAATCCCGCCACCGTGCTGGTGGGCGATTTCCTCTTCAGCCGCAGCTTCGAACTGATGACCGAGGACGGCAGTCTCAAGGTCCTCAAGATTCTCTCGGGCGCCAGCGCGATCATCGCCGAGGGCGAGGTCGACCAGCTGACCGCCCAGCGCAAGATCGACACCAGCGAAGAACGCTATCTCGGCATCATCCGCGCCAAGACCGCCGCGCTGTTCGCCGCGGCCAGCCGCATCGCGGCCGTGGTCGCGGAATGCAGCGAAGAAGAAGAACAGGCGCTGGACGAATACGGCCGCAACCTGGGCGTCGCCTTCCAGCTGGTCGACGACGCGCTCGATTACGATTCCAACGCGGCCGAAATGGGCAAGGACCGCGGCGACGATTTCCGCGAGGGCAAGATGACCCTGCCGGTCATCCTCGCCTACGCCCGCGGCAGCGAGGAAGAACGCGAATTCTGGAAGGCCGCCATCGCCGGTTTCCGCACCACGGACGCCGATCTCGACGAGGCAATCCGCCTGATCGAAGCGCATAACGCCGTCGCCGACACCAAGGCTCGCGCCCGCCACTTCGCCCAGCGCGCGATCGACGCGCTGTCGATCTTCCCCGACGGCAAGGCCCGCCGCGCCATGACGCAGGCGGCCCTTTTCGCCGTATCGCGCGGCTATTGATCGGCACTTCAAAGCTCCGTTCGCCCTGAGCTTGTCGAAGGGCAGTCCTTCCTTTTAAGGCCTGGCGAGAAAGGAAGAGCAATGCTTCGACAAGCTCTGCACGAACGGTCGGCCGGCGGTGGCTGACGACCTCCCCATCCACGCTGTCCTGCCCGACCTGCTCGCCGCACTGCGGGAGAGTAGCGGCGCCGTGCTGGTCGCGCCGCCGGGGGCGGGCAAGACGACGGCGGTGGCCCCAGCGCTGCTCGATCAGGAATGGTGCAGCGGCACGGTGATCCTCACCTCGCCCCGCCGTGTGGCCGCGCGCGCTGCGGCGGAGCGGATGGCGCAGATGCTGGGCGAGAAGCCGGGCGAAACCGTGGGCTACCTGACCCGCCTGGACAGCAAGCGTTCGAGCAAAACTCGCGTGCTGGTAGTAACCGAGGCGATCTTCGTGAACCGCATCCTCGACGATCCAGAGCTTGAAGGCGTGTCGGCGGTGCTGTTCGACGAGGCGCATGAACGCCATCTCGACAGCGACCTCGGCCTCGCGCTGGCGTTGGAAACTCAAGGCGTGCTGCGCGAGGAATTGCGCGTGCTGGTCATGTCGGCGACGATCGACGGGGCGCGCTTCGCCGCGCTCATGGGCGGCGATACACCGGTGATCGAGAGCGAGGGGCGGGCCTATCCGCTGGAGATCCGCTGGCTCGGCTCCTCCCCGCAGGCGCGGGTCGAGGACGCCATGACTTCGGCCATCGCGACCGCGTGGAAGGAACAGGAGGGCGATATTCTCGCTTTCCTGCCCGGTGTGGGCGAGATCGAGCGCACGCGCGAACGGCTGGCGGAGCGTCTGCCGAGCGCGCTGGTGTTGCCACTCCATGGGCAAGTCCAACCGGCCGAACAGCGCGCCGCGATCCGCCGCGATCCCAAAGGGCGACGGCGGATCGTGCTGGCCACCGCGATCGCCGAAACCTCGCTGACGCTGGAGGGCGTGTCGGTCGTGGTCGACGCAGGGCTCTCGCGAAGGGCGGAGTTCGACCGGGCGGCAGGGACGACGCATCTCGTCACCCATCGCGCGAGCCAAGCGGCGGCGGCGCAGCGCGCGGGACGTGCGGCGCGGCAGGGGCCGGGCGTGGCCTATCGCCTGTGGGAAGAGGGCGGACACGCCGGAAGGCCGCAATTCGATCCGCCCGAGATGGAAACCGCCGATCTGGCGCCGCTGGTGCTCGACCTCGCGAAATGGGGGACGAGCGATCCCGCAAGCCTGCAATGGCTCGACCCGCCGCCCGTGGCCTCCGTGGCGGCAGCGCGTGCGACGCTGGTCGGGCTGGGCGCGCTCGATGCGGAAGGGCGGATCACCGAACGCGGAAAGCAACTCGCCAGCCTCCCGCTCGACCCGGCTTCGGCGGCGATGCTGCTGTTCGGGGCGGAGCACGGCAGCGCCGCGAAAGCCGCGCGGCTGGCGCTCCTGCTGCAGGAACGTGGCCTTGGGGGGCGGGGCGAGGATCTGGAAGCGCGCCTGTTGCGCTGGAACGAGGACCGGGGCGCAAGGGCCGAGGCCAGCCGCAAGCTTGCGGGGCGCTGGGCGATGCTGGCGGAGAAGCTGGTGGCGTCGGGAAACCGCGACAACATCCCGGCAGCCATCCTCCTCGCAGCCGGTCGCCTAGAGTTCATCGCCAAGCGCCGCGACGCGTCGGGGGAAAGCTGGATCGCCTCGGGCGGGCGCGGGTTCATGCTCGATCCCGCATCGCCGTTGGCGCGGGCCGAGTTTCTCGTGATCGGCGACGCGCAGGGGCAGGCGAAGGGCGCGCGCATCACTTCGGCTATCGCGCTGGAGCAGGCCGATCTCGAACACTGGCTGGGCGAGCGGATCGAGAAACGCTCTGTCCTGCGCTGGAAACAGGACCGCGTGGAAGCGCGGCTGGAAAAGCGGCTGGGCGCAATCACGCTTGCGAGCGGTCCCGATCCCTCGCCCGACAGCGCGGCGCTTGTGGATATCCTTGTGGGCAAGGCTCTGGAAAATCCGGCAAAACTGATCCCGGCGGAGCTGCAGGCGCGCGCCGCCTTCATCGGGCTGGATGCGTTTTCGTCCGACAAGCTGGCCGAAACCGCCGATCTCTGGCTCGCCCCGCTTCTGGAGGGGCGGCGCGATCTCGACCTTCCCAAGGGCCGACTGGTCGACGCGCTGCTCGGCCTGCTCGACTGGAACGACCGGCAGCGGCTGGACAGCGAGGCGCCGCGCGAGTTTACTTCGCCTGCCGGGACCACGCACCGGATCGACTACACCGGCGACGACGCGCCCAGCGTGGAGGTCCGCGTGCAGGCGCTCTTCGGTCTGGAACGCCACCCGATGATCGGCGACACGCCGCTGTTCCTGAAACTCACCAGCCCGGCCGGACGCCCGATCCAGTCCACCCGCGACCTGCCCGGTTTCTGGCGCGGCAGTTGGGACGATGTGCGCAAGGACATGAAGGGTCGCTACCCCAAGCATCGCTGGCCCGAGGAACCATGGGCGGAAAAGCCCAGTTTGAAGACCAAGAACGCCTTTTCAAAATCCGGCGGCTGAATTACAGGGCCCTCATTATGGCAGCACGTATCTACCAGCGACCGCAGAGCGCGATGCAATCGGGCAAGGCCCGTACCGACGAGTGGGTGCTCGAATTCGAACAGTCCGAGGCTCGCCGGGCTGACCCGCTGATGGGCTGGACAGGCAGCGGCGATACGCAGGCGCAGGTGCAGCTCAAATTCCCGAGCAAGGACGAGGCGAAGGCCTATGCCGAGAAATACGGTATCGCCGCCCGCGTCCACGCCACGCCGCCGCACAGCCTGAAGCTGCAGGCCTACGCGGATAATTTCCGGTAATCACACCTGCGCAAATGCGGTGTTGAAATCTGGGCCAACCGCCGCCATATGGCGCGCCGGGAGTCGGGTGGACGTTTGCGTTCGCTCACCGGGTCAGGTCCGGAAGGAAGCAGCCCAGGTGAATTGCGGCGGGTCGCTCGGCTCCTTTTCCCTCAGCTCTGGTTGCTGACGCGCATGCGATCGCGCGCCTCGTTGCGCGACCCCGTCGCCGGGACGAGCCCGGCCACCTTGCCGAGACCGAACGCAGGCATATTGCCATAGACCGTTTCGTAGGCTCCCCCGTCGACCGCGTAAGTTTCGTGGTAGATGCCGACTGTGCCGTCGCTTCCGACATTCCGGTTGAACGCCGTCCAGGCCGGCCAGTGCTTCTCGTCGTGTGAGCGGGCATAGCGTTCGAGGCTCTCGAAATCCTTCCAGTATTGCAGCAACATCACCTGTCGCAGGCTGCAAAAGGCGAACTCCGTCCCGAGGAAACCGCTCTGGGGATTCGCCGAAAGTTCCTCCAGCATCGGACCCATCGAGCGAAAAACGGGCCACCATTTGCTGAACTTGTGGAAATGATTGATCCGCATGCCGATCAGGAAGACCACGAGCGGGCCGGAAAATTCGGCGGTCATCCGCCCTTTGACTATCGACATGGGGCTCTCCTTGACGACATAGATTGCAAATTGAAACCTATTGGTCAAGCTTCGACAAATCGGGATCGAGCGCCTACCTGATAGGCTATGGGTGATTCACCGGAAAATACTGACGGCCTCCCGTGGGAGACTGACGTCGAGGACGACGCGCCGAGCGCTGCCGAACTGGAGGCGGCCGGGCAGAACTCGATGTTCGGCGACGCGCCGGAGCCCCAGGTCACGCCTGCGCCTTCACCCGAGCCGGCGCCAATGCCCGCGCCCACTCCTGTGGAATCGCCGGCTGCTGCAACTCCCGCGCAGGACAGCGCCGAACCCGCGCAGCCTTACCGCGTCCTTGCACGCAAATACCGTCCGCAAACTTTTGCCGAACTGATCGGGCAGGACGCCATGGTTCGTACGCTGGCCAACGCCATTGCGCGCGACCGGCTGGCGCATGCCTTCCTGATGACCGGCGTGCGCGGGGTGGGCAAGACCTCGACCGCGCGCCTCATCGCCAAGGCGCTGAACTGCATCGGCCCCGATGGCGAGGGCGGTCCGACGATCAGCCCCTGCGGCGTGTGCGAGCCCTGCACGGCGATTGCCGAGGGCCGCCATATCGACGTGATCGAGATGGACGCCGCATCGCACACCGGCGTCGACGATGTGCGCGAGATCATCGAGGCGGTGCGCTATGCCGCGGTCTCCGCGCGCTACAAGATCTACATCATCGACGAGGTCCACATGCTCTCGCGCAACGCCTTCAACGCGTTGCTCAAGACGCTGGAAGAACCGCCGGCGCATGTGAAATTCCTCTTCGCCACGACCGAGGTCGAAAAGCTTCCCGTCACCGTCCTCAGCCGCACGCAGCGCTTCGATTTGCGCCGTATTCCGGTCGAATTGCTCGAAGCGCATTTCGCCGAAATCTGCCGCAAGGAAGGGGTGGAGGCCGAGGAAGAGGCGCTCCATATCGTCGCCAACGCCGCCGAAGGTTCGGTGCGTGACGGGCTCTCCATCCTCGACCAGGCTATCGCCCATGCCGATATGGACACGGGCGGCAAGGTCACGGCGGAGCGCGTGCGCGACATGCTGGGCCTTGCCGATCGCGGGGCGCAGCGGCGCTTGTTCGCCCATATCCTCGATGGCGATGCCAAGGCCGCGCTGGCTGCGGTCGACGATCAGTATGCGCTCGGCGTTGAACCGCTCGCACTGATGCGCAGCCTGATGGACCTCACCCACCGCATCGCGTTGACGCAGGTTTCGGGCGGCGAGGCCGAAGCGACTACCGCCGAAGAGCGCGAGCAGCTGACCGAATGGGCTAAGCGGCTCGACGTCGGGCAGGTCCACCGCCTGTGGCAATTGCTGCTCAAGGGTCACGAGGAAGTCCGCCACGCGCCCGACCCGTTAGTCTCGGCGCGGATGGCGCTGCTCCGCGTGCTGCACGCCGCGGGAATGCCCGATCCGGGCAAGCTCGCAAAGCAGTTGGAAGAACTGGCCGCGCGCGGTCCCGCTCCGGCAGCGAGTGCGGGCGAGGGCGGCGCCGGCGCCCCGACAGCCACGCTCGACTGGGAAGAGCTGATCGAGAAGGTCTCCGCCGCTGGCAAGCTGCAGGCGGAGAGCATCATGCGCCTCCAGATCCGCCCGATCAGCGTGGAGATGGGCAAGCTCGTCTACACTCGCGATGCGAAGTATGGCGACGCGATCGAGCCGGTGCTTAAGGACGCGCTTTACGCCGTGACGGAAACCCGCTGGCAGTTGGAAACCGGCGATCCCGCGCTCGCCACGCCCTCGCTCGAAGAGCAGCGGCAGGCCAAGGCCGAGGCCGCCAAGGCTGCCATGAAAGAGCATCCGATGGTGAAAGCGGTTGAAGCCGCGTTCCCCGATGCCGAAATGATAGAAGACGGCGCCGATGTCCCCCCGATGCGGCGCGAGGTTCCCTGGAACCGCAGAGCATAAGGACGACCCAGATGAAATCGATGGAAGAAATGATCGCCGCCGCCCAGAAGGCTGCCGAGACGATCCAGACGCAGATGAACGAAGCGCAGGCCAAGCTCGACACGATTGAGGTCGAAGGCGCTGCCGGTGGCGGCCTCGTCAAAGTCCGCGCAACGGCCCGTGGCCGCATCATCGGCGTCGAGATCGACGAAAGTCTGATGAAGCCGGAAGAAAAGCAGATGGTCGAAGACCTCGTCGCGGCCGCCTTCAACGATGCGCGCGACAAGGCCGATCGCAAGTCGGCCGAGGAAATGCAGGCGATCCAGGGCGGCATGGGCCTGCCTCCGGGCATGAACATTCCGGGTCTGGGCTAAGCCTGTCCTACAAGCCGTGACGCCTGCTATCGAAGGGGCAATGGCGGGACATGACGACACAGGGAAAGGGCCGCGCGAGCAATCGCTGCGGCCCTTTTCGCGTCCTGCGCGTTTTCTTCGTCAGGACTGTGCTCCATGCGCCCCATCCTTCAGCTTGGCGGGGTTGAAGCTGAACGGCTGGCGCTGTGCACAGCTAAGCGGAGGCGCGGCGTTGCGAAGCGGGTAATCGCTACCCATATTCGGTTCCAACCCGACGGCCCCGAGGCGGGCCGCAACTGGACAGAATGCATATGACCGAGACCTTTCCCCTCCTTCCGCTGCGCGACATCGTCGTCTTCCCCGGCATGGTGGTCCCGCTCTTCGTGGGCCGCGACAAGTCGGTGGCGGCGCTGGAAGTCGCGATGGAAGGATCGAAGGACATCTTCCTCCTCTCGCAGCTCGATCCGGGGTGTGACGATCCGGAAGGCCGCGACCTCTACGACACCGGCGTCATCGCGCAGGTGCTGCAGCTGCTGAAGCTGCCCGATGGCACGGTGCGCGTGCTGGTCGAAGGGCAGGCGCGCGCCAAGCTGCATGAACTGCGTGCCGTCGGCGACTATGTCGCTGCCGACGTGACCGAGATCGAGGAACCGACCGCGTCGGGCACAGAGATTAGCGCGATGATGCGCCAGGTGGTCGAGCAGTTCGGCGAATACGCCAAGCTCAACAAGAAGATCGGCGAGGACGCCGCCGAGCAGCTCGCCGAGGTCGACGATGCGGGCGAGCTGGCCGACACCATTGCCGCCGCCATCCAGGCCAAGGTTTCCGACAAGCAGTCGCTGCTGGTCGAACCCGATCCGCTCAAGCGCCTCGAAATGGTGATGTCCTTCATGGAAGGCGAGCTGTCGGTGCTGCAGGTGGAGCGCCGCATCCGTGGCCGCGTGAAGCGGCAGATGGAAAAAACGCAGCGCGAATATTACCTCAACGAACAGCTGAAGGCGATCCAGAACGAACTCGGCGATGGCGACGAGGACGGCGGCAACGAGATTGCCGAGCTGACCGAGAAGATCGGCAAGACCAAGCTGTCGAAGGAAGCCAGGGCCAAGGCCGAAAGCGAGCTCAAGAAGCTTAAAGGCATGCAACCGATGAGCGCCGAGGCGACCGTCATCCGCAACTATCTCGACGTGCTGCTCGGCCTGCCGTGGGGCAAGAAGAGCAAGGTCAAGAGGGACATCGGCAAGGCGCAGGAGATCCTCGATGCGGATCACTATGCGCTGGAGAAGGTCAAGGACCGCATTATCGAATACCTCGCCGTGCAGGCGCGTACCAACAAGCTCAAAGGCCCGATCCTGTGCCTCGTCGGCCCTCCGGGTGTCGGCAAGACCTCGCTCGGCAAGTCGATTGCCAAGGCGACGGGACGTGAGTTCATTCGCCAGTCGCTGGGCGGTGTGCGTGACGAAGCCGAAATCCGCGGTCACCGCCGCACCTACATCGGCTCGCTGCCGGGCAAGATCGTCACCAATTTGAAAAAGGCCGGCAAGAACAATCCGCTGTTCCTGCTCGACGAGATCGACAAGCTCGGACAGGACTTCCGCGGCGATCCTGCGTCGGCTTTGCTCGAAGTGCTCGACCCCGAACAGAACAGCAAGTTCCAGGATCACTACCTCGAACTCGATCTCGACCTGTCGGACATCATGTTCGTCACCACGGCGAACAGCCTCAACCTGCCGCAGCCGCTGCTCGACCGCATGGAAATCATCCGGCTCGAAGGTTACACCGAGGACGAGAAGGTCGAAATCGCCCAGCGCCATTTGCTGCGCAAGCAGGTCAAGGACCATGGCCTGAAGGATGGCGAGTTCGAACTGACCGAGGACGCACTGCGCGACCTCATCCGTTATTACACGCGTGAAGCGGGCGTCCGCACTCTCGAGCGCGAACTGGCGCGGCTGGCTCGAAAGAGCTTGCGCAAGATACTCGAGGGCAAGGCGGCCAGCGTCACCATCACGCCCGAAAACCTCTCCGAGTTCGCCGGTGTCCGAAAGTTCAAGCACGGCATGGGCGAGGAAGAGGCGCAGGTGGGCGCAGTTACGGGCCTAGCCTGGACCGAGGTGGGCGGCGAACTGCTGACCATCGAAAGCGTCACCACGCCGGGCAAGGGCGAGATCAAAACTACCGGCAAGCTTGGCGAAGTGATGAACGAAAGCGTCGCCGCCGCCTTCAGCTTCGTGAAGGCGCGCGCCCCGCATTACGGCATCAAGCCCAGCATCTTCCAGCGCAAGAACATCCACATCCACCTTCCCGAAGGGGCGGTGCCGAAGGATGGCCCTTCTGCAGGTATCGGCATGGTCACCTCGATCGTCTCGACGCTGTCGGGCGTGGCGGTGCGCCCTGACGTGGCGATGACCGGCGAGGTCACGCTGCGCGGCCGGGTGCTGGCGATCGGCGGACTGAAGGAAAAGCTCCTCGCAGCGCTTCGCGGCGGCATCAAGAAGGTGCTTATCCCCGAAGAGAACGTGAAGGACCTCGCCGAAATTCCCGAGAACGTGAAGCAGGGGCTGGAGATCGTGCCGGTCGCCCATGTCGACGAGGTGCTCGAGCATGCGCTGACCAGCCTGCCGTCACCGATCGAGTGGACCGAGGCGGACGATCTGGCGAGCCAGCCGGGGCAGGCCCACGGCAGCGCTTCGCCCACCGCGCATTAACAAATGATCTGTTGCGCCGCAGCGAGATGTCTCGCTGCGGCACAACAATAGTGCGTTTCGCCGCAAAATAGAGATTTCAAGCCCAAAAACCGCCGATTTTGGCGGATTTTGCCTTTGACAGCGGGGGCAAAAGCCTCTCAATTCGCTGCTCCCCGGGCGAAGCGATTCACCGGACGACAATTCAAAACTCGATTGAGGGGGTTCTAAAGAGAATGAACAAGAACGATCTGATTGGTGCTGTTGCAGAAGCGAGTGGCCTTTCGAAGAGCGACGCATCGAGCGCCGTCGAAGGCGTGTTCGACGCAATCACCAAGTCGCTGTCGAAGGGCGATGAAGTTCGCCTCGTCGGCTTCGGCACCTTCTCGGTCGCCAAGCGCAAGGCCTCGACCGGCCGCAACCCGCGTACCGGCGAACCGATGAACATCCCCGCTTCGAACCAGCCGAAGTTCAAGGCCGGCAAGGGTCTCAAGGACGCCGTCAACTAAGACGCGCCTTAAAAGCACACGAAAACGCCGCAGCGACCTCCCGGTTGCTGCGGCGTTTTTCTTTTCCGGTAGCGGATCAGTCGAAGGCGATCAGCGCCGTCGGAGCCTGTTCGGTGCGCGGGCTGATTTCCCACACAAGAGACTGTCCGTGCGCGCTGGCCTGGGGACCCTCGTCGGTGTTGTTGGCGAGGATGCGGCCATCGGTGACGATGGTGAAGGTCCCTTCGGGCACTGCGATCTTGCCGATGTCCTTGCCGCTCTCGCCCGACATCTGCGCCAGACCGGCCATGCCCGCCATCATGCCCTGCATCGGATTGCCGCCACCCTGTGCGGCGAAGCCCGGTGCGTCGACGCGGAGCTGGTTGTCGTCGCGCAGCATCACGGTGACGAACATGTTCGCCATCGGCATCTTCTCGATCATGGGGAAGGCGAAGTCGTGGCTCATCCGGCCCGAGATGCGGAAGTCGACATCGAACAGGCCGTCGCCAAGATAGGTTACGTCTTCCCAACCGCGCTGGCGTTCGAGCTTTTCGGCGAGTTCCTGCGCCGCTTCGGGATTGGACGGATCGATCCCGCCCAGCATGGCCTTCATCTCCTCAGCCTTCTTCTTGCGCTCCGCCTCGCGCGCGCTCGCCCCGGCATCCCATTCGGCGCGCTGCTCGTTCACCTCGGCAAGCGTGCATTCGCGCTTCTCGAAATCGTCGTCATAGCACTCGGCCTCGAAGGTCTCTTCCTTGCCCATTTCGGACAGCTTCGAGAGCGCGAGCATCTGGATCTCGCCATCGTAGCTGTAGGAAAAACTGCCATCCTTCATGATGTGCAATTCGCTGGTAAAGGCGCCCGGCGTCAGCAGGCAACCGGACAGGGCCAGCGAGCTCGCCGCAGCGAGGCTGGCTGCGCGCAATTTCATCGGCATCATGGTCAATTCGAATTTCCCCCCGTTAGACGTCAGCCGCGTGTCGCGGCGGCATAGAGCGCAATCGCTGCCGCGTTGGACACGTTAAGGCTTTCGATTTCGTTAGAAATGGGCAGCTTGGCGAGGGCATCGCAATGCGTCTCGATATTGTGCCGCATGCCTTCGCCTTCCGCGCCGAGCACGATCGCGACCGGGCCTGTGGGCAGGGCGTCGGCGAAGGTTGTGTCGGTATGGCCGGTCAGGCCGATCCGCCAGTATCCGGCCTCGGCCATCTCCTCCATCGCACGGGCGAGGTTGACCACCCGGATCCACGGCAGCGTCTCGAGCGCGCCCGAAGCGGACTTCGCGATGACACCGCCTTCGGGCGGAGCGTGGCGGTCCTGCGTCACGAGAGCCGCCGCGTTGAAGGCGACCGCCGAGCGCATGATCGCGCCGACATTGTGCGGGTCGGTTACCTGGTCGAGCACGATGATCGGGCGCGCGGGATCGCCGTCGAGTACTTCGTCGAGGAACCGGTCCTCCAGCGCCGCGCATTCGAGGACGAGGCCCTGGTGCGGCGCGTCCTTCGCGACGAGCCTCGCGAGATCCTGCACATCGGCGTATTCCACAGGGAAATCGGGCGGCAGCTCGCCGTCGAGCGAAGCCACGCCTTCGCGCGTCGCCCACAGCTTGCGGTGCTGTCGATCGGGGTTCTTGAGCGCCGCCTCGACCGCGTGGCGGCCCCAGAGGCGCACGTGGCCCGCGCTGGCCCGGCCGCTACCGCGCCCGCCCTTCATGCGGCCGGCCCGACCCCTTAATGCGCGTTTGCGTTCGCCTTTTGCCATGGTTTTCGTCCTGTATCCGAGATTGCGTGGCGCTCCTGCCAGCGAGGGC